>NZ_JAQVEJ010000111.1 GCF_028698005.1 Hydrogenophaga sp.
CAGCAGCCGCGCCCGCACCGAGAGGCCGCGGCCGTCCCAGGCTGGGGGTCGTGGCCCGGGAGGTGACGCTCTTGCCCGAGCACTGGGACTGGCTGGCGGCGCAACCGGGCGGTGCATCCGTCGCCCTGCGCAAGCTCGTCCACGAAGCGAGGCGCCAAAGTGGCGACAGCGACCGCGTGCGCCTGGCCCGTGAACGCGCGTACCACGTCATGAGCGCGCTGGCCGGTGACCTGCCCGGGTTCGAGGAGGCGTCGCGGGCCCTGTTCACGGGCGACCAGGGCGGGTTGGCGGCACAGATGGCCTCGTGGCCGCCGGATGTGCGCGCCTATGTGCTGGATCTGGCCGGGACGTCCCTGGAAGCCGCGCCGCACCGGCAGGACAAGGAGAACTGAGATGCCATCCCTGAGACAGGACCGGCGGGCCATCGTGCGTGAACTGCGCGATGCCTTCCCTGCCATGGGGGTCTACGCCGTGCGTGCGTGCGCGCGAAAGCGGTCATGTGCTGGTCGGCTCCAGCAGGAATGTGCATGCAAGCCTGAACCGCGTGCGCTTTGAACTGCGAATGGGTAGCCACAAGGACCGCGTGCTGCAGGCCGAATGGAAGCGGGGCGGCGAGGCTGCGCTCAGCTTTGAGATTCTGGAAATGGTGAAGGAACGCGACGACCCGGACTTCGACTATGCGGCGGAGCTCAGGGGGTTGGAGCAGATTCACCGGCAACTGCAGGGCCTGGCGGCTTGAGCGCGAATGCCTGGCAGGCCGGCATCCGGACGACCACACAGGGATGGTCACTGCCCGGGGCGTGAGCCCATGGGGCAGCGACGTGATGCGGTCGGTCAGACCTTGGAGAAATCGGGCTTGCGGCGTTCCATGAAGGCGCTGAAGGCCTCGCGCGCGGCGGGCTCGCGCAGCATGCGCCCGAAAACGGCCCCCTCCTCGGCCATGGTGTCCAGCACCTGTTGCGTGTGGTGCCTCTTCATCAGGCGCTTGGTTTCGACCAGCGAGCTCAGCGGTTTGGCGGCGATCCGGCGTGCCACACTCTGGGCATAGTCGTTGGCCTCGGTGGGGGGTAGCACGCGGTTGACCAGGCCCACTTCCAGAGCGGCCTCGGCCATGAAGGGCTCGCCCAGCAGCAGCGCTTCGGCGGCTCGGTGGTAGCCCAGCATCTGCGGCACCAGCAGGCTGGAAGCGGCCTCGGGACACAGGCCCAGGTTCACGAAGGGCATGGAGAAGGCGGCATTGTCGCCGGCAAACACCATGTCGCAATGGAACAGCAGGGTGGTGCCGACACCCACGGCCGGGCCGCACACCGCCGCCAACAATGGCTTGGGAAACTGCGCGATGCTGCGCAGGAAGCGGAACACGGGCGAGTCTTGTGTGGCAGGCGGGTGATTGAGGAAGTCGCCGATGTCGTTGCCGGCGCTGAACACGGTGGCGTGGCCCTGGATGAGCACGCAGCGCACGGCGGGGTCGGCCGCGGCGGATTCCAGCGCGTCGGCCAGCGTGCCGTACATGACCGAGGTGATGGAGTTCTTCTTGTCGAAGCGGTTGAAGGTCAGCGTGGTGACGCCGGCTTCGGTGTGGATGAGGATGTCGCTCATGGATGGTGCTTGTAGAGTCTCAGGAGGAACGGCATGAACGGCCGCTCACTGGCAGGGTTCCAAGTTACCACGAACCGGCCACGGTGTGCGCCGTGCCCCGTGCCGCGGGTGACAGCGTTTGACTGGGGGCTTTGCCCTGCGGGGACGTGGCCGCCCTACACTGCGGGCACGCTGCCCCGACCGTGAGCGGCCCCTGTTCACATTTTTGTCCACGAGTGCCATCCGATGCGATTCATGCGCCCACTGAACCTGCTGTTGCTGGCCTGGCTGATGCTGTTAGGTGGCACGGCGCACGCGAACACCGGCTCGGCGTTGGCGCCCCCCATGCCCCAGCTCGCTGCCGTCGAGGGACGGCCGAAGGTGGCGCTGGTACTGTCGGGCGGCGGAGCACGTGGCCTCACGCACGTGGGTGTGCTCAAGGTGCTGGAAGCCGCGCAGGTGCCGGTGGACATGGTGGTGGGCACCTCCATGGGTGCCATCATCGGCGGCCTGTATGCGGCTGGCATGAGTCCGGTGCAGCTCGAGGAGGAAATCGCACGGTTGAACTGGGGCGGCCTGTTCGAATGGCGTGAGCCTCGCCAGATGCTGTCGCAGCGGCGCAAGGAGGAGGACTTCGAGCTCGCCCCCATGCTGCAACTGGGTTTTCGCGACGGCGACTTCCGCCTGCCCACGGGTGCGGTGCCCAGCCGCTCGCTGGAGATGCTGCTGCGCCGTTATACGCTGCCCATGCGCAACCTGCCGGATTTCGACCACCTGCCGATCCCGTTCCGCGCGGTGGCCACGGACATGGAAAATGGCCAGGCCGTGGTGCTTGACCGGGGTGACCTGGCTGCCGCGCTGCGCGCCAGCATGTCGGTGCCGGGGGTGTTCTCGCCGCTGGAGGTGGACGGACGCATCCTGGGCGACGGCGGCCTGGTGGACAACCTGCCGGTGGAGGTGGCGCGGGGCATGGGGGCCGACCTGGTGATCGCGGTCAACATCGGCACGCCGCTGGCGGGCCGCGAGACCCTGGGCACGCTGGTGGGCATCACGAGCCAGATGGTCAACATCCTCACCGAGCAGAACGTGCGCCGCAGCATCGATCAGCTCACCAAAGAGGACCTGCTCCTGCTGCCGCCGCTGGTGAACGTGTCATCGGCCGACTTCAACCGCTCCGCCGAGCTGGTGGCGCTGGGCGAGCGCTACACCGAGTCGGTGCGCAGCTCGCTGGCACGCTTTGCTGTGCCGGCCACGCACTATGCACGCTGGCGCGCGGCGCGCGGCGAGCGCCAGGCGCTGGCCTCGGCCGGTGTCGGTCACATCACGGCCGTGCGCTTCGAGGGCGTGCCGCCCGAGCGCACCGGCTACCTGCAGAGCCTGATGGAGACGCGGCCGGGCGCGGCGTTCGACCTCACGCGCATCGAGGGCGATGTGCAGCGGCTCTCGGCCACGGGCGACTACAACGACGTGAGCTACCGGCTGGAGCACGACCCGGCGGACGGCGACACGTTGGTGATGAACGTGCAGGACAACAGCTGGGGCCCCAACTACCTGAAGCTGGGACTGAACCTCGAAACCGATTTCGACGGCGAGGGCGCGTTCACGCTGCGCATGAGCCACAACCGCCACTGGATCAACGAGCGCGGCGCCGAATGGCGCAACCGCATCCAGCTTGGCGAGGAGACGGGCCTGTTCACGGAGTTCTACCAGCCACTGACGAAGCGCGCCGAGTCCTTCGTGGCGGCCTACCTCGACACGAACCTGGAGCGCATCGACATGTATGGGACCGATGGCAGCCAGGTGGCCGCGGGGCGGCGCCGCTCGCTGCAGTTGGGGGCCGACGTGGGCTGGCCCATGGGCCTGCTGGGCAGCTACGGCGAGTTCCGCATCGGTGTGGTCAGCCGCTTCCGCCGCGCCGTGCCCGAGCTGCTCAGCGGTGACCTGGCCGGCTCCGGCATCGACCTGCGAGCGCGCCGTTGGTGGGAACAGGGCTTGCGAGCCGCACTGACCTCCGACCAACTGGACTATGCCAACTTCCCCTTGCACGGCTACCGCATCCGCAGCGAACTGATGGTGGGGCGCCTGGAAGAAAAGGGCATGGCCGGCGAGCTGTTCAACCGGCTGGACACGCAGGTCACCGGCGTGCGCACCTGGGGGCGCCACACGCTGAACCTGGGCCTGCGTGCCGCGCACGCAAGCAAGGTGCCGCTGGGGGCGATCGACGAATACGCGCTCGGGGGCTTCCAGCACTTGTCGGGTTACCACCGGGGGCAGGTCTCGGGCAACTACCTGCTGTTCGGACGGCTCACCTACTACCGCCGCACCGACATGAACGTGGGCCTGGGACTGCTGCGCGCGGTGTTCGCGGGCGGCTCGATCGAGGTGGGCAATGCCTGGAACCGGCGCGAGGATGTGAGCCTGGGCGACCTGCGTCTGGGTACCAGCGTGTTCGTGGGTGCGGATACCGGGCTCGGGCCGTTGTATCTGGCGCTGATGCGCGCGCCCAAAGGGCACACGGGCCTGTACCTGCTGCTGGGGCGGCCCTGAGCGCGGGCGCCACCGCCCCGCCTCGGGTCATTCCTTGTAGTAGACGATCTGGTGGGTCGTCACCAGGATGCGGCCGTTCTCGCTCCACAGCTGCGCCGTCTGGTCGAAGAAGCCGTTGCGGAAGGCCTGCGCGCGCGCCTGGCCCAGTACCCAGGTGCCGACCGGGCAGCGGGCGAGTTCGGCGCCGCCGGCGTGGAAGTACACCGTCATGGACACGGTGCCGGCGGGCACGAACCTGGCGCGTCGCAGCCACACGCGCGGAAAGAACGCATCGGCGTAGCCTGTGATGCCGGCCAGGTCGAGCTGGCGCGGTTCGGCGTCGCGCAGCCACAGGCGCGTGCGGCTGTGCGTGCCGCCGCCATCCCACACCGGGGGCACCGACCCCTCGATGGGGCGCATCTCGTAGCGCTTGAGCCAGGCCGAAAACTCCGGCATCGGGACAGGCTGGACCTGGTCCGGCTTCTGCACCTCGGGCATGGTTTCGTCGTCCAGACCCCAGGTGTCGCGGCGCACGGCCGTCACCACGGTGGCGGTCACCACGGCGTCCTCGCTGCCGTCGGCACCGGGCTGGGTGACAGCCACGGTCCAGTGCTGGGTGGAGCGGTTGGTGCGCATGGGCAGCGCGGTCACGGTGAACGCGCCGTCGGCCACCGCCGCGCAATAGTTGATGGTGAGGGATAGCGGCTCGCCCAGCAGCGAAGGGTGCTGCATCACGGCGTTGAGCACGGTGGCGGCGGTGATGCCGCCAAAGGGCCCCACCATGTTGGCGTAGGCGGGCGAGGTGGCGCCGCGGAAGCGGTGGTCCCCGTCCGGGGTCAGCGCGATGGCCTGGTCAAAGACATGAGTGCTCATGAGTCCCGAGTGTGCCGCCGGCCGGCGCCGCGCGCAGTCCTGCACGCGACGCCGCGGGGGGAGTGTCAGACGCGCTCGAAGATGCCGGCGGCGCCCTGGCCCATGCCCACGCACATGGTCACCATGCCGTACTTCTTGTGGTGGCGGCGCAGGGCGTGTACCACGGTGGCCGAGCGGATGGCGCCGGTCGCGCCCAGCGGATGGCCCAGCGCGATGGCGCCGCCCATGGGATTGACCCTGGCGGGGTCCAGGCCCAGCGTGTTCATCACGGCGAGCGACTGCGCGGCGAAGGCCTCGTTCAGCTCGATCCAGTCCAGGTCGTCCTGCCTGAGGTTGGCGTGGCGCAGCGCGGCCGGGATGGCCTCGATCGGGCCGATGCCCATGATGTGCGGCGGCACGCCCTTGCTGGCGTAGCTGACGAATCGCGCCAGCGGCGTCAGGCCGAAGCGCTTGACGGCGGCCTCGCTGGCCAGGATCAGGGCGCCGGCGCCGTCGCTGGTCTGCGAGCTGTTGCCGGCCGTCACTGAGCCGCGCGCGGCGAAGACGGTGCGCAGCTTGGCCAGGCCGTCGAGCGAGGTGTCGGGGCGCGCGCCCTCGTCCAGGCTCACGGTGCGCTCGGTGATGCTCACCTCGGCCGATTCGAGATCGACCTGGCGCTCCTGCACCGTCACCGGCGTGATCTCGTCGCTGAACTCGCCGGCCTTCATGGCGGCCACGGCACGCTGGTGCGACTGCAGCGCGAAGGCGTCCTGCGCCTCCCGGCTGACCTTCCACTGCTGCGCGACCTTCTCGGCCGTCAGGCCCATGCCGTAGGCGATGCCGTAGTTGTCGATGTCGTCGGTGTTGCGGAAGATGGCCGGCGACAGGCTCGGGCTGTTGCCCATCATGGGCACCATGCTCATGCTCTCCACACCGGCGGCGATCATCACGTCGGCCTCACCGACGCGGATGCGGTCGGCCGCCATGGCCACGGCCGACAGGCCCGAGGCGCAGAAGCGGTTGACCGTGATGCCGCCCACGGAGTTGGGCAGGCCGGCCAGGATGGCGCCGATGCGGGCCACGTTCAGGCCCTGCTGGGCCTCCGGGATGGCGCAGCCGCAGATGACGTCCTCCACAGCCTGGGGGTCCAGGCCGGGGGTTTTTTCCAGGGCTGAGCGCAGCACATGGGCCAGCAGGTCGTCCGGTCGCAGGTGGCGGAACGAGCCCTTGTGTGAACGGCCGATGGGTGTGCGCGTGGCAGCGACGATATAGGCGTCTTGGATCTGTTTGCTCATGTCGCGTCCTCAGTTGCGCAGGGGCTTGCCGGTGCTCAGCATGCCCAGGATTCGCTCTTGTGTCTTGGGGTGCTCGATCAGCGAGCAGAAGGCCTGGCGCTCCAGCGTCATCAGGTATTCCTCGCTGACCAGCGTGCCCGGATCGACGTCGCCGCCGGTCACCACGTGGGCGATCAGGCTGGCGATGTGGAAGTCGTGACGGCTGATGAAGCCGCCGTCACGCATGTTGATGAGCTGGCCCATGATGGTGGCCTTGCCGTCGCGGCCGGCCACGGGGAACAGGCGCTTGTGCGGTGGACGATAGCCCGCGCGGTACATGGCCTTGGCCTCGTTGAGCGCCACGAACAGCACCTCGTCCTTGTGCGGAACGATGATGTCGCTGTCCAGCAGGTAGCCGATGGCGCGCGACTCGATGGCGCTGGTGCCCACCTTGGCCATCGCGGCGGCGGTGAAGCCGTCGGTCAGGAAGGGCAGCAGGTCCTTGCCGGTGGAGGTCCTCGCGTTCTCGGCCGCGCGGCGGGCGATGTAGGTCAGGCCGCCGGCACCGGGGATCAGGCCGACGCCGACCTCGACCAGGCCGACATAGGTTTCCATGTGGGCCACGCGGCGGGCGCTGTGCACCGCCAGCTCGCAGCCGCCGCCCAGGGCCAGGCCGCGCATGGCGCTGATGACCGGCACGTTGGCGTAGCGCAGGCGCAGCATCATCTGCTGCATGAAGCCTTCGGCGTCTTCCACCGCGGCCACGCCCACGGCCATGAAGGCCGGCAGCAGCGCCTGCAGGTCGGCGCCGGCGCTGAAGGGCTCGTCACCCGACCAGATCACCAGGCCCTGGTACTCGGCCTCGGCCAGTTCGATGGCCGCCATCAGACCCTCGCAGGCCTCGGGGCTGAGCGTGTGCATCTTGGTCTTGAGGCTGGCGATCAGCACCTCGCCGTCCAGCGTCCAGGTGCGCAGGTTGGCGTCCTCGCTGATGGTGGTGCCGGCGGTCTCGAACGTCGGACCCGTCTCGCCCAGCAGCAGCTCGGGGAAGTGCTGACGCTCGTACACCGGTAGCTGGCGGCGCGGCTCGAACACGCCCTTGCTCGGGTTCCACGAACCCTGGGCGGTGTGCACGCCGCCGGCCTCGGCCACGGGGCCCTCGAACACCCACTGGGGCAGCGGCGCCTGGCACAGCGCCTTGCCGGCGTCGATGTCCTCCTGGACCATCTTCGCCACGTCCAGCCAGCCCGCTTCCTGCCACAGCTCGAACGGGCCCTGCTTCATGCCGAAGCCCCAGCGCATGGCCTGGTCCACCTCGCGCGCGGTCTCGGCGATGGTGGCCAGGTGCACGGCGGCGTAGTGGAAGCTGTTGCGCAGGATGGCCCAGAGGAACCGGCCCTGCGGGCCCTCGCTGTTGCGCAGCAGCTTCAGGCGCTCGGCGGCCGGCTTCTTGAGCATGCGGCCATAGACCTCGTCGGCCTTGGCGCCGCCGGGCACGTATTCCTCGCTCTCCAGCTCGAAGCGCAGGATGTCGCGGCCGACCTTCTTGTAAAAGCCCGCCTTGGTCTTCTGGCCGAGGTGGCCCAGCTCCAGCAGCTTGGCCAGCACGGGTGGCGTGCTGAAACTGCCATAGAAGGGGTCGGTCTCTTCGCTCAGGTTGTCCTGCAGCGTCCTGATGACGTGCGCCATGGTGTCCAGGCCCACCACGTCGGCGGTGCGGAAGGTGCCGCTGGAAGCGCGGCCCAGGCGTTTGCCGGTGAGGTCGTCCACCACGTCGTAGGTCAGGCCGTAGTTCTCGACTTCCTTCATCGTCGAGAGCATGCCGGCGATGCCGATGCGGTTGGCGATGAAGTTGGGCGTGTCCTTGGCGCGCACCACGCCCTTGCCCAGGCCGCTGGTGACGAACACCTCCAGGTGGTCGAGGATCGCCGGTTCGGTGGTGGGCGTGGCGATCAGCTCCACCAGCGTCATGTAGCGCGGCGGGTTGAAGAAGTGGATGCCGCAAAAGCGCGGGCGGATGGCTTCGGGCAGCGCTTCCGACAGCTTGGTGATCGACAGGCCCGAGGTGTTGGACGCGACGATGGCATGTGGCGCGACGAACGGCGCGATCTTCTGGTACAGGTCGAGCTTCCAGTCCATGCGCTCGGCAATGGCCTCGATCACGAGGTCGCATTCCCTGAGCAGGTCCATGTGCTCTTCGTAGTTGGCCGCGCGGATCAGGTCGGCGTCGGCCGCCACGCCCAGCGGCGAAGGTTTGAGCTTCTTCAGGTTGTCGACCGCGCGGGTCACGATGCCGTTCTTCGGGCCTTCCTTGGCGGCGAGGTCGAAGAGGATGACTGGCACCTTCACGTTGACGAGGTGGGCGGCGATCTGCGCGCCCATCACGCCAGCGCCGAGGACGGCGACTTTCTTCACTTGAAATGATGTCATGGGTGTTCCGTTTCTGGTGGTCGCGTCAGTCGACGCGTGTCCATACCTGCGTGCGGTAGAAGGGGCCGATGTAGCCGCGCACCTGCAGCTTGCGGCCCGCTTCCAGCGGCACCATGCGCAAGGCGTACTCCTTGCCGTTCTCGGGATCGAGAATCCGGCCCTCCCACAGCGCCTCGGTGCCCGACTGGCGGGCGCCGCGGATGATCTCCAGGCCGAGCTTGGGCTGGCCCTGGCGGTCGTCGGTGCAGGCGCTGCACAGGGGGTCATCCGAGGGCACCAGCACTTGGTCGATGCGGCCGGCGAGGGCGCCGCCGGCGTTCGCGGCGATGCGGATTTCGGCCTTGGCCTGGCCCGTCTTGTCATCGACGTTGCGCCACAGGCCTTCGGGCGTGGCTTGCGCGAACGCCGGGGTGGTGCCCAGGGCGATCAGGCCGGCAAGGGTGGCGCACTTCATGCCAGTGCCGCGTCGGTGTCCATCAGCACGCGGCTGCCGGCGCGCGCGGTGCGCATCAGCGTCGCCGTCTCGGGGAAGAGTTTGGCGAAGTAGAAACGCGCCGTCTGCAGCTTGGCCGTGTAGAAGGGGTCGGTGCTGCCGGCAGCGATCTGGCGCAGCGCCACCTGGGCCATGCGGGCGAACAGGTAGCCGAACACCAGATGGCCGGCCACGCGCAGGTAGTCCACCGCGGCCGCGCCGACCTCGTCGGGGTTCTGCATGCCCTTGAAGCCGATCTCCATCGTGAACTTGGTCATCTGTTCGCCCAGTTGCGCGATCGGGTTGATGAACTCGGCCATCTTTTCGTTGACGCCTTCCTCTTCCACCAGACGGGCGATGAGCTTGCCGAACTTCTTGAGCGTGGCGCCCTGGTTGCCCAGCACCTTGCGGCCCAGCAGGTCCAGCGACTGCACGGTGTTCGTGCCTTCGTAGATCATGTTGATGCGGTTGTCGCGCACGAACTGCTCCATGCCCCATTCCTTGATGAAGCCATGGCCGCCGAAGACCTGCATGCAGGCGTTGGTCGCGATGTGGCCGTTGTCGGTGATGAAGGCCTTGACGATGGGGGTGAGCAGGGCGACCAGTTCGTCGGCCTCCTTGCGTACTTTCTCGTCGGGGTGGTGGTGGGCCTTGTCGACCAGCAGCGTGCTGAACACCTGCAGCGCGCGGCCGCCTTCGGCATAGGCCCTGGCCGTCAGCAGCATCTTGCGCACGTCGGGGTGCACGATGATGGGGTCGGCTTCCTTGTCCTTGGCCTTCACACCCGAGAGACTGCGCATCTGCAGGCGGTCCTTGGCGTAGGCCAGCGCGTTCTGGAAGGCCACTTCGGTCAG
>NZ_JAQVEJ010000112.1 GCF_028698005.1 Hydrogenophaga sp.
ACTCGAAGAAGTACAAGACGGTGGCCGATGTCAAGGAAGGCGCGCGCGTGGCCGTGCCCAACGACCCGACCAACCTGGCGCGCACCTTCGTGTTCCTGGAGCAGTACGGCCTGGTCAAGGCCAAGCCGGGCGTCGATCCGCTGAAGGTGACCGAGAAGGACATCGCCGAGAACCCGAAGAAGCTCAAGTTCATCCCGCTGGAGGCCGCGCAACTGCCGCGTGCGCTGGATGACACCGACTTTTCCGTCATCAACGGCAACTTCGCGATTTCCTCGGGCCTGAAGCTGACCGAGGCCGTGGCGCTGGAGAAGACGCCCGACTACTACCTGCTGGTGGCGGCGGTGCGCACGGCCGACAAGGGCGCGCCCTGGGTAGCCGATCTGGCCGAGGCTTTCAAGACCCCGTTCTTCAAGGACGTGCTGAACAAGCACTTCCCGGGCTACGCACGCCCCGCCGCGTTGCAATAAGCACGAGAAGAGGGCAGCCATGGCCGCGCTGGTGACGTTCGATGCGCAGGGGCGCTGGGGCGAGACCCTGGTGTGTGAGGCACGGGTGCGCGAGACGCTGCGTGCCCACGGCCTGGATCACGGCCGCTGGCCGCTGCGCGATCCGGGCGATGGCAGCCTGGAGGCGGTGCTCGCCGCCTACGGCCCCGAGCTGGACGGCCTGCGCGAGCGCCTGGCCGTGCGCAGCGTCGATCGCGTGAGCCTTCAGCCCGACCATGCCGGCTGGCCCGAGCTGCGCCGCCAGTTCACCGCCGAGCACGTGCATGCCGACGCCGAGATCCGTTTCTTCCTGGGCGGCACGGGCCTGTTCTACGTGCGCACCGACACCGGCCACCTGGGTCTGCTGTGCGAGGCCGGAGACTGGGTGGTGGTGCCGGCGGGCGTGCGGCACTTCTTCGACGCCGGCGAGCAACCCGATTTCGATGCCCTGCGGCTGTTCAGCGCGCCCGATGGCTGGAAGGCCCAGCCCACCGGCGCGCCATCGCCCGAGCTGCCGCTGCTCGACGCGTTCGTCGACCAACTGATCGGACTGACGGGCCACGCGATGGACTGAGCCGTCGAGTCGAACCGACCTTCACCCCCAACACAGGAAAACACACCATGTCAGACCACTGGAAATTCGAGACCCGTTCCGTGCACGCCGGCTACCGGCCCGATCCGACCACCAAGGCGGTGGCGGTGCCGATCTACCAGACCGCCGCCTATGCCTTCGACAGCGCACAGCACGGTGCCGACCTGTTCGACCTGAAGGTGCCGGGCAACATCTACACCCGCATCATGAACCCGACGCAGGACGTGCTGGAGCAGCGCCTGGCGTCGCTCGAAGGCGGCATCGCCGCGCTGGCGCTGGCCTCCGGGCAGGCGGCCATCACCTACGCGATCCAGACCATTGCCGAGGCGGGGGACAACATCGTGTCGGCGACCGCGCTGTATGGCGGCACCTACAACCTGTTCGCGCACACGCTGCCGCAGTTCGGCATCACCACGCGCTTTGCCGACCACCGCGACGCGGCCAGCTTCGAGCCCCTGATCGATGCGCGCACCAAGGCCATCTACGTCGAATCGGTGGGCAATCCGGCCGGCAACGTGACCGACATCGCCCGCCTGGCCGAGATCGCACACCGCCATGGCGTGCCGCTGATCGTCGACAACACGGTGGCCACACCCTTCCTGCTGCGTCCGATCGAGCACGGTGCCGACATCGTGGTGCAGTCGCTCACCAAGTACCTGGGGGGCCATGGCACCAGCATCGGCGGCGCCATCATCGACAGCGGCAAGTTCCCCTGGGCCGAACACAAGGAGCGCTTCCAGCGCCTGAACGAACCCGACCCGAGCTACCACGGCGTGGTCTACACCGAGGCCCTGGGCCCGGCGGCCTTCATCGGGCGCGCCCGCGTGGTCCCGCTGCGCAACACCGGCGCGGCGATCTCGCCGTTCAACGCCTTCCTGATCCTGCAGGGCATCGAGACGCTGGCGCTGCGCATGGAGCGCATCAACGCCAACAGCCTGGCCATCGCACGGCGCCTGGAACAGCACTCCAAAGTGGGCTGGGTCAACTACGCGGGGCTGCCCAGCCACCCGGACCATGAACTGGCGAAAAAGTACCTCGGCGGCCACGCATCGGGCCTGCTGACCTTTGGTGTGAAGTCGGCACCGGGCGAGGGCCGTGCGGCCGGTGCCCGGTTCCTCGACGCGCTGCAACTGTTCACCCGGCTCGTCAACATCGGTGACGCCAAGTCGCTGGCCACGCACCCGGCATCGACCACGCACCGGCAACTGTCGCCCGAGGAACTGGTCAAGGCGGGTGTGAGCGAGGATGCCGTGCGCCTGTCGATCGGGATCGAGCACATCGACGACCTGCTGGCCGACCTGGACCAGGCACTGGCCGCCGTCTGACCCGCAGGAGAACACACCATGGACGCACCCGTCATCCATTCCCTGCCCGACGTCGCGCTCGACCGCCTGTTCCGCGAGGCCCGTACCGTGCATGCCTTCAAGCCGGTGCCGGTGTCCGACGAGCTGATCCACCGCCTGTACGACCTGCTCAAATGGGGGCCGACGGCCTTCAACGCACAACCGGCGCGTTTCGTGTTCGTGCGCAGCCCCGAAGCCAAGGCGAAGCTGCGCCCGGCGCTCTCGTCGGGCAACGTGGCGCAGACCGACGCGGCCGCCGTCACGGTGATCGTGGCGCACGACAGGCAGTTCCAGGAGCACCTGCCGCAGCAGTTCCCGGCCTACGACGCCAAGCCGCTGTTCGATGGCAACCCGGCGCTGGCCGAGGCCACCGCATTTCGCAACAGCAGCCTGCAAGGCGCCTACCTGATCCTGGCGGCGCGGGCGCTCGGGCTGGACGCAGGCGCGCAGTCGGGCTTCAACCCGCAGGCGGTCAACGAAGCGTTCTTCCCCGATGGCCGCTACGCCGTCAACTTCATCATCAACCTCGGCGTGGCCGACCACGCGGGCACGTTCCCGCGCGGCCCGCGCCTGGCGTTCGACGAAGTGGCGCAGATCGTCTGAAGACTCGCCAACCCGCGCGCGCCACCCGTGCGCGCCGCATCCGGGCAAGTTGTTGCCCCATTGAGCCATGAACTTTCAGCAACTACGATCCGTTCGGGAGACGGTGCGCTGCGGTTTCAACCTGACCGAGGTGGCGGCCATGCTCTACACCTCGCAGCCCGGTGTCAGCCGCCAGATCCGGGAACTGGAGGAAGAACTGGGCGTGTCCATCTTCGTTCGCTCGGGCAAGCGCCTGACCGGCCTGACCGAGCCGGGCGCGGCGCTGCTGCCCATCGTCGAGCGGCTGCTGCAGGAGGCGCAGAACCTGCGCCAGGCCGGCAAGGAATTCGTCTCGCGCCTGGAAGGGGGTCTGACCATCGCGGCCACGCACTCGCAGGCGCGCTACGCCCTGCCGCACGCCGTGCGCGATTTTCGCGAGCTGTTTCCGCAGGTCACGCTGCACCTGCACCAGGGCTCGCCGCGGCAGATCGCCGAGATGCTGCTGCAGGGCGAGGCCGACATCGGCATCGCCACCGAGGCGCTGGCCAACTACCCGCAACTGGTGACGCTGCCGTGCTACCGCTGGACGCACAGCGTGGTGGTGCCGCCCGGACACCCGTTGCTGCAACTGGACGGCCCGGTCACGCTGGCGCAACTGGCGCGCTACCCGATCATCACCTACGACGTGGGCTACACCGGCCGTTCGCACATCGACGAGGCGTTCCAGGCGGCGGGCATCCAGCCCAGCGTGGTGCTCACGGCGATGGACGCCGACGTCATCAAAACCTACGTGGAGCTGGGCATGGGCGTCGGCATCGTGGCCTCGATCGCCATCGACGCGGAACGCGACCAGCACCTGCGCACGCTCGACGCACGCCACCTGTTCCGCATCAACCTCACGCGACTGGCGATACGACGCGGCGTCTGGCTGCGTGGCTATGCCTACAAGTTCATCGAGACCTTCGCGCCCACGCTCACGCGCGAGGCGGTTGACCAGGCCCTGAGCGAGGAGGGGACCTCGGAGCTGTTGGCAGCGTGATCCGCGACCGCGGGGTACCGGTGTCCACTTGTGCATATCCATATGCGAATAACGAGTTCGACAGGCCACGCACCGCAGCCTAACCTTGTCCGGACCATCATTCAGGAGGAATCCCCTATGCAACCCCGTCTGTCCCGTCGTCACCTGGGCGCCGGCTTCGCCGCGCTGTCCGCTGCCTTCCTGTTCGGCCTGAGTGCGCCGGCCTCTGCCCAGGCGCTCCCCAAAGAGGTGAGGATCGGCTTCCAGAAAGGCTCGGCCATCCTGGTGCTGATCAAGAAGCAGCAGGTGATCGAAAAACGCCTGCAGGCGCTGGGCGTGTCCAGCGTCAAGTGGGTGGAGTTCCAGTTCGGCCCGCCCATGCTCGAAGCGCTGGGCGCCGGTGCGATCGACCTCGGATCGGTCGGCGACACGCCGCCGATCTTTGCCCAGGCGGGTGGCGCCAATCTCGTCTATGCCGCGGCCACGCCGTCGGCGCAGCACGCGGTGCTGGTGCCCAAGCACTCGCCGATCAAGACCGTGGCCGAGCTCAAGGGCAAGAAGGTCGCCTTCGGCAAGGGCTCCAGCGCGCAGAACGTGACCGTCAAGGCACTCGGGCTGGCCGGTCTGAAGTTCGAGGACATCGTGCCGACCTACCTGTCACCGGCCGATGCCACCGCCGCGTTCAACGGTGGCAACATCGACGCCTGGGTCGTGTGGGATCCGTACTTCGCCATCGCCGAGGAGCGCTACGGTGCCCGCGTGATCGCCGACACCTCGGACAAGCGCCTGGCCAGCTCGTCCTACTACATCGCGTCCAGGAGCTTTGCCACCCAGTACCCGGCGGTGCTGTCGGCCGTGCTCGACGAAATCGGCAAGACCACCGTCTGGGCGGGCCAGCACCGCGGCGAACTCGCCGCCCTGGCCGCCGAGGCCACGGGCATCGATGTCAAGTCGTGGAAGGCCGCCTTCGAGCGCGCCGAGTTCTCGCTCGGCCCGGTGACCGACGCGCACGTGGCCCAGCAGCAGCAACTGGCCGATACCTTCCAGTCGCTGGGCATCATTCCGCGCAGGATCAAGGTGGCCGATATCGTCTGGCGCGCGCCGGCGCCATGAGTGCGCCAGCCGTCGATCCCGTCACGCAGCGCCGGCGCGGTGCCGGCCTGATCGCCCTCGACCGCTCGCGCAGCTTTGGCGGCTACACCCTGATCGCGCCGCAGACCGCGGGCGGCCGGGTGTTCCTGGTGGATATCGGCGGCGAGGTCGTGCACGAATGGCGGCTGCCGGTACGCCCGGGCCGCCATGCCGTCATCCTGCCCAACGGCAACCTCGGATACAACGGCAGCCACGCCGATTCGCCCGAGCGCTATGCCCCCTGGTCGATGTGGCACGGCGGCGATTTCTACGAGGTCACCCCGGCGGGCGAGGTCGTCTGGCGCTATCAGGACCCGGCGCACCACCACGACGCGCAGTGGCTGCCCAACGGTCACCTGCTGTACGCCGCCTGCGAGCGGGTGGATGCCGCGTTCGCGCGCCGTGTGCCCGGTGGCACCGACGGGGCGGACACCCCGCTGCATGCCGACGTGGTCCGTGAAGTGGACCGATCGGGCCGGCTGGTGTGGGAGTGGCGTGCCGCCGAGCACCTGGACCCGGCGCGCTTTCCCATCCACCCGGGCTTCGGGCGCTACCACTGGCCGCTGGTCAACGGCCTGGGCGTGACGGCCGACGGCCTGGTGCTGATGAGCCTGCGCACCACGTCCGGCGTGATCGGCGTGGACAAGGCCAGCGGCGAGGTGCGGCTGCACATACCACCCGAGGTGGTGTCGCACCAGCACGCGCCGGTGCCGCTGGCGGACGGGAACATCCTGGTGTTCGACAACGGCAACTTCCGCGCGGGTGCACACGTGGCCTACTCGCGCGTGCTGGAGATCGATCCGCGCCAGGACAACCGCATCGTCTGGCAGTACGCCGACGAGGTGCCGAACCTGTTCTATTCGCCCTTCATGGGCAATGCGCAGCGCCTGCCCAACGGCAACACGCACATCACCGAATCGTCCACCGGCCGCCTGTTCGAGGTGACACCGGCAGGCGAGGTGGTGTGGGAATACGTCATCCCGTGGTTCGCCGAATACCCCGACGAGGCGGCACGCGCGACCGGGCCGGGGCGGCTCAACAGCGTGTTCCAGACCTGGCGCTACGCGGCCTCGCAACTGCCCTGGTTGTGAGGCCGGTGCAGGCGCCGTTCAGCGCAGCTCGAAGCCGGCCGCCTGAACCGCCTCGCGCAGGTGCTCGCGTCCATTGAGCGACTGGCCGTTTTTCAGCCGCTGCAGCACCGCCGGTGTCCAGCCCACCTCAGGCAGGCCGTTGGCGCGCTGGAACGCGCGCAGGGCCACGTCGTAGTCCGCGATCTGTTCCTGCTCGTCATCGGGCACCCGGTAGCGGTCGAAGTGCACCACCTGGGCCGGCGCCAGCCGCGGCTTGATGGCGGTGGCTGCCGCCGGGTCGGGCAGCCCGACCACGAGGCCGAACACCGGCATGGCGCCGCGTGGCAGCGCCAGCAACCGGGCCACTTCGCGGGCATGGTTGCGCAGCGCGCCGATATAGACCGTGCCATGGCCCAGCGCCTCGGCGGCGGCCACCACATTCTGTGCGGCCAGGCCCGCGTCCACCGACGCCATGAGGTAGGTGTCCAGGTACTGGTGCGCCTCGATGGCCTGACCGGCGGCCTCGGCGAGCCGCAGCGCGCGCGACAGGTCCGCCACCCAGACCAGGAGCACCGGCGCCTGCGCGATGTGCGCCTGATGGCCGGCGAGCGCTGCCAGTGAGTCGCGCAGGGCCTGTTCCTGCACGACCACCACGCTCCAGGTCTGCAGGTTCGAGGACGTCGGCGCGGACTGGGCCGCCGCCACGAGCGCATCGAGCACGCCGGGGGCCAGCGGCGTGGACAGGAAACGGCGCACCGAGCGGTGGCGCAGCAGGCTTTGCAGCACCGGGTGTTCCAGATGAGGGGTCCAGGCCGGGGCGTGGCCGGCGTAGCGCTGGTGCAGATCGTCGGTGGTGGTGTGGGTCATGGCGATGGCGGAATGGGTGGGTCCCGGGTCTGTGCGGGCCCGGGCGTACGGATCGAAGTGACGAGGCTACCGCCTCGCGCGTGCCTGGCTTAGAAGTCTTTCGCATGTGCAGGCGCACAGGTTTTTACCTGACAAGCGCATCACCTGAAGTGGGGTCGGCTTTTACCCCCTGGCGTGCCATGTCGGGACGGCTGGTTGACGGTGCCCCGCGCACCGGCGCGCGCATATCCATATCTGATCTTCTTCGTTGTTGGAGCGTCGTCCGGCGCGTACGCTTGTCACCTGTGCTCATCGGAAACCACGCCTTGTCTTTGTCCACGGTGCCCCGCAAACGTCCCCGCCCGTTCGGCTTCGTGTGGCACGGTGACATCGGTGGTTTCCACTTCCTCGGGGTGCCACCCACTCGGCAGACGGTGGCTGCCCGCGAGAGCCAAGCAACAACAACAACCGCCCCGCCAGGGAGTGTCCGGGAGGTGGTCAAGGAGGCGGTTGTGTCGCCCTGATTCCGTCAGGCGATAACCGGTGGTCGCCTGACGGCGGCTGTCGTTTTCACAGGTCTGCCATGGCTGCCATGGCTGCCATGGCAGACCTTTTTTTTCGTTGCTGGCGGTCCTGTGGTGTCAGATGACGCGGAAGCCGTGCGTGCCATCGCGTCCGAGCTGTTCGACCAGGCCGAACTCCCAGTCGAGATAGGCCTGCATGGCCTCGCGCGGGTTGTCGGTGCCTTCGTAGGGACGGCGGTAGCGGTCGATGCGCGGGCTGGCCAGGCGCCGCTCGCCCGTGTCGGTGGGCAGACCGGCGTCAAACCAGGCCTGGTTGCCGCCTTCGAGCACCTGCACCCGGGCGCCGCCGGAGGCCTGTTCCACTTCTTCGACCGCATACTGTGCGAGCATGCTGGTGCCGCAGGTGAGCACATAGCGCTGCGCACGCGGGATCTGCCGCAGTGCGTTTCCGATGTCCGAGCGCAGGGCGAACCAGGCACCGGCGATATGGCGCTTGACGTGGTTGGCGCTGGTGCTGAGGTTGATGATGGCGGTGGTTCCGGGGGGTTCCGACGCCAGCTTGTCGGCCAGTTGGCGCGCGCCGATCCACGAGACCGGGCGGCTGGGAACGGGCAGGTACAACGGTGCCGATCCCGTCTCGGCGAAGGCCGAGTCCGGGACGCCATCGAGCACCCAGACGTCCCAGTTCATTTGCGCGAGCCACGAGGCCGTCATGTTGGCGCGGGCGCCGTCATCGTCCACCAGCACGATGCGAGCGCCGCGCACCGGGGCCGACACGTCCGTCTCCTGCACCAACTGGCCGCCGGGGGCGCTGCGGCTGCCTGGCAGATGGCCGGCGGCGAATTCCTCGGGTGTGCGCACGTCGAAGAGGTAGGTCGTGCGTCCGGACTCGCCCTGCCAGCGCGTGACATCGGCGAGGCTGGCGCGTTGCACGCCGGCACGGTCGGCCACCTCGCGTGCCGCACGTGCCGCCGCCTCGCGCACGCCGGGCGGGATGTCCGGCGGCGGGCGCCGGTCGGCACCGTGTTCGAGCGACTGGCCGGCCAGCGTCCAGCCGATGGTGCCGTTGCGCAGCGCCGCCACCGGGTTGGGAATGCCGGCGTTGACCAGCGACTGGGTGCCGATGATGCTGCGCGTGCGCCCCGCGCAGTTGACGATGATGCGCGTGGCCGGGTCGGGGGCCAGCGCACGGGCACGCAGCACCAGCTCGGCGCCGGGCACGCTGGTGCTGCCGGGGATGTTCATGGTCTGGTACTCGTCGAAGCGCCGTGCATCGAGCACCACCACGTCGGCCTTCGCGTCGAGCAGTGCCTGGACCTCTTCCGCGGGGAGCGACGGCGTGTGGCGCTGCGCCTCCACCAGTTCGCCGAAGGACTTGCTGGGCACGTTGACGTCGATGAAGATCTCGCCGCCGGCATCGCGCCAGCCTTGCAGGCCGCCTTCGAGCAGGCTGACGTCGGTGTAGCCCAGCGATTGCAGGCGCCGTGCGGCCGTCTCGGCCAGGCCCTCGCCGTTGTCGTAGATCACGATGGCGGTGTCGCGGCGCGGGATGCGGCTGCGCGCATCCAGCTCGATGCGGCCCAGCGGCAGGTTGGCCGCGAACAGCGGGTGGCCCTGGGCGAAGGGGTCTTCCTCGCGCACGTCGAGCAGGGCGATCTCGCGCCGGGCGAGCAGGTGCTCGCGGACCTGGGCGGTGGTGGTGAAGGTCAGGGGTCGGGTCATGGATGGGTGGCGCAGTTGGCGGCGTGCTTACTGGGGTTGCGATGCGGTGGCGGTGGCTTCCCGCGAGCGGTCCCACACGTTGGGCAGCGTGGCGTTGCTGTAGCCGGAGATGAAGGGCTTTTCAGCCCCGTCTTCCAGGAACACCGAGCGATGCACGGCACCGATGTTGGCGCCATAGACGTGGATGCTGACCGAGGGCCGGTCCGCCAGGGCGTTGCTGACGCGGTGCACGTCGCCGATGGTGGGCGAGACCGCCTCCACGGCGCCGGGTTCCAGGCGGTGCATCGGGCCCTGGGGCCGCCAGCGGCCATCGGCGCCGCGCACAAACGGTTGCGACAGTTCGGCGCCGCGCAGCACGCCGATCAGGCCCCACACGGTGTGGTTGTGGATCGGTGTCTGCTGGCCCGGCCCCCAGACGAAGCTCACCACCGAAAAGCGCTCCAGCGGGTCGGCGTAGAGCAGGTACTGCTGGTAGCGCACGGGCGAGGGCAGGGTGTAGGGCTCGGCGAGCCAGTCGTCGTGCCGCACCAGTTCAGCCAGCAGGGCCTGGCCGCGTTCCAGCAGCGCGGCCTCGGCCGTTTCTTCGGCAACCAGGCGGGTGAGATCGGCAAGAAAGCCGCGCAGGCGCGCGGGCTGGTAGG
>NZ_JAQVEJ010000113.1 GCF_028698005.1 Hydrogenophaga sp.
GCCGTCTGCCGTGTGAAGTGCCCATAGCAACTTGATCAAGGAGAACACAATGGCAACTGCAAAGAAGAAGGCCGAACCGGCCAAGAAGGCGGCACCGGCCAAGAAGGCAGCACCGGCCAAGAAGGCAGCACCGGCCAAGAAGGCGGCACCGGCCAAGAAGGCGGCACCGGCCAAGAAGGCGGCACCGGCCAAGAAGGCAGCACCGGCCAAGAAGGCGGCACCGGCCAAGAAGGCGGCACCGACCAAGAAGGCGGCACCGACCAAGAAGGCGGCACCGGCCAAGAAGGCGGCACCGGCCAAGAAGGCGGCACCGGCCAGGAAGGTCGCCGCCGCGCCGGCGCCAGCAGCCAAGACCAAGCTGAATCCGCAAGCGGCCTGGCCCTTCCCCACGTCCAGCAAACCGTGACCGTGAACTCCTCCGGGCCGCTGCGAATCACGCATCGGCATGGGAGGAGACACCCGGCACTCGCTGAGCGCAAGCCCGCGGGCGTATGCCCCCGGGCTATTTCATTGGCCGATCACAAGGTGTAGTTCTGGCCACCGCGCCGGGCGATCTTCAGCGCCCCCAGACGGTTCCCCAGGGTGGCGCATTGCACGAGCGGCCAATCCTGCAGCAGGCCATGCAGCATGGCGGCACGGAACGCATCGCCGCAGCCCGTGGGATCGACCACGGTCTCGGCCTTCACGCCCGCCACCCGCGTGACCCTGCCATCGGCATAGACGTCGCAGCCCTGTTCGGCCAGCGTCACCACCAGCCCCCGCACGTGGGCCGCGATCTCGTCCAGCGCCATGCCGGTGCGCTCGCTGAGCATGCGCCCCTCGTAGTCGTTGACCGCCACCCAGCTCGCCAGCTCGATGAAGCGACGCAGCTCTTGGCCATTGAACATCGGCAGCCCTTGCCCCGGATCGAAAACAAAGGGGATGCCCGCCGCATGCAGTTGCTCGGCATGCTGCAGCATCGCATCACGGCCGTCGGGCGCGATGATGGCCAGCCGGATGCCCGCGTCCGTGGGTACGCGGTTTTCATGCGCCTGCGACATCGCGCCCGGGTGAAAGCCCGTGATCTGGTTGTTGTCCCGATCGGTCATGATCATCGCCTGCGCCGTGTAGTGATCGGCCGCCGTGCCAATGAAGCGGGTGTCGACACCCAGACCGCGCAGGCGCTCGCAGTAGTCCTGCCCGTCATTGCCGATCATGGCCAGGGGCACCGCCGGCGAACCCAGTTGCCGCAATCCATAGGCGATGTTGCCGGCACAGCCGCCAAACTCGCGCCGCATTCCCGGCACCAGGAACGACACATTGAGAATGTGCAGCTGGTCCGGCAGGATCTGCTCGGCGAAGCGCCCTTCAAAGGTCATGATGGTGTCGAACGCCAGGGAGCCGCAAATGAGAATGGACATGCCGTCTGAGAAATAAAAGGGTCAGGGATAAAAGAGCACGGCCTGGTAGCCGGACATGGCGCCGGTCTCGGCCAGCGAGATCGACAGGCTCAAGGTCAGGTCGAGGCTGCCGCGGGCCGGCACCACCACCGGTGTCCCGGGCAACTCCCGGGGCAGGAATACCCGCCGCGCCAGGAGATCGTTGCGGGGGCCGGTCAGACTCAACTCCAGCGCCGGCATCGCCACCGGCACATCGGCCTTGTTGCGCAGCACCAGATCAAAGACGTAGAAGCTGCCGAGCCGGCGCGCCAGATGGGAGCTGTCGATCACCACGTCGTCGATGCGCCGCACCGGTGCGATCTCGCAGCCGGCCTTGGCGCACGCCGATTGCAGCAGGGGCCGCGCCGCGGGCCACCGGGCCGCCACCTGGTCGCGTTCGTGCCAGACCCATTGGGACAGCAGCAGCCCGGTCAGCGCCAGCACCAGCAGCAGCAGCACGGCGCGCACACCGGGCGACGACCAGAAGGCTCGGCGGCGGGCCTGCACGACGAAGTCCGGCAGCGCGGGCGCCTCGTCACCCCGTGGCGGCGGGGCGGTGTCCGCAGGGTCCGGGTCGGCGGGCGGCGCCACTGTCCGGTCCGTGTCCGGGACCGGCACCACCGGCGCCCGCATGGGCGCCGACGGCGTTGCACGCCCCGAGGTCGGCGAGGCTGGCGGCATCTCTGCCAGTATGGGGGCAGGCGCCGGCGGGGGCGGCGGGGCGGGATCCGGATCGACCTCGGCCGCCGAGCCCCGCACACGTTGCGCATAACGGTGCAGATCGGTCAGAAAATCTTCATCCTGCCAGCCGGCGTCCTCAGGCTCAGGCTCAGGCTCAGGCTCAGGCTCAGGCTCAGGCTCAGGCTCAGGCTCAGGCTCAGGCTCAGGCTCAGGCTCAGGCTCAGGCTCAGGTACCGGTGCCGGTACCGCCACCGAGCCGGAGGCCTCATCCCCCACCACGCCACCCGACGCGTGCTCCGGCACGGGCGCAGTCCCGGCGGACGGGCCCGCCGGCGCCGGCTCCACCTGCTGCGCGGGCCAGTCCTGCAGGTTGATCGTGGCATCGAACACATCCGAGCAATAGCCACAACGCACCCAGCCATCCGATATCTTGAGCTGATCGGGCACGACCCGGAAGGTCGTTCCGCAAGCAGGACATCGGGTGGTGTAACTCATGCGGAGATTATTGCAGGCCACCGTGCCGGCACCCGGGACACGACCACCCCGCGAAGCGCGCGTTCAGCGACGGGCTGTCATGAGGATCCAGCCATCCTCGCTGTCATGGACCGACAGCGCCAGCCAGGGTGCATAGGCCTCGCGCAGCTCCTCGGCCTGGCGCTCCAGAATGCCGGCCAGCACCAGCGCCCCGCCCGGGCGGACATGGGCACACAGCAGCGGCGCCAGCACTTTCAGCGGTGTGGCCAGGATGTTGGCCAGCACCACGTCGTACACGCCCTGCGCTGTCTCGGGCAGGCCGGCCTGCAACTGGACCTGGTTGGCCTCGGCGTTGAGTCGCGTGGCCTCGACCGCGGCCGGGTCGATGTCCACGGCGTCGATGCGGGCCGCGCCAAACTTCGCCGCGCCGATGGCCAGGATGCCCGAGCCACAACCGTAGTCCAGCACGCGCTGCCCCTGCGTTCCCTGGGTGGCGATCCAGCGCAGGCACATGCGGGTGGTCGGGTGTGTGCCGGTCCCGAAAGCCAGGCCCGGGTCCAGCCGGATCACCTGCTGCGCCGCGGCCGGCGGCTCGTGCCAGCTCGGCACGATCCAGAAGCTGGGCGTGATCTCGACCGGATCGAACTGCGATTGCGTCAGACGCACCCAGTCCTGCTCGGCCACGGCCCTGACGCCGATCACCTGGCAACCGTCGAAGAAGTCCTGCGCCAGCAGCAGCGCACCGGCTTCGCGCGCCGCATCCTCGGCCGAGAACAGTGCCACGATGCGCGAGCGAAGCCAGCCTTCCTTGGGCGGCGGCATGCCCGGCTCACCGAACAGCGCCTGCTCGGCCGGCGTCAGCGCATCGGCATCCTCGACCGAGACACTCAGCGCGTCCAGCGCGTCCAGCGCCTCGCTCACCGGCTCGACGGCCTCTTCCGGCACCAGCAGCACCAATTCATGCATGTTCATGTCACCTGTCGTGCTGCGACAGCCAGTGCTCAAGGTAATGGATGTTCGTGCCACCGGCCGAGAAGCTGGCATCCACCATCAGCTCGCGGTGCAGCGCAATGTTGGTGTTGATACCCTCGACCACCGTTTCAGCCAGCGCCGTGCGCATGCGCGCCAGCGCCTGCTCGCGCGTGTCGCCGTGCACGATGATCTTGCCGATCATCGAGTCGTAGTTGGGCGGCACGAAGTAGTTGTTGTACACATGCGTGTCGACGCGCACGCCCGGGCCACCAGGGGCGTGCCAGGTTGTGATGCGACCGGGCGAGGGCGTGAACTTGTACGGGTCCTCGGCGTTGATGCGGCACTCGATGGCGTGCCCGCGCAGTTGCACCTGGCGCTGGGTGAACGGCAGCTTCTCGCCGGCCGCCACCGCAATCTGGGTGCGCACGATGTCGATGCCGGTGATCATTTCCGTCACCGGATGCTCGACCTGCACGCGCGTATTCATCTCGATGAAATAGAACTCGCCGTTCTCGTACAGGAACTCGAAGGTGCCGGCACCGCGGTAGCCGATCTTCTTGCAGGCGGCGGCACAACGCTCGCCGATCTTCTCGAGCAGGCGGCGCGGGATGCCCGGCGCCGGCGCCTCCTCGATCACCTTCTGGTGGCGCCGCTGCATCGAGCAGTCGCGCTCGCCCAGATAGACCGCGTTGCGGTGCGTGTCGGCCAGCACCTGGATCTCGATGTGGCGCGGGTTCTGGAGAAACTTCTCCATGTAAACCTCGGGGTTGCCGAAGGCCGCACCGGCTTCCGTCTTGGTGGTCTGCACGGCGTGCAGCAGGGCCGCCTCGGTGTGGACCACGCGCATGCCGCGCCCACCGCCGCCGCCGGCGGCCTTGATGATCACCGGGTACCCCACGCTCTTGGCAATGCGCTTGATCTGCGCCGGATCGTCGGGCAGGGCGCCGTCGGAGCCGGGCACGCAGGGCACGCCGGCCTTGAGCATGGCCTGCTTGGCCGAGACCTTGTCGCCCATCAGGCGAATCGACTCGGGGGACGGACCGATGAAGGTGAAGCCGCTTTTTTCGACGCGCTCGGCGAAATCGGCGTTCTCGGACAGAAAACCGTAGCCCGGGTGGATGGCTTCGGCATCGGTCACCTCGGCGGCCGAGATGATGGCCGGCATGCTGAGGTAGCTCTGGGTCGGTGAGGCCGGGCCAATGCATACCGCCTCGTCGGCCAGGCGCACGTACTTGGCATCGCGGTCGGCCTCGGAATAGACCATCACCGCCTTGATGCCCATCTCGCGGCAGGCGCGCTGCACACGCAACGCGATCTCGCCGCGGTTGGCGATCAGGATTTTCTTGAACATGGCCACGGTGAAGCCTTACTCGATGACGAACAGGGGCTGACCGTACTCGACCGCCTGGCCGTTCTCGACCAGGATCTGGGTGATGGTGCCGGACTTGTCGGCCTCGATCTCGTTGAGGATCTTCATGGCCTCGACGATGCAGACCGTCTCGCCTTCCTTGACCGCCTGGCCCACCTCGACGAAGGGCTTGGCGCCCGGCGCCGACGCGCGGTAGAAGGTGCCGACCATGGGTGACTTGACCGTGTGCCCAGCCGGCGCCGCGGGCGCAGGCGCCGCGGCGGCCGGGGCCGTTTCGGCAGCCGCGGAGGCAATGGCAGGTGCGGCCACCGGTGCGGGAGCGGCCACGTAGGTCACGGGGGCGCCCATCATGCCCGCCGGCAGGCTCTTGACGATGCGCACCTTGCCTTCGGCCTCGGTGATTTCGAGCTCGGACACGTTCGATTCGGACACCAGATCGATCAGTGTCTTGAGTTTTCTCAGATCCATGTTTTCTCCAACGAATTTCGGACAAATGGCTCTATCTGCGTTCTTTTTCACTCAATTTCGCAGATTCACCTTCGCCGGGGTGCAGCAGTGTACACGAAGGATGGCGCCGGAAACAGCCGGCCGTCGGAGGCAGGATGCGGCCTTCGGGCCGCCAGCAAAGCGTCGCGGAAGCACACTTTACCCGCATTTCGGCACACATGTCGCCACGCAGCGACAAATTTGGATTATCGCGCCAACCCGACCCATTGCCGCAGGTCACCGGCATCGACCTTGCCGATCTTGCGTCCGGCCACCCGGCCATCGGTGTCCAGCACGACCGTGAACGGCAGCGCACCGCCGGTGTTGCCCAGCGCCTGACTCAGCTCGATGCCGGCCATGCCCACCATGCCCACCGGGAAGGTCAGCGGCATGCGCTGCAGAAAGCGCTGCACCGCTTCGACCCGGTCCGCCGCCAACCCGACCACCTGCCAGCCGCGCCCGGCCTGCTCGCGCGCAAAGGCATCGAGCAGAGGCAGCTCCTCGACACAGGGCGGACACCAGGTGGCCCAGAAGTTCACCAGCAAGGGGCGCCCGCGCAGCGCGGCCATGGCCAGCTCGCCCCCCTGTGGCCGCTCGAAGCGCTGTGCCCACAGAGCCTCCTCGGCGCCCGGCTGCGCCGGACCGCCACGGTAGCGCCACCAGGCGACGCCGGCACCGCTGAGCCCGGCCGTCACGGCCGCCAGCGCCATCAGCCCGCGGCGGTTCATGCGCCCCCCTCCGCCGCCGCCTCGGCCATGCGCGCACGCAGGGCTGCAGCATCGCCGCGCGGGCTGCGACCCTGCGCGTCGGGGCGCAGGGCGCCCCGGTCATCGTCCGGCCCGTGCACCATCAGATGCACCAGCACCGGCTGCCCGAGCGCGGGATGGCGGTCGCGCAGCGTCAGCACCTCGACCGCTTCACCGCGCAAGCCTGTCATCGAGCCCGGGTGGTAGTCCACCCGCCGGTCCAGCAGGCGCCACTCCACGACCTTGGTGTCGTCGCAGAACAGCGGCAGGTAGATATCGCTGTGGGCCGTGGCGGTGCCGTGCCAGACGGCGCCGCCGACCAGGGGCCGGAACTCGTCCAGGCGTTCCATCCAGCGCAGCGCCACCTCGCGCAGCGCGGCCAGTTCCCGCGCCTGCGTTTCGGGGCAGAAGATGGCGATGTGCTCGCGCACGGCCGCCTCCAGCGCCCAGTTGTCGGGCATGGCGACGCGGCGTGCCAGGCCCAGCTGACGGACGGCGCGCTGCTTGGCCGGACCGTATTCCAGGCCCTCCTCGACCACCAGCCGGGCCGCGGTGGCCAGCAGTTCGCCGGCCGCATCGTCTCTGAGCAATGTCATGCCCCGCATTGTGCCCCCACCGCACCCGGTCAGTCCCGGGTGTCGTCCATGCCCGCACGGGTTGGCGGCCATAGAATCCGGGCATGCACATTCATATCCTGGGCATTTGCGGCACCTTCATGGGCGGTGTGGCGGCCCTGGCCCGCGAGGCGGGCCACCGTGTCACCGGCTGCGATGCCGGTGTCTACCCCCCCATGAGCGACCAGTTGCGCGCGCTGGGCATCGAGCTGATCGAAGGCTACGGCGCCGACCAGATGTCCCTCAAGCCGGACATGTTCGTGATCGGCAACGTGGTCAGCCGCGCCCGGCAACCCGACGGCACGCCGAAGTTCCCCCTGATGGAAGCCATCCTCAACGCCGGTGCACCCTACACCAGCGGTCCGCAGTGGCTGGCCGAGCACGTGCTGCAGGGCCGCCACGTGCTGGCCGTGGCCGGCACCCACGGCAAGACCACCACCACCTCGATGCTGGCCTGGATCCTCGAGGTCAACGGCCTGCAGCCGGGCTTCCTGGTGGGCGGCGTGCCCATGAACTTCGGCGTCTCCGCGAGACTGGGAGGCGGGGTGCCTGTGCGCGCTGCGCCGGCAAAGGAGGCGCCCGCGCAGGCACCCCACCGCCCAACCTTCGTGATAGAAGCAGACGAATACGACACCGCCTTCTTCGACAAACGCAGCAAATTCGTCCATTACCGCCCGCGCACGGCGATCCTGAACAACCTGGAGTTCGACCACGCCGACATCTTCGACGACCTGGCCGCCATCGAGCGCCAGTTCCACCACCTCGTGCGCACCATCCCCGGCACCGGCCGCGTGGTCGTCAATGGTCTGGAGGAGAGCCTCGACCGCGTGCTGCACCAGGGCTGCTGGAGCGAGGTGCGCAGCTTCGGTGCCGCCGTGAGCGACTTCTCCGCCCTGGGTGAGCCGCACGCGTTCGACGTGCTGCAACGCGGCCAGCCGGTGGCACGCGTGCAGTGGGCCTTGTCGGGCCAGCACAACCAGCTCAATGCGCTGGCCGCCATCGCGGCGGCCGAGCACGTGGGCGTGGCACCGGCCGACGCCGCACAGGCGCTGTCCTCATTCCAGAATGTGCGCCGCCGCATGGAGACGCGGGGCCGGGTGACGCTGCCGGACGGTGGCACCGCCGTCACCGTGTACGACGATTTCGCTCACCACCCGACGGCGATCCGCACCACGCTGGACGGCTTGCAGCGCCGGCTGCGGGCCCAGGGCGACAAGGGGCGCCTGCTGGCGGTGTTCGAACCGCGCAGCAACACCATGAAGCTGGGCACCATGAAGTCGCAACTGCCCTGGAGCCTGGAGGCTGCCGCACTGGCGTTCTGCCACGCGGGCGGGCTCGACTGGGATGCCGCCGGCGCCCTGGCCCCCATGGGCGAGCGCGCCCATGTCGCGCCCGACATCGAAGCCTTGGTGGCGCAGGTGCGCGCGGCCGCCCGCCCGGGCGACCACATCGTCTGCATGAGCAACGGCGGCTTCGGTGGCATCCACGACCGCCTGCTGCGGGCGCTGGCTCAGTAGCCGATCGTCATGGCCGGCACGTCGACGGTGATTGCCGGCTTGGCCAGCGCGGCACTGGCGGCACGGGCAAAAGTGAGGGCCCACTCCTTGTTCTCAGCATCGCTGAAATGCCTTTCGCCGGCGGCATTTGCGACCGACACCACTTTGTCGGCGGTCAGCACCTTGCCCGTCAGGCGCAGCGGCTCGCACTGGAAGGCAGCAAACTGCTCATCCAGCCAGGCACGGGCCTGGTCGTGCGGCATGGGCTGGACTTCGTCCAGATCAAAGGTGTAGGTGGCAGGGCCGCCCCAGGTCACGGTCACTTGGCTGCGCATCTGCAAGACTCCTTGGCGAATGGATGATCGGTGGCTGGCACCTCGCCATTGTGCCCCCGGCCCCGCCCGCCGGGTACCGGAGCGGGTGCGGGACTTCCCTGAATCGCCGGGACCAGGGGCCCCTGCCGATGGCCTTCCGGCACTCAGCGGTGCCCCTGGCGCCCTTTGGCGACGGCATGGGCCAGCACGTCCAGCGCCTCGACCGTGTCGTCCCAGCCCAGGCAGGCATCGGTGATGCTCTGGCCGTAGCGCAACTGTTCCATCGAATCCTTGCCGGCCGTGAACTTCTGTGCACCGGCCTCGATGTGGCTTTCGATCATGACGCCGAACACGCTGCGCGAGCCACCCGCAATCTGATCCGCCAGGTCACGCGTGACCACCAGTTGCCGCTCGTGCTGCTTGCTGCTGTTGGCGTGGCTGCAATCCACCATCAGCCGCGGCGGCAGCTTGGCAGCCGCCAGCTCCTGCACGGCCGCGGCCACACTGGCCGCATCGTAGTTGGGTGCCTTGCCGCCGCGCAGGATGACGTGGCAGTCCTTGTTGCCGCGGGTGCGCACGATCGCCACCTGGCCGTTCTTGTGCACCGACAGGAAATGGTGGCCGCGCGCGGCGGCCTGGATCGCGTCCAGGGCGATCTTGAGGTTGCCGTCGGTACCGTTCTTGAAGCCGATCGGTGCCGACAGCCCCGAAGCCAGTTCGCGGTGCACCTGGCTTTCGGTGGTGCGCGCGCCGATCGCGCCCCAGCTGATGAGGTCGCCGATGTACTGCGGCGAGATCACGTCGAGGAACTCGCTGCCGGCCGGCAGGCCCAGGCGGTTGATCTCGATGAGCAACTGGCGCGCGATGCGCAGGCCCTCGTCGATGCGGAAGCTCTCGTCCAGGTAGGGGTCGTTGATCAGCCCCTTCCAGCCCACCGTGGTGCGGGGCTTCTCGAAATACACGCGCATCACCACTTCCAGCCGGTCGGCGTACTTCTCGCGCAGTGGCTGCAGCCGGCGCGCATAGTCGACGGCGGCGGCCGGGTCGTGGATCGAGCACGGCCCCACCACCACCAGCAGGCGGTCGTCGTGGCCGTGCAGGATGTCATGGATGCGCCGGCGGGTCTGGCTGATCAGCTTCTCGACCGGCGTGCCGACGATCGGGAAGAAGCGGATGAGGTGTTCGGGCGGGGGGAGCACGGTGATGTCCTGGATGCGCTGGTCGTCGGTCTGGCTGGTCTTGTCGGCAGGCCGGGCATACCAGGTATCGCTGGCGGTGGTGGTCTTGCTGGTCATCG
>NZ_JAQVEJ010000008.1:0-33907 GCF_028698005.1 Hydrogenophaga sp.
CAAGCGCACCGTCCTGTACACGGGCTTCAACAAGCTGAACGACGAAGCTGTGGCCGCCAGCGGCAACGCCGAGCACACCTTCGCCCTCGGCATCAAGCACTCGTTCTGATCGGGTGACGGGTGGCCGCGAGGCCACCCAGGAAGTCTCCAAGGTTTGAAAGCCGCCGCCTTCGGGTCGGCGGCTTTTTTTTGTCGATTTCAGGGCCGGCGCAGTGGCCATTCGACGATCACCGATCCGGCAGGAAAAGGTTCCTGCGGTGGCAGTCGTGGCGTGTCGTGGCGCGGCGCCATGGCGGCGGGTTTGGCCGGTCCCAGGTGCTGGCCGTTGACGGTCAGGCCACTGTCCGACATGCGCGCCGCCCGCCTGGCGCCCACACCGGGCACGCGCTCGATGAAGTCCTGCCAGCTGCTGAAGCGACGAATCTGCCGCTGGGCCAGGATCTTGCCGGCGGTGCTGGGGCCGATGCCTTTGATGCTCTCCAGGTCGAGTGCGGTGGCGTGGTTGGCTTCTACGGCGGCGCCGGCCGGGCCGGCCAGCAGGAAAAAGGCACAGGCCATGGTGGCCAGCCATCGGTAGCGCATGGGTCCTCCCGGGTGTTCAGCTTGCGGTTGGGCATCCGTGAGCGTAGGGAGAGAGGGCGTCTGCGTGAACCCCAAAGCGGGGACAGACCCGGGCGGGCTGGAATAGGGTTAGTCCGGTGAGGCAAGGTGGTGTGGATGTTGCATAGTGTGGAAACCCGATTTTTGATTGAGGTGTCAAGCAATGAAACTCCATCTGACAGCCGTCGTCGCCGCGTTTGCCCTGACGGTCGGTGCGGCCGGCGCGAAGACGTTCAAATGGACCAGTGCCAGCGACATTCCCACCTGGGATATCCATTCCCAGAACAACGCGCTGGCCAATGGCATCCACGCGGCGGTCTACGAGTCGCTGGTGTACTACAACAGCAAGACATTCAAGCCCGAGCCGGTGCTCGCCACGTCCTGGCAGCAGGTCACACCCACCCAGTTGCGGATGAACCTGCGCAAAGGGGTGAAATTCCATGATGGCAGCGAGTTCACGTCGGCGGATGCGGTGTTCTCCCTCGAGCGGGCCATGGCCAAGTCCTCGAACTTCGGGGTCTATGCCCAGGGCATCGACCGTGTGGTGGCGGTGGACGGGCACACCATCGACATCTTCACCAAGGACCCGAACCCGGTGTTGCTGAACCAGCTGACCGAGTTGCGCATGATGAGCAAGGCCTGGGCGGAAAAAAACCGCTCGACGGAACCCAAGGACATCAAGACGCAGGACGAAAACTTCGCCCACCGCAACGCCAACGGCACCGGGCCTTTCATGCTCAAGGAATGGCAGCCCGACCAGAAGCTGGTGCTGGCGCGCAACGCCAACTGGTGGGGCAAGGCGGAGACGAACGTGACCGAGGTGGTCTATACGCCGGTGAAGAATGTGGCCACGCGCACGGCAGCGCTGCTGTCGGGTGAGGTGGACTTCGTGCTGGACCCGAGCCCGCAGGACCTGCCGCGCCTGCGGCAGAACGGCAACCTGAAGGTGCTGGACGGGGTCGAGAACCGCACCATCTTCTTCGGCATGGACCAGTTCCGCGACGAACTGCCTGGCAGCAACATCAAGGGCAAGAACCCGCTCAAGGACCAGCGCGTGCGCAAGGCGCTGTACCAGGCGATCGACATGAACACCATTGCCCGCGTCACCTTGCGCGGCTTGGGACAGCCCACGGGTGCCCTGGTGGCGCCGCAGGTCAACGGCTGGACCGAGGCCGTGCACCAGCGCTTCCCGTACGACGTCGCGGCGGCACAGAAGCTGCTGGCCGATGCCGGCTACAGGGATGGCTTCGAGGTGGATTTCGCCTGCCCCAACAACCGCTACATCAGCGACGAGGCCATCTGCCAGGCCGTGGCCGCCATGTGGTCCCGGATCGGGGTCAAGGCCAAGCTGCGCACGCTGCCGCTGGTGACCTATTTCCCGATGATCCAGCGCCATGAGGCGAGCATTTACATGCTCGGATGGGGTGTGCCCACCTTCGATGCGCTGTACAGCCTGCAGTCGCTGGTGCGCAGCGTGGGTGCCGGCGGTGACGGCAACTACAACGTGGGGCGCTACAGCAACCCGCAGATGGACGCGCTGGTCGAGCGCACCAAGAAGGAAACCGACCTGAAGCTGCGCACCTCGCTGCTGACCCAGGCATTGCAGTTGCAAAACGAGGATGTGGCCCACATTCCGCTGCACAACCAGGTGATTCCGTGGGCCATGAAGAAAAACGTGGACGTGGTGCACCGTGCCGACAACCGGCTGGACTGGCGGCTGATCAAGGTAAACTGAGCCACGCCCGAACCACAAGGGCCGCGCAGCGGGCGGGAACGCGGCCCCGATCCATCGTTGACACATGCTAGCTTTCATTCTCCGGCGGCTGGTCCAGGCGGTCGTCGTGATGGTCAGTGTGGCGGCCATCGCCTTCCTGCTGTTCCAGTATGTGGGTGATCCGGTGGTGTTCCTGCTTGGACAGGATGCGACGCCCGAGCAGATCCGCGAGTTGCGCGCCGACCTGGGGCTGGACCAGCCTTTCTTCGTCCAGTTCTGGCACTTCCTGGCCAACGCCGCGCAAGGCGAATTCGGCTTGAGCCTGCGCCAGGGCGCCAAGGTGTCACGCCTGATCGCCGAGCGCTTTCCGGCCACACTGGAGCTGTCACTCGTGGCGGCGGCCATGGCGCTGCTGATCGGTGTGCCGATGGGTGTCTATGCGGCACTGCGGCGTGGCACCTTCATGAGCCAGGTGTTCATGACGATCTCGCTGCTGGGCGTGTCGCTGCCGACGTTCCTGATCGGCATCCTGCTGATCCTGGTGTTTGCCGTCCAGTTGGGCTGGTTCCCGAGTTTCGGGCGTGGCGAGGTGGTCAATGTGGGCGGGTGGACGACCGGCCTGCTCACGCTCAAGGGCTGGCACCACATCACCCTGCCGGCCATCACCCTGGCCATCTTCCAGCTCACGCTGATCATGCGCCTGGTGCGGGCCGAGATGCTGGAGGTGCTGCGCACCGACTACATCAAGTTCGCGCGCGCCCGCGGCCTGACCGACCGGGCGGTGCATTTCGGTCATGCGCTCAAGAACACCCTGGTGCCGGTGATGACGATCACCGGTCTGCAACTGGGGGGCCTGATCGCGTTTGCCATCATCACCGAGACGGTGTTCCAATGGCCAGGCATGGGCCTGCTGTTCATCCAGGCCGTGACTTTCGCCGACATCCCGGTGATGGCCGCCTACCTGTGTCTGATCGCGCTGATTTTCGTGGTCATCAACCTGATCGTCGATCTGCTGTATTTCGCCGTCGATCCGCGCCTGCGCGTGGAGAAAGCGGGGGGACATTGAACGCACACCACTCCAGCATGCAGCCACCGCGCATCCGGGCTCACGGGCGGGCATTCGCCCATATTGCCGAATTCCACCCCGAGTTGATTGCGCTGCGCCGCGATCTGCATGCGCACCCCGAACTTGGATTCGAGGAGCACTACACCGCGGGCCGGGTGATCGAGGCGCTGAAAGTCTGCGGTGTCGATGAAATCCATACCGGCATTGGCAAGACCGGCGTGGTGGCGGTGATCCAGGGCCGGTCGCGCGCCAGCGGCCGGATGATGGGTCTGCGGGCCGACATGGACGCCCTGACCATGACCGAGCACAACGATTTCGCGTGGAAATCGTCGAAGCCGGGCCTGATGCACGGTTGCGGGCACGATGGCCATACGGCGATGCTGGTGGGGGCGGCCCGTTACCTGGCCGAAACCCGCCAGTTCGACGGCACGGCGGTGTTGATCTTCCAGCCGGGCGAGGAGGGGTTTGCCGGCGCCAAGGCCATGATCGAGGATGGCCTGTTCGAGCGCTTCCCGGTCCAGTCGGTGTTCGCGATGCACAACTGGCCGCAGATGCGGCCGGGCACGATCGGCATCAACCCGGGCCCGATGATGGCATCGGCCGACCGCATCACGATCGACATCACCGGCAAGGGAGGCCACGGCGCGCATCCCTATGCGGCCGTGGATCCGGTGCTGGTGGCGGCGCACATCATCACGGCGGTGCAAAGCATCGTCTCGCGCAACGTGCGCGCCATCGACAGTGCGGTCATCAGCCTGTGCGCCATGCAGGCGGGGGACCCGGGGGCATTCAGCGTGATCCCCGGGACGGCCCGGCTGGTCGGCACGGTGCGCACCTTCCATCCCGAGGTGCAGGCCATGGTGGAAAAGCGCCTGCACGAGGTGTGCGCGGGAGTGGCGCTGGGGTTGGGCGCCACCGCGCACATGACGTACGAGCGCATCTACCCGGCCACGGTCAACACGCGCGACGAGGCACGTTTTGCCGTTGAGGTGGCGCAGAAGATCGTGGGTCACGAGCATGTCGATGCGGACATGGACCCGAGCATGGGGGCCGAGGATTTCGCGTTCATGCTGCAGGTCAAGCCGGGTGCCTACCTGCGCCTGGGGCAGGGCGGCGAGGGCGGGTGCTTCCTGCACAACAGCCGCTACGACTTCAATGACGAGGTGCTGCCGCTGGGGGCGGCACTGCATGCCGGCCTGATCGAGCAGGGTATGCCGCTGGCCACCTGATGCCGGCGCCTCGTGCGGGTTTCAACCACCAGAAAGAAGGAGCGATCGTATGAGCCTGGCACACAAGAAGACACTGTCCGCCGCCCTTGTGGCTGGCGCTCTGGCCGTGATGGGCGCCGCGTCTGCCCAGACGGTGCGCATCGGCAATCAGGGCGATGCCCTGTCGATGGACCCGCATTCGCTCAACGAATCGCTCCAGCTGAGCGTGACCGGCAATATCTATGAGCCACTGGTCACGCGCGACAAGGACCTCAAGCTGGTTCCGGCATTGGCCACCAGCTGGCAACAGACGTCGCCGACGGTCTGGCGTTTCGAATTGCGTCGGGGCGTCCAGTTTCACGACGGCAAGCCCTTCACGGCCGACGACGTGATCTTCAGCATAGCGCGCGCGGCCGGCGAAGGATCGGACATGCGTTCCTACACCAACGACGTCAAGGACGTGCGCAAGTTGGGCGATCACGTGGTCGAGATCGAGACCAAGACGCCGTTTCCCATCCTGCCCGACGTGTTTTCCTTCCTCTACATCATGAGCAAGCAGTGGTCCGAGGAGAACCAGGCGACCAGGCCGGTGGACCGTCGCAAGGGGATCGAGAATGCCGCTTCGTTCCGGGCCAACGGCACCGGGCCCTATCGCCTGCGCGAACGCCAGCCGAACGTCAAGACCAGCTTCGTGCGCAACGGCAACTACTGGGGCACCATCGAGGGCAACGTGATCAACGTCGAGTACACGCCGATCGGCAACGACGCCACCCGCGTGGCGGCGCTGCTGTCGGGCCAGGTGGACGTGATCGAGCCGGTGCCGGTGCAGGACGTGGCGCGCGTCAACGCCAGTGGCAAGGCCAAGGTGCTGCAGGGGCCGGAATTGCGCTGGATCTTCCTGGGCATGGACCAGAAACGTGACGAGCTGCTGTACTCCAGCGTCAAGGGCAAGAATCCGTTCAAGGACAAGCGCGTGCGCCAGGCCTTCTACCAGGCCATCGACATCGATGGTATCCAGCGCACGGTGATGCGCGGCGCCTCGACGCCGGCGGCGCTGCTGATCGGCCCGGGTACCAATGGCTACGACGCCTCGATCGACAAGCGCCTGCCCCACGATGTGGAGGCTGCCAGGAAGCTGCTGGCCGAAGCGGGCTACCCCAGCGGCTTCGAGGTGACGATGAACTGCCCGAACGATCGCTACGTCAATGACAGCAATATCTGTCAGGCGGTGGCGGCGAACCTGGCGCGCATCGGCGTGAAGATCAACCTCCAGGCCGAAACCAAGGGCACCTATTTCCCCAAGATCCTGCGCCGTGACACCAGCTTCTACCTGCTGGGCTGGTCGCCCAGCACCTACGACGCGCACAACGTGCTCAATGCCATCATCCACTGCGTGGACGACAAGGGCGCCGGCCAGTTCAACCTCGGGTCGTACTGCAACCCGAAGGTGGACGAACTGACGCTGAAGATCCAGTCGGAGACCGACCAGGCCAGGCGCAACGCCATGATCAAGGAGGCCTATGCGCTGCACAGCGAGGACGTCGGTCACCTGCCGTTGCACCAGCAGGCCCTGGCCTGGGGCGTGAGCAACAACGTCCGGCTGGTTCAGCGCGCCGACAACCAGATGCCCTTCCGTTACATGTCGGTGAAATAGGGCCCGCCCGTGCCGCCTGTCGCGTCCACCCCGCCGGGAGGCGCCGGCGGCGGTCCGGCGGAGCCGGTTCCGCGCTGGCCCCGGGAGGCGTGGCTGGCGGGGTTGATGAATCGTCTTGCAACAGAACTCGAGAGAACCCGCATTGATTGCCTTTCTGCGCCGCTGGCTGGACAGCGATGTCGGCCACAGTTTCCGCACATCGCCGACGGCTCTCGTGGCCGCACTGATCGCCCTGGCCTGCGTGGTGGCCGCGGTGTTCGCGCCCTGGATCGCACCGCACAACCCCTTCGACCTGGCGACCCTGGAGCTGATGAACGCGCGTCTGCCGCCCGCCTGGAGCCCGGACGGGAACCGCGAGTTCCTGCTCGGCACCGACGACCAGGGGCGCGACATCCTGTCGGCGCTGATGTACGGGGCCCGCATTTCACTGGCCGTGGGGCTTGCCTCGGTGGCCCTGTCGATGCTCATCGGGGTGACGCTGGGCCTGGCGGCCGGTTTCTTCGGTGGCTGGATCGACACGCTCCTGATGCGCGTGTGCGACGTGATGCTGTCGTTCCCGGCCATTCTGGTGGCGCTGCTGATCGCGGGCGTGGGCCGGGCGCTGTTTCCGCAGTCACCGGATACCCTGGCCTTCGGTGTGTTGATCCTGTCGATCACGCTGACCGGGTGGGTGCAGTACGCGCGCACGGTGCGTGGCTCGACGCTGGTCGAACGCCACAAGGAGTATGTGCAGGCGGCACAGGTCACCGGGGTGGCGCCGCTGTCCATCATGCGCCGGCACGTGCTGCCCAATGTGCTGGGACCGGTGCTGGTGCTGGCCACGATCCAGGTGGCCACGGCCATCATCACCGAGGCCACGCTGTCTTTCCTGGGGGTGGGTGCACCACCGACCTCGCCGTCGCTGGGGACATTGATCCGCATCGGCAACGATTACCTGTTCTCGGGTGAATGGTGGATCACCATCTTCCCGGCCACGATGCTGGTGCTGATCGCGCTGAGTGTGAACCTGCTGGGCGACTGGCTGCGCGACGCCTTGAACCCGAAATTGAGATGAGTCTGCTGCAAGTCAAGAACCTGGTCGTCGAGTTTCCGGGCCGCCGTGGCACCCTGCGGGCGCTGGACGACATTTCCTTCGACATCGCGCCGGGTGAAATCCTGGGCGTGGTGGGTGAGTCGGGCGCCGGCAAATCGCTGACCGGGGCCTCCATCATCGGCCTGCTGGAACCGCCGGGCCGGGTGGCCTCGGGCCAGATCCTGCTGGATGGCCAGCGTATCGATGACCTGCGTCCCGAACAGATGCGCAAGATCCGCGGCCGCCGGATCGGCGCCATCTTCCAGGACCCGCTGACGTCGCTGAACCCGCTGTACTCGGTCGGGCGCCAGCTCGTCGAGACCATCACCACCCACCTGCCGGTGAGCCGGGCCGAGGCGCGCCGGCGCGCCATCCAGTTGCTGCGCGACACCGGCATCCCGGCGGCCGAGGAACGGATCGACCACTTCCCGCACCAGTTCTCGGGCGGCATGCGCCAGCGGGTGGTGATTGCCCTGGCACTGGCCGCCGAGCCGCAACTGATCGTCGCCGACGAGCCGACGACGGCGCTGGATGTGTCGATCCAGGCGCAGATCATCACGCTGCTCAAGACGGTCTGCAAGGACCGGGGGGCCGCCGTCATGCTCATCACCCACGACATGGGGGTGATTGCCGAGACCTGTGACCGGGTCGCCGTGATGTACGCCGGTCGCATCGCCGAAATCGGGCCGGTGCACCACGTCATCAACCACCCCGCGCACCCGTACACGCGGGGGCTGATGGCCTGCATTCCCGACATGGATACCGACCGCGAGCGCCTGAACCAGATCGATGGTGCGATGCCACGCCTCAATGCGATCCCCAGGGGATGTGCCTTCAATCCGCGTTGTGACCGGGTGTTTGACCGTTGCCGCGAGCAGCGCCCCGAACTGGGGCCGGCCGGCGCCACGCGCGCGGCCTGCTGGTTGCACGAGCGCGTCCCGGGCTCATGCATCTCCACCGGGGAGATGGCATGAGCAGCACGCCTTTGGTGGTGGCCACCGACCTGGCCAAGACCTTCGATGTGTCAGCGCCGTGGCTGAACCGGGTGCTGGATCGCAAGCCCCGGCAGTGGCTGCGCGCGGTCGATGGCGTGAGCTTCGAGATCCCGCGGGGCCAGACGCTGGCGCTGGTGGGCGAGTCCGGTTGTGGCAAGAGCACGGTCGCGCGCCTGCTGGTGGGGCTGTACGAACCTTCGCGTGGCCGTTTTGCGTTCGATGGCCAGGATGCCCATGCGGCCTACCGCACCCCGCAGGGGCGGCAGTTGCGCCGGCGCATTCAGATGATCTTCCAGGATCCGTACGCCAGCCTGAACCCGCGCTGGCGGGTCGAGGACATCGTTGCCGAGCCTTTGCGCGAGCACGGCATCCTGGACGATGAGTCGGCCTTGCGGGCCCGGGTGGACGAATTGCTGCAGTCGGTGGGCCTGTCGGCGCAGGATCGGGCGAAGTTCCCGCACCAGTTCTCGGGCGGACAACGCCAGCGCATTTCGATCGCCCGCGCGCTGGCCACGCACCCCGAGTTCCTGGTTTGCGACGAGCCGACGTCGGCGCTGGATGTGTCGGTGCAGGCGCAGGTGCTCAACATCATGAAGGACCTGCAGCGCCAGCAGGGGCTGACCTATCTGTTCATCAGCCACAACCTGGCGGTGGTGCGGCACGTGAGCGACCGGGTGGGGGTGATGTACCTGGGGCGCCTGGTGGAGCTGGCCGACAAGCACACGCTGTTCACCGCTCCGCGTCATCCCTATACGCGCATGTTGCTGGATGCCATCCCGAAGATGCACGATACCGGCAAGGCGCGCACCCCGGTGCAGGGCGAGGTGCCCAATCCGCTCAACCCCCCGGGTGGCTGTGCGTTCCATCCGCGCTGTCCGCATGCGAACGAGCGTTGCCGCAACGAGCGGCCGGCGCTGCAGGACGTCGATGGCGTTCGCGTGGCGTGCCACGCGGTGGAGGAAGGACGGATCTGACGCCTGGGCGTGGGTGCGCAGCTTATGCGTACCGTTTGCTCCTCAGATTGTTTTTCATCTCCATGAGCAGTGGTTGCAGTTTGGTGCCACCGATGCGCAGGGCCAGGCAGGTGGCCATGACGTCGATGATCATCAGGTGCATCAGACGCGAGGTCATGGGGCTGTAGCGGTCGTAGCCCTCCGGGTGGTCGGCGGCCAGATGGATGTGGCCGGCAATGGCCAGCGGCGATCCGCTGGCGGTGATGGTGATGACGGTGGCACCGTGCTTGCGGGCGATGTCGGCGGCATCCATCAGGTCGCGCGTGCGGCCCGAGTTGGAGATGATGACCACGCAGTCGCCGGGACCCAGCAGGGAGGCGCTCATCACCTGCATGTGGCCGTCGCTGTAGGCGATGGCGTTGAGCCCCAGGCGAAAGAACTTGTGCTGCGCGTCCTGCGCCACGATGCCCGAGTTGCCGGCACCGAAGAACTCGATGCGCCCGCGCCTGCGGTAGGTCTCCATCAAGGCGTCAACGGCCTTCTCGATGGCATGGCTGGAGGCGTCGTTGCGGTACTTCAGGAAGGCGGCGACGGTGTTGTCGATCACCTTGACCAGCACGTCGCCGACCTTGTCGTCGGCGTCGACGCTGCGGTGGATGAAGGGTACCCCTTCGCTGACGGTGCCGGCGAGTTTGAGCTTGAAATCCGACAGGCCGTCGTAGCCCATGCTGCGGCAAAAGCGCACCACGGTGGGCTTGCTGACGTGGGCACGCTCGGCCAGTTCGGCCACCGGCAGGCTGGCGAAACTGCGTGGGTCGGCCAGCACGAGCCGGCCCACGCGCTGTTCGGCGGGCGCCAGCGAGGGCAGCGAGGCTTTGATGCGGTCCAGCATGGCGAGGTACGTTGTGGCGGCCGGGATTACATGATCCGGTGAAATCCGATTACACCCGATAATCGGGCCCATGAACCAGCTCGAAGCCCTCAAACAGCACACGACCGTGGTCGCCGATACGGGTGACTTCCACCAGATCGCTGCCTTCGCGCCGCGCGACGCGACGACCAATCCCTCGCTGGTGCTCAAGGCGGTGCAAAAAACCGAGTATGCGCACCTGCTTCGGGAAACGGTGGCCCGGTATGGCTCGCAGGGGCTGGACGAGACCATGAACCGCCTGCTGGTGCGTTTCGGCTGCGAGATCCTGCGGCACATTCCGGGACGCGTCTCGACCGAGGTCGATGCGCGTCTGAGCTTCGACACCGAGGCCACCGTCACCCGTGCGCGCCGCATCATCGACCTGTACCAGGGGGAGGGCGTGCATGTGGACCGCATCCTGATCAAGATTGCCTCGACCTGGGAGGGCATCCAGGCGGCGGCCCGCCTGGAGCGCGAGGGCATCCACACCAACCTGACGCTGCTGTTCAGCTTCTGCCAGGCGGTGGCTTGCGGCCAGGCCAAGGTGCAACTGATTTCACCCTTCGTGGGGCGCATTTACGACTGGTACAAGAAGCAGGCCGGGGCCGGCTGGGACGAGGCGGCTCATGCCGGCGCCAACGACCCGGGCGTGCGGTCGGTCAGGCGCATTTACGATTTCTACAAAAAATACGGCATTGCCACCGAGGTGATGGGGGCGAGCTTTCGCAACGTGGGTCAGATCACCGCGCTGGCGGGTTGTGACCTGCTGACCATCAGCCCGGAGCTGCTGGCGCAACTGGCTGCCAGTGAGGCACCGCTGTCGCGTGCGCTCGATGCCGAAGCGGCCATGGCGCAGGACATTCCGTTCGTCACCTATGACGAGGCGAGTTTCCGTTATGCACTGAACGAAGACGCCATGGCGACGGAGAAGCTGGCCGAGGGCATCCGGGCGTTTGCCGCCGATACCGTCAAACTCGAGGCGCTGATGCAGGCGGTCTGAGTCGCGCCGGCCAGGGCCTGCTCAGGCCCTGTCGGTCATTCCGGATGGTCTGGCAGGGGCTGCCCCCAGCGCGCCACGAGGCAGTGGCGCTTCGGAGGCAGCCCGTTTCTTTTGGCGACGGCAAAGCCGGCATCGGCCAGGGCATCGCGCACGCCCCGGGCGACGCACCAGGTGGCCGCCCGGGTGCCGGGGCGGGCGAGACGACCGATGGCCCGCATGATCCCGGGTGACCACATGGCGGGGTTGAGCCGGGGGGTGAAGCCGTCAAGGAAAACCGAATCGATGGCGGCCTCGGCGCTGGCCGGTCGCGCCATGCCCTGCAGGGCGGGCAGGGCCTCGCCGACGTGCAGGCGCAGGCGGATGGCACCCTGTTCGAGCAGGAGCTCGCCGGTGTCCAGCAGGCCGGACCAATGGGCGGCCAGGGTATGGGCCTGGGTCTGGAGTTCGGGGAAGGGGAGGGCGCCGCGCATGATGTCGTCGGCGCTGGGCGGGAAGGCTTCGGTGGCTTCGTAGACGAGGGTGGTCGGGCGTTGCGGGTCGCGCCGCCAGAGTTGCCAGGCGGCCAGAAAGTTGAGGCCGAGGCCGAACCCGTTCTCGAGGATGCGCCATGACGGCCGGCCGGCCCAGGCCGTGGTGGCCATGGGTGTGCCATCGGATGCGCACAGGCCGCAGCCAGCCAGGAACACGTGCCGCGCCTGTGCCAGACCGCCCAGGCCATCCGTCCCTTCACTGCGGTAGCGGTCGCCGAAGCGGGGGCTGTAGGGGGCGCCTTGTTCGTCCCAGGCCACGGGTGGGGTGTTGTCGGTATTCATTGGCCACCGGCGCCTGGCGGCGTGCGGAGTGTGTGTTTCACAAAAACAAGAAACCCCGCGAATCGCTTCGCGGGGTTTCAATCAGGACGTCAGAGCGGAAGCCCGCCCTGGCGGCGCTGGGGGTATTACATACCCATGCCCATGCCGCCCATGTCGCCCATGCCGCCGCCCGGCATGGCCGGAGCGTCTTCCTTGGGTGCTTCGGCGACCATGCACTCGGTCGTCAGCATCAGCGAAGCCACGGAAGCAGCGTTCTGCAGAGCGGTGCGGGTCACCTTGGTCGGGTCCAGGATACCCATTTCGATCATGTCGCCATAGGTGTCGTTGGCGGCGTTGAAGCCGAAGTTGCCCTTGCCTTCCAGCACCTTGTTGATCACGACCGAGGGCTCGCCACCGGCGTTGGCCACGATCTCGCGCAGCGGGGCTTCGATGGCCTTGAGGACCAGCTTGACGCCGGCGTCCTGATCGGGGTTGTCACCCTTGATCTCGCCAGCGGCCTGCTTGGCACGCAGCAGGGCCACGCCACCGCCGGCCACGATGCCTTCTTCCACGGCAGCGCGGGTGGCGTGCAGGGCGTCTTCGACGCGGGCCTTCTTTTCCTTCATCTCGACTTCGGTGGCAGCGCCGACCTTGATCACGGCCACACCGCCGGCCAGCTTGGCCACGCGCTCTTGCAGCTTCTCACGGTCGTAGTCGCTGGTGGCTTCCTCGATCTGGATGCGAATCTGCTTGACACGGGCCTCGATGTCCTCGGCCTTGCCGGCACCGTCGATGATGGTGGTGTTTTCCTTGCCGATTTCGACGCGCTGGGCCTGGCCCAGATCGGCCAGGGTGACCTTCTCCAGCGTCAGGCCCACTTCTTCAGCGATGACCTTGCCGCCGGTCAGGATGGCGATGTCTTCCAGCATGGCCTTGCGGCGGTCGCCGAAGCCAGGTGCCTTGACGGCCACGACCTTCAGGATGCCGCGGATGGTGTTGACCACCAGGGTGGCCAGGGCTTCGCCCTCGACGTCCTCGGCGATGATCAGCAGCGGGCGGCTGGCCTTGGCCACGGCTTCCAGCGTGGGCAGCAGGTCACGGATGTTGCTGATCTTCTTGTCGAACAGCAGGACAAACGGGTTTTCCAGCAGGGCGACCTGCTTCTCGGGGTTGTTGATGAAGTAGGGCGAGAGGTAGCCGCGGTCGAACTGCATGCCTTCCACGACATCCAGTTCATTCTGCAGCGACTTGCCGTCTTCGACGGTGATCACGCCTTCCTTGCCGACCTTGTCCATGGCGTTGGCGATGATTTCGCCGATGGAGGCGTCGCTGTTGGCGGAGATGGAACCGACCTGGGCGATTTCCTTGCTGGTGGTGGTGGGCTTGGAAGCCTTCTTCAGTTCGGCGATCAGGGCTTCAACAGCCTTGTCGATACCGCGCTTGAGGTCCATCGGGTTCATGCCGGCGGCCACGTACTTCATGCCTTCGCGGACGATGGCCTGGGCCAGCACGGTGGCGGTGGTGGTACCGTCACCGGCGTTGTCGCTGGTCTTGGAAGCGACTTCCTTGACCATCTGCGCGCCCATGTTCTGCAGCTTGTCCTTCAGCTCGATTTCCTTGGCCACGGACACGCCGTCCTTGGTCACGGTGGGGGCGCCGAACGAGCGCTCCAGCACCACGTTGCGGCCCTTCGGGCCCAGGGTGGTCTTGACCGCGTTGGCCAGGATGTTCACACCTTCGACCATGCGGGCGCGGGCTTCACCGCCGAAAACTACGTCTTTAGCTGCCATTTCTTGATTCCTTCAATGTTCGGTTGCGACGGGCAAATTACTTCTCGACGACGGCGAAGAGGTCGTCTTCCTTCATGACCAGCAGTTCGTCGCCGTCGACCTTGACGGTCTGACCGCTGTACTTGCCGAACAGGACGCGGTCGCCGACCTTCACGCTCAGGGGCTTGACTTCACCCTTGTCGTTGGTCTTGCCCGGGCCGACGGCCAGCACTTCACCCTGATCGGGCTTTTCGGCGGCGTTGTCGGGGATCACGATGCCCGAGGCGGTCTTGGTTTCGTTTTCCAGGCGCTTGACGATCACGCGATCGGCGAGAGGACGAAGTTTCATTGCATCTCCTGATGAGGATGGTTGGATGACATCGGACATATGGACCGGAGCCGGAGCGGCACCGGCCGCAAGTCGGTGTGAGGCGGCTTGTTAGCACTCAACCTCAGCGAGTGCTAATCATAAGGGCCGATACCGGGGTTTTCAAGTGCTTCGATAGGGCAGTGATACTGTATTTAAAAACAGTAATGCCCTATCATTGGCCTGCCATGACATCTTCTGCCACTGTGTTCAACACCTTGCCACGGTCCGTGGCTGCCGCCGTGTGGCGGGCCGACCAGCTCGGGACGGTCGCGCATGCGACGCTGTCCAGCGGGTTCGATGTGCTGGACGCCGCCCTGCCCGGCGGCGGCTGGCCTTGCCGGGGTTTGACCGAGTTGCTGTGTTCGCAAGCGGGTGTGCTGGAGTGGCGCCTGCTGGGGCCGGCGCTGCGGGCGCAACAAGCCGGCCCGCAGGGGCCCCTGGTGCTGGTGGCGCCACCCTGGGTGCCCCATGTGCCGGGCCTGAGAAGCCTGGGCATCGATGAGCGGCGGCTGGTCTGGATTGATGCACGGTCATCCGCCGAGCGGGTCTGGGTGGTCGAGCAGTTGCTGCGCGCGCATCCGGTCGGCAGCGTGCTGGCCTGGCTGCCCGATGTCCGGGCGGTGCAGTTGCGAAAACTGCAGGTGCTGGCGGGCCAGGCAGGCGTCGAGCACGGGCCGGTGTTCGTGTTTCGCGATGGCCCGGCGGCGCTGGATGCATCGCCCGTGCCTTTGCGTGTGCGGGTCAGGCCCGGGCCGGGCCTGATGTTGCAGGTCGAACTGCTCAAACGCCCGGGTGCTCCGCTGGACCGCGTGCTGACGCTGATGGCCGAACCACCGGGGTTGGCCGGATGGTTGCCATCGCCACGGTCTGCATCCTCTGTCATCTTGCCGGAGACCGCCGATGTGGTGGGCCGCTCTGCTGTCATCCGATCCCGCACGGTACAGCGCCCTGTCGCCCACTGACGGGACGCAGGCGCTGGCGCTGTGGGCCCTGCAGTTCACGCCACGGGTGGCGCTGGTTGACGAGGCGGTGGTGATGGAAGTCGGGGCTTCGCTGAGGCTGTTCGGTGGTGCCCGCCGCCTGGCCGGCCGTGTGCGGTCCGAGGCAGCACCCCTGGGGGTGGATCGCATCGCCTGGGCACCCAATAGCCTGGCGGCGCTGGCCCTGGCCCGCGCCGGCCAGCCATGGTCGGCCGGGCGGCTGCAGACCTTGCCGCTGGCCAGCCTGAGCGCGGCACGGCCGCATGCGGCCGCCTTGGCCCGCATGGGCTGCAGGACGCTGGGCGCGCTGGACCAGTTGCCCCGGCCGGGTGTGGCACGCCGCTTCGGCCAGGCGCTGCTGGATGCGCTCGATCGTTTGTTCGGCCGGGCGCCGGAGAGCCACGTCTGGATCACGCCGCCCGAGCGCTTCGATGCGCGGATGGAACTCATGCACCGGGTGGATGCCGCCCCGGCGTTGCTGTCCGGCGCCCGCCGGCTGCTGTGGCAGATGGCGGGCTGGCTGGCCGCGCGGCACGCCGGCATCACCGCCTGCACCTTGCACTGGGCACACGATGCGATGCGTTCGCGTGGTGCGGGGGAGGGCGGGCAACTGGTGTTGCGCACGGCCGAGCCCACGCGCGATGTCGACTACCTGTGCCGTTTGCTGGCCGAGCATCTGGATCACGTGCAGTTGGCGGCGCCGGTCGGCGATCTGCGGCTGGAGGCTGGCGATACCGTTGCGTTGCCGGCCCGCCCTGCATCCTGGCTGCCCGGCGAAGCCGGTGAAGGCGAGCCGCTGTCGCGGGCACTGGAGCGTATTGCCGCCCGGCTGGGGGAAGAGCGGGTGCGCCGTCCCGAGTTGCGCGAGGACCACCGGCCCGAATGGATGTGTGCATGGCGCCATGCCTTGCCGCTGGATAGGGCGGCTGCTGGTGTGCTGGCCCCGTCCATGCACGCCATGCCGCAGCCGGGGTTCCTGCGGCCCGAGCCGCTGCGCCTGGCCGTGCGGGGAAACCGGCCGTGCTACCAGGGGGAACTGCAACTGCTGCTGGGGCCGCAGCGCCTGGAGTCCGGCTGGTGGGACGGCGACCACACGGCACCGGCGCAGCGCCTTGCGTTGCGCGATTACTGGTTGGCGTTGTCCGAGCAGGCGGGACTGCTGTGGGTATTCCAGACCCGGCTCGCTGCCGAGCCCGCGTGGTTCCTGCACGGGCATTTCGCCTGAGGGGGCGCCGCCATGGATGCCTTGCCCGACTACGCCGAGCTGCTGTGCTGCTCCAACTTCACTTTCCTGCGTGGTGCCAGCCACCCGGAAGAACTGGTCACTCGTGCCAAGGCGCTGGGCTACCGGGCGCTGGCGGTCACCGACGAATGCTCCATGGCGGGCATCGCGCGGGCACACGTGGCCGCCAGGCGGCACCGGCTGCCACTGATCGTCGGCAGCCAGTTTCGGGTGGAACCCGAGCCGGCGGTGCCAGGAGGGTTCACCCTGGTCTTGCTGGCCACGAGTCTGGAGGGCTATGGCAACCTGTGCGAGTTCATCACACGCTTGCGCCGTCGCTCGGGCAAGGGCCGCTACCGGCTGGCGCGGGGGGACATCGACCCCGGCGCACTGGCCGACTGTCTGGCGATTGCCGTGCCCGACCACGGTTGCGCGCAGGCGGTGGCCGATGCCATCGCGCGCTGGCTGCTCGGCCACTTCATGGGCCGCTGCTGGCTGGGTGTGGCGCAGCGGCTGTGGCTGGGCGATGCGCTGCATGTGCACCGCCTGCGCCAGAGCAGCGCCCTGACGGCGGTTCCCCTGGTGGCGGTGGGGGATGTGCTCATGCATGTGCGCTCCCGCAAACCATTGCAGGATGTGCTGACGGCCATCCGCATCGGTCGTCCGGTGGCCGAGTGCGGTTACGCGCTGGCCCCCAATGCCGAGCAGCACCTGCGCTCGCGTCTGCGGCTGGGGCAGTGCTTTGACCGCGACCTGCTGGAGCAGACCCTGGTGGTGGCACAGTGCTGCGGCAACTGGTCGCTCGATGCCTTGCGCTACCAGTACCCGGACGAGGTGGTGCCAGCGGGTGCCACGCCGGCCAGCCATCTGCGTGCGCTGACCATCGAGGGCGCAGCGCGGCGCTGGCCCGAAGGGGTGCCGGCACCGGTGCGCCGGCAAATCGAACACGAGCTGGCGCTCATTGTCGAACTGGGTTACGAGCACTACTTCCTGACCGTCCACGACATCGTGGACCATGCGCGCAGGCAGGGCATTCTGTGCCAGGGTCGCGGGTCGGCGGCGAACAGTGTGGTCTGCTATTGCCTGGGCATCACCGAAGTCGATCCCGCCCGTGCTTCGGTGCTGTTCGAGCGCTTCATTTCCCGGGAGCGCAATGAGCCGCCCGATATCGACGTCGATTTCGAGCACGAGCGACGCGAGGAGGTCATCCAGTACCTGTATGCCAAGTATGGCCGCGATCGTGCTGCACTGGCGGCCACCGTCATCAGCTACCGCCCACGCAGTGCGTTGCGTGATGTGGGCAAGGCACTGGGTTTTGGCGAAGCCGTGCTGGCACGGCTGTCCAGCGGGCATCGCTGGTGGAGCGAGGACGGTCTGTCCGAGGCCCGCCTGCGCGAAGCCGGGCTGGACCCGCAGAGCTGGCTGGTACAGCAACTGGTGGCGTTGGTACGGCAACTGCTGGGTTTCCCGCGCCACCTGTCGCAGCACACGGGTGGCTTCGTGCTCACGAGGGGGCCGCTGGCGCGCCTGGTGCCCATCGAGAATGCGGCCATGCCGAACCGCACCGTGATCGAATGGGACAAGGACGATCTCGATGCCATGGGCCTGCTCAAGGTCGATGTGCTGGCGCTGGGCATGCTGACGGCACTGCGGCGGTCGCTGGACCTGATCGGCCAGTGGCGCGGGTCACCCATGTGTCTGCAGGACATTCCCGACCGGGACGATGCCACCTACGACATGATCTGCGCCGCAGACACGGTGGGCGTGTTCCAGATCGAAAGCCGTGCGCAGATGAGCATGCTGCCGCGCTTGCGGCCACGCCAGTTCTACGACCTCGTTGTCGAGGTCGCGCTGGTGCGGCCCGGGCCGATCCAGGGGGGTGCGGTGCATCCCTATCTGCGACGCAGGCAGGGTCTGGAGCCGATCGATTACCCCAAGGGTCTCGAGGCCGCGCTCAAGCGCACACTGGGCGTGCCGGTGTTCCAGGAGCAGTGCATGCAGATCGCCATCATCGCCGCCGATTTCACGCCCGGTGAGGCCGACGCGCTGCGCCGGGCCATGGGCTCGTGGCGGCGTACCGGAGGCCTGGGTGACCACGAACGCCGGCTGGTCGACGGTATGACCCGCAACGGCTACCCGGCCGACTTCGCGCAGCGTGTGGTCGAGCAGATCAAGGGTTTTTCCAGCTACGGCTTTCCCGAAAGCCACGCGGTCAGCTTCGCGCTGCTGGTCTACGACAGCGCGTGGATCAAACGCCACCACCCGGCCGAATTCCTGGCTGCGCTGCTCAACAGCCAGCCGCTGGGTTTTTACACCCCGGGGCAACTGGTGCAGGATGCCCGGCGCCACGGTGTCGAGGTGCGTCCTGCCGACGTGGTCCACAGCGGCTGGGACTGCACGCTGGAGCCGCGCACCGACAGCGATGCGCCTGCCGTGCGCCTGGGGTTGCGCCTGGCCGACGGTGTGACGAAGACCGAGGCCTTGCGCATCATGGACGCCCGCGACCGTGGCGGCCCGTTTTCCGATACCGAAGACCTGGCGCTGCGTGCCGGCCTCGACCAGGCCTGCCTGCAGCACCTGGCCGCGGCCGATGCGCTGGCCTCGCTCAGCGGCCATCGGCGCCAGCAGATGTGGGCGGCCGCCGGTTTGCGCGCTGCGCCCGCCTTGCTGCGCGGCAGTCCGGTGCACGAGACCGCGCTGACCCTGCCCGAGGCACCGGAAGGCGAGGCCATCGTCTGGGACTACGCCAGCCTGGGCCTGACCCTGCGCCGCCACCCGCTGGCCCTGCTGCGCGAGCGCCTGCAGGCGCGCCGCTTCATGACGGCGGCCGCGCTGCGGGAGGTGCCCGATGGCCGGTTGGCGCGCGCCTGCGGCATCGTCACCGGACGCCAGCAGCCGGGCACGTCCAAGGGTGTGGTGTTCGTGACGCTGGAGGACGAAACCGGCACGGTGCAGGTCGTGGTCTGGCGCCACGTGCGCGAACGCCAGCGCGCCGAGCTGATCGGCTCGCGCCTGCTGGCCGTGCACGGCGTGTGGCAGCGCCAGGGCGGTGTCTGTCATCTGGTCGCCGGGCGCCTTGAAGACCTGACGCCGCTGCTGGGCCGACTGGCGACGCAGAGCAGGGACTTCCACTGAGTGCGCGATGCCGTACCGGTTTGCCCGTGCCTGGCCATGGCGCCTCCCGGGTTTGCCGGATCCCTGATCGGGAACTGGGTGGCCCGGACACGCCCGGGGGCAAAAGTCGGTAATCTGCCGGGTTTGCCTGGTCGAGTACGCCGCCCACCTGTCCCGTGCGCCGGCAACCTGGCCTGGCGGGCTGTGTGGCGCCATGGCGGCTGTACCGCCGCCGTCATGCCCGACACCCGGAAGACATCCCAGAAACCTGATCAACGAGGAGCTGCTTTGCCACTGCCCACTCCCCAACCCCGCACCCAGGTGCATACCCGCCGTGTCGAGTACCGGGGGTTTCAGCGTGACGATGGCCTGTGGGACATCGAAGGCGAAATGATCGACACCAAGCCGCACGCGGTCGAGATCAAAGGCGAGGGTGAATGGAAGGCCGGCCAGCCGATCCACCACATGCTGATCCGCGTCACTATCGATGACACCATGGTGATCCGCGACATCGCAGCCTCCATGGAGGCACACCCGCATGCACCATGCCCCGACGCCGTACGGCCCATGCAGGGCCTGATCGGCGAAACCCTGGGCAAGGGCTGGCGCCGGACGATCGAGCGCCACCTGGGTGGGACCGTGGGCTGCACCCACCTGCGCGAGCTGTTGTTCAACCTGGCGACCGCGGCCTTCCAGGCGAGAGCGGGCGCCTTCGCGCCGTCCCCGGATGGCCGCCCGCCCATGCACCTGGGTCAATGCCACGCCTGGGCCTTTGACGGCCCGGTGGTGCAGAAGGTCTACCCGATGTTCTTCAACTGGAAGCCCAAGGCCCTGGCACCCTGATCTCCGCCCATTTCCCGAAGGTTCGAAGCCCCTGCGAACGACGTGACGGTGACCCTGCCACGTCGGCGCGGGGTTTTTCTACACCATCAGGTCAGTCGCTGTGGACTTGGGGAAGTCGGAGGCAGGCTCCAGCCCCTCGAAAGGCAGCGTGAAGAAGAAGGTGCAACCCTGGTCGGGCGCCGTTTCCGCCCAGATCCGCCCACCGTGCCGTTCGATGATGCGCTGCGACAGCGCCAGACCGGTGCCGTTGCCCTCGTAGTCCATCGAGTGGTGCTGGCGCTGGAACATCACAAACAGGTTGTGCGCCTTCTCCAGGTCGAAGCCCACGCCGTTGTCGCGGATGTAGAACGTGCGCCCCTCCACCGGCGAGACCTGCCAGCCCACCCGGATCGTGGCCTGGGGGCGCGTGCGGGTGAATTTGACCGAGTTGTCCAGCAGATTGCCGAATACCTCGGCCAGCAGCATCGCATCGCCACGCACCACGGGCAGGTCCTGATCGATCATCCACTCGATACGACGCTGCGGGTTGTCCTGCTTGAGGTGGCGGATGACGCCGTCGACCAGCGGGCCCAGTGGCACCGGCTGGGCCTCGATGGCGACGCGGCCCAGCCGGGCATACTCCAGCAGACCTTCGATCATCAGGCCCATGCGCCTGCTGGCCTTGGTGATGGCGTCGAGGTACTGGGCCGCGACCGGGTCCGGGTGCTCGCCCACATGCTCCTGCAACAAGCCCACGTAACTGCTGATGTGGCGCAGCGGCGCACGCAGATCGTGCGACACCATGTGCGAAAACACGTCCAGATCCTTGTTCGCCGCCACCAACTGCTGCGTGCGCTCGACCACACGCTTTTCCAGCTCCTTGTTGAGGTCGTTCATCACGTCCTCCAGATGCTTGGCGGCCGTCATGTCGCGCGTGATCACCGACAGGCCCTGCAATTCATCCCGCTCGTTGCGCAGCGCCGTCACGATGGAGTGGGCCCAGAAACGCGAGCCATCTTCGCGCATCCCCCAGCCCCGTGATTCCCATTGCCCGTTCGCCACCGCCTGAAACAGCACCTGTTCGGAATCGGTTGCCTCATCGTCGCTGGCCATCAGGTGCGTGAACGCCTGGCCCGCGATCTGCTGGCGTTCATGGCCGTACATGCGCTGGGCGCTGTCGCTCCATTCCGTGATCCGTCCTTCTTCGTCGATGAAGTAGATGCAATAGTCCTGGATCGTGTCGATCATCAGGCGATAGCGCTGCTCGCTGCGAAACAGCTCCGAGGTGTGCTCGCGCACCCGCTCGGCAAGGTCACGGTTGGCCTCCAGCACGAATTCCTCGGTGCGCCGGCGATCGCTGATGTCGTGCAGCTCGACAAAAAAGCCCTCGGCCGAACCGTTCTGTATGTCCGGGATGTAGTGGATTTCATAAAAGCAGCTCTGGCCATCGGGGCCGGGGCGCTCCACCTCGAAAGTCTGTGCCTCGCCGTTGAGCGCGTTGGCGATGCGCGGCAGGATCTCGGGCAGGTCGTCGGGGCGGACCATCTGGTTCAGGTAGGCGCCGACCATCTCATGGGGCTGCTTGCCATGGTGCGCGGCGTGGGCCGAGTTGGAAAACCGGCAGATCAGGTCCTTGTCGTAGTAGGCCAGCCGGGCGGGAATGCGGTCGGCGATGGTCTGTGCGATGCCACCGTGCGAGGCCATGCGTGCCTCGTTGGCGTATCGGCTGCTGATATCGACCACGGTCGTGTTGCTGCAGATGAACTGGCCATGGCCATCGCGCACAGCCGACGAAGTCAGCAGCGCGTGAAAGCGGCTGCCATCCTTGCGCACAACCGCCAGTTCGATCAGTTCTGTCCGGTTGGCTTCACCCAGCATGCTCAGCCGCGCGACGACCAGATCGCGAAGGTCCGGATCGATCAGGTCCAGCGCACTCGTGCCGAGCAATTCCTCGCGGCGGTAACCCAGCCAGTTCAGCAAAGTCTGGTTGATCTTGACCAGACGGAACTCGCGATCCAGTGACAGGTGGCCGCAGGGCGCCTGGTCGTACAGCGCCTCGGCTTGTACCAGGCGGTCGTGCAGGTCTGGATCTCGGGCGTCTGATGGGGCATCCGTCGGGTCGAGATTGACGGGTGTGTGCATGGTTCTGGGCTCCAGGTCTTGTCCATCCGGTCAGGCAATGCGGCCCGTGAGCAGATACAGGCCGCTGCGTCAGCAAACACTCAGGGCCTGGAACGTGCCGGCAACCACCTGGTGACAGTGCCAGACACATAGAGACATAGGCCCCGGGGCACCAGTCTCGGGGCTTTGCGTAGGGCCGTCAACCCTGGCGCGGCGCCCTAGCCGAGGCCGGCGGCCGCACGCAACGCCTGCGCCTTGTCCGTGCGTTCCCAGGAGAACTCCGGTTCCTCACGACCAAAGTGGCCGTAGGCGGCGGTCTTCTCATAAATCGGACGCAGCAGATCCAGCATCTGGATGATGCCCTTGGGGCGCAGATCGAAGTGGGCGCGCACCAACTCGGCAATCTTCTCGTCGGGGATGACGCCGGTGCCTTCGGTGTAGACCGTGATGTTCATCGGGTGTGCCACGCCGATGGCGTAGGCCACCTGGACCTGGCATTGGCGTGCCAGACCGGCGGCCACCACATTCTTGGCCACGTAGCGTGCAGCGTAGGCGGCACTGCGGTCCACCTTGGTCGGATCCTTGCCACTGAAGGCGCCGCCACCGTGCGGGCAGGCACCACCGTAGGTGTCGACGATGATCTTGCGACCGGTCAGGCCGCAGTCGCCCTGCGGGCCGCCGATGACGAAGCGGCCTGTGGGATTGATCAGGTACTTGGTGTCCTGGATCCATTCCTTGGGCAGTACCGGCTTGATGATCTCCTCGATCACCGCCTCGATGAAGCTGGCCTTCATCTTCGTGGCCGTTTCGCTCTGGTCGGGGCTGTGCTGGGTGGACAGCACCACGGTGTCGATGCTGTGCGGCTTGCCATCCACGTAGCGCATGGTGACCTGGCTCTTGGCGTCCGGGCGCAGGAAAGGCAGGCGACCATCCTTGCGCAACTGTGCCTGGCGCTCGACCAGCCGGTGCGCGTAGTAGATGGGGGCGGGCATCAGCTCGGGCGTCTCATCGCACGCGTAACCGAACATCAGACCCTGGTCGCCGGCACCGGTGTTGAGGTGGTCATCCGACGCGTGGTCCACGCCCTGGGCGATGTCGTTGCTCTGTTTGTCGTAGGCCACCAGCACCGCGCAGCCCTTGTAGTCGATGCCATACTCGGTGTTGTCGTAGCCGATGCGCTTGATGGTGTCGCGTGCGATCTGGATGTAGTCGACGTGTGCGTTGGTGGTGATCTCGCCAGCCAGCACCACCAGGCCGGTGTTGGTCAAGGTCTCGGCGGCCACGCGGGAGCGCGGGTCCTGCGCCAAGATCGCATCCAGAATGGCGTCGGAGATCTGGTCCGCCACCTTGTCGGGATGGCCTTCGGACACGGATTCGGACGTGAAGAGAAAATCGCTCGCCATGTAAACTCCTGATCAGTGGTCAATCGGCGTTGCCGCTTTGTCAGGGTCGGCGAACGCTTTAGCGGCATTTGTGAATCGCCCCGCAATCAGTTCAGCAACTCGGCGATGCCCCCATTCTAATGCCAAGCCTGTTTCGTTTTTTCTCCCTGCTGCCCTTGTGGCTGACGCATGCGATCGGCTGCCTGATGGGCTGGATCACCTGGGCCTGCTCGCCCACCTATCGCCGCCGCTTCGCGGCCAACAGCGCGCAGGCGGGCTACCGCTTTGCCGAGGTGCGCGCCGCCGTCGGCCACGCCGGCCGCATGGTGGCTGAGCTGCCGCGCCTGTGGCTGCGCGACACGCCGGTCAATGCCATGCACGGCACCGAGGTGGTGGAAGCGGCTTGGGCGCGCGGCAAGGGCATCCTGTTCCTGACTCCGCACCTGGGCAGCTTCGAGCTGTCGGTGCAGGGTGCGGCAGCGCGCTGGTCGGCTCAGCGCGGGCCGATCACCGTTCTCTACCGTCCGGCCCGCCAGCCCTGGCTGGCCCAGATGATGCTGACGGCACGCAACCGCAGCGGTATTCAGGCTGTGCCCACCACACTGGCCGGCGTGCGCCAGATGATCAAGGCCTTGCGCCGGGGCGAGGCCGTGGGCCTGTTGCCGGACCAGGTGCCACCACAGGGGCAGGGCCTGTGGGCACCGTTCTTCGGTAAAAATGCCTACTCGATGACCCTGGCCGCGCGGCTGGCGCTGCAGACCGGCGCCACCGTGGTGCTGGCCCGTTGTGAGCGTCTGCCTGCGGGGAGGGGGTTCGTGTTGTTTTTCGAACCGTTGCCGGCACCGCTGAAGCCGCAGCTGGAGCAGGCGGTCGTGCAGATCAACGAGGCCATGGAGCACCTTATCCGTCAGTGCCCCACCCAGTATTTGTGGGGCTATGGACGCTACAAGCAACCGCGCGCCGAGGCGCCGGCGCCTGCCGAGCAGGGGGGCGAGGCATGAGCTGGAGCAAACTGGGCGTGGGCCTGATGCGTTGGCTGGCCTGGCTGCCACTGCCCGTGCTGCGTGCACTGGGGTGGGTGCTGGGGCGTGTGTTGTATGTGCTGGCGGCACCGCGCCGCAAGGTGGTGCTGCGCAACCTGGCGATGTGCTTTCCCGACATGACGGACGCGAGGCGCCGGTCGCTGGCGCGCCAGACGTTCGTGGTGTTCTGCCAGACCTTTCTGGATCGCAGCTGGCTGTGGTTCGGTCCCGAGGCGCTGGTACGCCGTCGCGTGAAGCTGACAGGCGCCGTGGACGTGCTGGCGGGCGACACCCCCACCATCGTCTTTGCCCCCCACTTCTACGGCATGGACGCCGGTGGGCTGGCACTGCCGCTGCACACGTCGCGCGAATTCACCTCCATTTTCGCCACCAACCCCGATCCGGTGCTCGACGCCTGGTTCATGGCGGGGCGCCAGCGCTTCGGCAACGTGCGCATGCTCAACCGCGCCGATGGCGTCAAGCCCATCATCGCCTGCCTGCGCAAGGGCGGGTTGCTGTACCTGCTGCCTGATCTGGACCACGGGCCCCAGGCGTCGGTGTTTGTGCCGTTCTTTGCCGTCCCGCAGGCTGCCACGGTGCCGTCGCTGTCGCGCTTTGCCCGGCTGGGCAAGGCCCAGGTGGTGGCGCTGTATACCCGCATGACGGCGCAAGGCTATGTGGCCGAGCTCACGCCTGTGTGGCAGGACTTTCCCAGCAGCGACGTGGTGGCCGACACCGTACGCATGAACCGGGAACTGGAAGCGGCGATTCGCACCATGCCCGAGCAGTACTATTGGGTCCACAAGCGCTTCAAGACCCGGCCCGAGGGGGAGCCCTATCCCTACTGAGGATCGGCGGCCGGTCCGTTTTCCGAACCGTTGCCGGGCTCCGTTGCCGGTGGATGACCCCAGTCCCACAGCAGGCAGGCCACCTCGTCCAGCCCCTGCTTTTTGAGGGCGGAGAACAACATGGCCTGGCCGCCGCCACACTGCAGCCGCGCGATCGACAACGCTTTCTGGGCTTCGGCGTGGTTGAGCTTGTCGGCCTTGGTCAGCAGCACGAGGAACCGCAGGCCTTGCTCGACCCGGGGCCGGATGATCTCCAGCAGGGCCTCGTCCAGCTCCGTCAGGCCCAGGCGGGGGTCGCACAGCAGCACCACGCCCTTGAGGTTGGGGCGGGTGACCAGGTAGTTGGCCATCACGCGCTGCCAGCGCAGCTTGGCCGCCTGGGGCACGGCGGCATAGCCATAGCCCGGCAGATCGGCCAGCACCGTGTCCGTCACGCCCTGCTTGCCCAGCGCGAACAGGTTGATGCTTTGGGTCCGGCCGGGTGTCTTGGAGGCGAACGCCAGCCGTTTCTGCTGGGTCAGGGTGTTGATCGAGGTCGACTTGCCCGCGTTCGAGCGGCCAACGAAGGCGATCTCGGGCACATCCAGTACCGGCAGGTGATCAAGCTGCGGGGCTGTCGTCAGAAAGCGCGCCGTGTGCAGCCACGCATGGGCCTGCTTGGGGTCGGGGCGGGCCGGGTGGCTGGTGTCGGCAGGTGCCGCTGGGGGGAGGTGTTTGGTCATTTCGGGGTATGGGATGCCGGCCATTGTAAAATCAGCGAGGTTTGACCGAATAACTGAAACTCCAACCGATTCCGTCGCACGAGCGACGTCCGCCCCCGACATGAAATTGAACGCATCCCTTCTTTGCGCCGCGGCCGCGGCAACCTTGTCGTTCAGCGTGCAGGCCCAGACGGCCAAGCCCGACCTGGCCAAGGGAGCGGCGCTGTTCGGTCAGGTCTGTGTGGCCTGCCATGCAGCCGATGGCAACTCGACCACGCCGGAAAACCCCAAGCTGGCGGGCCAGCATCCGGAGTACCTGGTCAAGCAACTGCGGGAATTCAAGTCGGGCAAGCGCAGCAATGCCATCATGTCCGGCTTTGCCGCCACGCTGTCTGACGACGACATGCGCAATATCGCCGCGTGGCTGTCCGGCCAGGTGGCCAAGACCGGGGCCGCCACCGACAAGGATCTGGTCCGCCTGGGCGAACGCATTTACCGCGGCGGTATCGCCGACCGCCAGATCGCTGCCTGCGCGGGCTGCCACAGCCCCAACGGGGCCGGCATTCCGGCCCAGTACCCGGCCCTGTCCGGCCAGCATGCCGGCTACACCGAGGCCCAACTCAAGGCTTTCCGCGACGGCGCACGCGTGAACAACGCCCAGATGACCGGCGTGGCCGCCAAGATGAACGATCGCGAGATCAAGGCCGTTGCCGACTACATCGCCGGCTTGCGCTGAGCCAGAAATCACCGCGGTGGCCAAGGGTTAATAAGCCATCATTGATATAGACCGGCAGAATGCGGGGCGCTGCATGGGCGCACATTGAACTGCCGGTCGAATGACAAGTCATAACAGGGCGTGTTCTGGCCGCATCCAGAAGCGCCCTGTTTGCCATTTCAGCCCCGCCATGACCGTAACCTCCCCGGATCTTTCCTCGCGCAGCGGCGCCGACCGCCTGAGGGACATCACCGAACTGCTGTCGTCGATGCGATTTGCGATCGCGCTGCTGACGGTGATCTGCATTGCTTCGGTGGTGGGCACCGTGGTCAAGCAGCACGAACCGCTCAACAACTACGTCAACCAGTTCGGTCCATTCTGGGCGGACATCTTCGACAAGCTCCACCTGTATGCCGTCTACAGTGCCTGGTGGTTCCTGTTGATCCTGGCGTTTCTGGTGATCAGCACCAGCCTGTGCATTGCCCGCAACACGCCGAAAATCCTGGTCGATCTGAAGGCGTACAAGGAAAACATCCGCGAGCAGAGCTTCAAGGCCTTTCCCCATCGGGCCGAGTCCGATCTGGCCGAGTCGCCGGAAGCGGCCGCGCACCGCATGGGCCAGGCCCTGATCGGGGCGGGCTGGAAGGTCCGGCTGCAGGCCCGCGAAACGCCGCACGGCGAGGGCTGGATGGTGGCGGCCAAGACCGGTGCCGCGAACAAGCTGGGGTACTTGGCGGCGCACGGTGCCATCGTGCTGGTCTGCATCGGTGGCCTGCTCGATGGTGACCTGTTCGTGCGGGCGCAGATGTGGTTCAACGGCAAGGAGGCCTACCTGGGCGGTGGCATGATCGCCGATGTGCCGGCCAAGCACCGCCTGTCGCCCTCGAACCCGACCTTCCGCGGCAACCTGCTGGTCACCGAGGGCACCTCGTCCGGCACCGCCATCCTGGCGCAGCCGCAAGGCGTGATCCTGCAGGATCTGCCGTTTTCGGTCGAACTCAAGAAGTTCATCGTCGAGTACTACGACACGGGCATGCCCAAGCTGTTCGCCAGCGATATCGTGATCCATGACCACGAAACCGGCGAAAAAAAGGACGCCCGCGTCGAGGTCAACCACCCGGCCCAGCACCGCGGCATCAACATCTACCAGTCGAGTTTCGACGATGGGGGTTCGCGCGTGCGCCTCAAGGCGCTGCCCATCAACGCCCCGACCCGGCCGTTCGAGGTCACGGGCACGATCGGCACATCCACGGTGCTGACGGACGGTGACGACAGGATGACGCTGGAGTTCACCGGTTTGCGCGTCATCAACGTCGAGAACTTTTCGGGCCAGGGCGAGGCCGGCATCGACGTGCGCAAGGTTGATCTGCGCGAGGCCATCGAAAGCCGTCTGGGCTCGGGCCACAAGACGGTGTCGGAGCGGACACTGCGCAACGTGGGTCCCAGCATCAGCTACAAGCTGCGTGATGCCGCCGGACAGGCCGTCGAGTACCACAACTACATGCTGCCCATCGAGCTGGACGGCTCGCGGGTCTATCTGCTGGGCATGCGCGAGATGCCGTCCGAGCCCTTCCGCTACCTGCGCGTGCCGGTGGACGAGCAGGATGGCCTGGGCGGGTTCGTCCGTTTGCGCGCGGCGCTCGCCGACCCGGCCATGCGCGCCGATGCCGTGCGCCGCTACGCCGCCGGTGCTGTCGAAGACGGGCGACCCGAGCTGATCGAGGCGCTGGCCTTGTCAGCGACCCGCGCGTTGAACCTGTTCGCGGGTGCCGAGCCAGCGCCCATCCCGCCCGGCGCCCCGGCGGGCCTGCCGCCAGCCAAGGGCGGGCTGCCGGCCGTGTCGTCCTTCCTCGAAACCAATGTGCCCGAGGCCGAGCGCGAGCGCGCGAGTACCGTGCTGGTGCGCATTCTCAACGGCACCCTGTTCGAGCTGATGCAACTCAGCCGCGAACGGGCCGGGCTGCCCGTGCAGGCGCTGGACGATCCCATGCAGCAGCGCATGGCGCTGATGGTCATGGCCTTGAGTGACAGCTTCTTTTACCCGGCGCCCATGGCATTTGAACTGGTCGATTTCGACCATGTCCAGGCCAGCGTCTTTCAGGTGGCACGGGCACCCGGCCAGAACGTGGTCTATCTGGGCTGCGTCTTGCTGATTGCCGGCGTTTTTGCCATGCTCTACGTGCGTGAACGCCGCGTGTGGGTCTGGCTCAGGCCGCAAGGGGCCGGCGCCCACGCCACGATGGCCCTGTCCACCAACCGCAAGACCCTCGACGCGGACAAGGAGTTCGGATTGTTGAAGACCCAATTGTTGAAGGGGCAGGCATGACTACCGCCACGCGCACCATTGACCTCAAGCGCAGCCGCGACGGGCAGGATGACCCGTCAGGCTATTTCGCCCGCCGCACGATCGGGGACTGGTTGTTTGCCGCGCTGGTGCTGGCCGGTGCGGTCTGGGCCTTTGCCCACTACCGCGGGGCCATGGACATCTATGAGAAGTGGATCCTGGCCGGCGCCGCGCCGGCGCTGATCTGGCTGGGCTGGTTCTGGCGTCCGATGCGGACCCTGATGCTGGTGGTCGCCGCGCTGTCGCTGCTGGCCATCCAGCTGTACCTGGGGCCATCGGGCACGGCCGACCTGGCGCGTGCCGATCAGGTCTTCCTGCTCAAGTATTTCATCTCAAGCCAGTCGGCCATCCTGTGGATGAGCATGCTGTTCTTCATGAGCACCGCCTTCTATTGGGTGGGCATGCTCACCCGTGCCGGTACGGCCTTCGAGGTGCTCGGCACCCGCGTGGCCTGGATGGCGGTGACGCTGGCCCTGGTGGGCACCATGGTGCGCTGGTTCGAAAGCCACCAGATCGGCCCGGACATTGGCCACATTCCCGTCAGCAACCTGTATGAGGTGTTCGTGCTGTTTTGCTGGATGACGGCGGCGTTCTACCTCTATTACGAGGACCAGTACAGGACACGCGCCATGGGCGCCTTCGTGATGCTGGTGGTCAGCGCGGCGGTCGGCTTCCTGCTGTGGTACACCGTGGTGCGCGAGGCACACCAGATCCAGCCGCTGGTGCCGGCCCTCAAGAGCTGGTGGATGAAACTCCATGTGCCGGCCAACTTCGTCGGTTATGGCACCTTCGCGCTGGCCGCGATGCTGGCCTTCGCCTACCTGATCAAGCAAAGCGCGGGCGAGGCCCGCTGGTACCGGCTCGCGCCGTTGTGGGTGCTGGGCATCGTGCTGTGCCTGGAGCCGATCGTGTTCCGCCAGGATGCGCTCGACAAGGGCGCCAGCTACTGGTTCGTGTACTTCGGCATCTCGGCGCTGATCGTCGGCGGCATCCTGGCCGGGCGCCGCCGCATCGCCGAGCGCCTGCCCAGTTTCACGGTGCTCGACGACGTGATGTACAAGGCCATTGCGGTCGGCTTCGCCTTCTTCACCATCGCGACGGTGCTCGGTGCCTTCTGGGCCGCCGAGGCCTGGGGTGGCTACTGGAGCTGGGATCCGAAGGAAACCTGGGCCCTGATCGTCTGGCTCAATTACGCCGCCTGGCTGCACATGCGCCTGATGAAGGGGCTGCGCGGCACGGTGGCCGCCTGGTGGGCGCTGGTGGGGCTGGCGGTGACCACGTTCGCCTTCCTGGGCGTCAACATGTTTCTCTCCGGCCTGCACAGCTACGGCGAACTCTGAGCGACAGCCGGCCCGGTGACGATGCAACCGGGCGGCATGAAACCGATCCAAGGGAGTGAATGCACCGACGGCGGGCAGGGGCGGGCTTGCTGATGAAAGGAGCGCCACCATGTGGATTGTTCGATCGCGTGACCAGGGTTTTGTCCATCCGCATGCCGGTGACATCACGCCGCGCACGCTGTATGTGAACCGCCGGGCGTGGTTGCGCGGCGCAGCGGCTGCGGGCGCCATGGGCATCGCCGGCGGCGGCTTGACCGCCTGGGCGCAGACCGGCCGGCCGGGCCGGCTCGCCCCGCTGCCGGGGGTCAGCTCCGGTGTCCCGGGCGGTACGACGATGGAGAAAATCACCGCCTACCAGGACGCCACCAGCTACAACAACTACTACGAATTTGGCACGGACAAGGGCGATCCGGCACGCCATGCCCACAAGCTCAAAACCACGCCCTGGACCATCACCGTCGAGGGGCTGGTGGCCAGGCCGGCGACGTTGGCGCTGGAAGACCTGCTCAGGCTGGCGCCCATGGAGGAGCGCATCTACCGCCTGCGTTGTGTCGAGGGTTGGTCCATGGTGATCCCCTGGGTGGGGTATTCGCTGGCTGCGCTGCTGCGGAAGGTCGAGCCGCTGGGCAGTGCGAAATACGTGGAATTCGTGACCCTGGCCGATCCGCAAACCATGCCTTACATCGGTTCGCACATTCTGTCGTGGCCCTACACCGAGGGATTGCGTCTCGACGAAGCCCTGCACCCGCTGACCTTGCTGGCCTTTGGCATGTATGGCGAGATCCTGCCCAACCAGAACGGTGCGCCGGTGCGCCTGGTCGTGCCCTGGAAGTACGGCTTCAAGAGTGCCAAGAGCATCGTGACCGTGCGCCTGACCGAAAAACCACCCGCCACGGCCTGGAACAAGGCGGCAGCGCACGAATACGGCTTCTATTCCAACGTCAACCCCGATGTACCCCACCCGCGGTGGAGCCAGGCGACGGAGCGGCGCATCGGCGAAGACGGACTGTTCGCCAAGAAGCGCAAGACCCTGCTGTTCAACGGCTACGAGGCGCAGGTGGGTCAGCTGTATGCGGGGATGGACTTGCGCAAGAACTTCTGATGCCAGGGCCGGGGCCTTATCTGCTGCATCCGGTGGCGAAGCCTCTGGTCTTCTCGCTGACGCTGCTGCCCTTTTTGTGGCTCCTGTATGGCGCGGCGGCCGACCTGCTGGGGCCCAACCCTGCCGAGCACCTGATCCGCTCCACGGGTCAGTGGGCCCTGCGCTGCCTCTGCCTCACGCTGGCCGTGACACCGCTGCGCGTGTTGCTGGGGCAGCCTGCGCTGGCGCGCTTCAGGCGCATGGCCGGGCTCTTTGTGTTTTTTTATGCCGTGCTGCACGTGCTCTGCTACGCCTGGTTCGACATGGGGTTCGAGTGGCTGGAGATCGTCCGCGACATTGCCAGACGCCCGTTCATCCTGGTGGGGTTCGCCGCTTTCGTGCTGTTGCTGCCGCTGGCCGCGACCTCGTTCAACCGCGCTATCCGCGCGCTGGGTCCCGTGCGCTGGCGGGCCCTGCACCGGCTGGTCCATGCCGTGGCCGGGCTGGCCATCCTGCACTTTTTCTGGATGCGTGCCGGCAAGCGCGACTTCACCGAGGTGGCGGTGTATGCCGCCATCCTGGGGGCATTGCTGGCATGGCGACTGTGGCACCGCTGGCGTGCCACCCGGGCGAAGGTCCTCAGCTGAGTCCGCGCTCGAGTCGCAACTGGTCGGCCACGCTTTCGCGCTGGCGGATCAGTCGTGTCCGGTCGCCATCCACCAGCACCTCGGCCGCCCGTCCGCGGGTGTTGTAGTTGCTCGCCATGCTCATGCAATAGGCGCCGGCCGACAGCACGGCCAGCAGATCGCCGGGTTGTACGGCCAGATCGCGGTCACGGCCGAGCCAGTCACCGCTCTCGCAGACCGGGCCGACCACATCCCAGGTCCGGGGCTCGGCGGGCGACGGCTGGAGCGGCACGATCCGGTGATAGGCCTCGTACATGGCGGGTCGGGGCAGATCGTTCATCGCCGCATCGACGATGAGGAAATTCTTGTGTTCACCGGGTTTGAGGTACAGCACCTCGGTCAGGCAAACCCCGGCATTGCCGACCAGGGACCGGCCGGGTTCGATGAAAATCTTGCGGTGGCCGTGACCCCGTGCGTCCATGCGGGCCAGTAGCAACTGCCACAAATGGTCGGCTGCCGGAGGCGCGTCGTCGGCATAGTCGATGCCCAGACCGCCGCCGAAATCGACGTGCCTGATCGGCACGCCCGCCGCCTCGATCGCTTCGACCAGGTCCAGCACCCGGTCCATGGCATCCAGGTAAGGTCCGGGGTCGGTGATCTGTGAGCCGATGTGGCAATCGATACCTGCCACGGACAACCCCCGGCAGGCCGCGGCATGGCGGTAGGTGTCCACGACCCGCTCATGGGCGATGCCGAACTTGTTGCCCTTGAGCCCGGTGGAGATGTAGGGGTGGGTCTTCGCATCGACGTTCGGGTTGACACGGATGCTGACCGGGGCGCGCACGCCCATGTCGCAGGCCACGGCATCGAGCACGTCCAGCTCGGCCTCACTCTCGACATTGAAGCAACCAATGCCGGCCTCCAGCGCTCGCCGCATCTCGGCCCGGGTCTTGCCGACACCGGAGAAGATGATCTTTGCCGGCTCGCAGCCCGCCGCCAGCGCGCGTTCCAGCTCGCCGCCGGAGACGATGTCCAGCCCGCAACCGGCCCGCACCAGTGTCTCGATGACAGCCAGGTTGGCGTTGGCCTTCATCGCGTAGCAGATCAGGTGCGGTCGGCCGGCCAGTCCGCGCTGGTACGCGGACAGCGCATCGAGCATGGCCGCCCGGCTGTAGACGAACAGAGGGGTGCCATGTTCGCGGGCCAGTGAAGACAGCGGCACCTGCTCGAACATGAGCTGACCGTCCTGGCGGTGCAGGTAGGGGGGGAGCTTGGCGTCCATCGGGAAAGCCGGCCGTGGAAAGCGGCCGGGCACTTGTCGGTGGGGTTATTCGGTCGCCGGCGTGTTGACGTTGGCGCCGGTGTCGAGCTGCTCGGGGTCCACGGCGGGTGGCGTCTGCTTGGCGCGCGCGGGGGCTGTGGCCTGCTCGGGCACCGGCAGGTACAGCGGCCCTCGTTGACCGCAGCCAGCCAGCAACCCGGTCAGC
>NZ_JAQVEJ010000008.1:34007-40117 GCF_028698005.1 Hydrogenophaga sp.
GCCTTGTACTCCGCCACCGGCACATCGCGCAGGGCCGTGGCCATGTAGTCGACCCAGATCGGCAGGCTCAGTCCGCCACCCGTCTCGCGACTGCCCAGTTTGCGCGGGTTGTCGTAGCCGACCCAGGCGGCGGCCACCACCGTGGGTTGGTAGCCCACGAACCAGGCATCCACAGAGTCATTGGTTGTGCCGGTCTTGCCATAGAGGTCAGGGCGCTTGAGCAAGGTGCGCGCGCGCGCGGCCGTGCCGCTGCGCGTCACCTCCTGCAGCAGGCTGTTCATGATGAAGGCATTGCGCTCGTCGATGACCCGCGGGGCATCGGCGAGACCGCGTTTGTCCTCGAACAGCAGCCGGCCCCGCTGGTCGGTCACGCGTGTGATGAGCTTCGGCATGACCAGGTGGCCGCCGTTGGCGAAGACGCCAAAGCCTGTGGCCATCTGCATCGGCGTCACGGCGCCGGCGCCCAGCGCCATCGTCAGATAGGGAGGGTGTTTGCTGGCATCGAAACCGAAGCGGGTGACCCACTGCTGGGCGCTTTGGGTGCCGATCATCTGCAGGATGCGGATGGACACCAGGTTCTTGGAGCGTGCCAGGGCACGCCGTGCCGACATCGGTCCTTCGAACTGACCGTCGTAATTGCGGGGCTCCCACGGCTTGCCGCCGGTCTGCTCGGCACTGAAGTACAGGGGGGCATCGTTGATCACCGTCATCGGTGTCAGGCCCTTTTCGAGCGCCGCGGAGTAGATGAATGGCTTGAAACTGGAGCCCGGCTGCCGCCACGCCTGGGTGACATGGTTGAACTTGTTTTTCTGGAAATCAAAGCCACCAACCAGGGCCCGGATCGAGCCGTCGCGCGGGTCCAGGGCAACAAATGCAGCCTCCACCTCGGGCACCTGGGTGATGCGCCAGGCCTTGCCCGCATCCTGCACGACCCGGATGACACTGCCGGGGCGGATCCGTACGGCTTCCGGCGCATTGGGTGCGAGCCCGGACTGGGCCGGCATGAGCCCGGCGCCGGTGATCTTGAAGGGTTCGCCGTCCTGTCGCACCGCCAGCACCTCTTTCGGGCTGGCCTGCAGCACCACGGCCGACAGCAGATCGCCGTTGTCCGGCACTTCGTCCAGAACGTCGTCGACCGCGTCATCACGTGCCGCAGGGTCTGAGGGCAGGCTGATCTGCCGCTCGGGGCCTCGGTACACCTGCCGGCGTTCATACTCCAGTACCCCGCGTCGCAAGGCCTCGTAGGCAGCGCGCTGCTCGTCGGCCCGCAGGCTCGTGACGACATTGAGGCCGCGGGTGTAGGCCTCCTCGCCGTAGTGCGCCACGATGGCCTGACGGGCCATTTCCGCGACGTACTCGGCATGCAGGGTCCCGCGGCTGCCCGTGCGGCGCAGGACCAGTGGCTCCTCTTTGGCCTGCCGGGCTTCCTCCGCCGAAATGAAGCCGTTGTCCCGCATCCGGTCGATGATGTGCAGTTGTCGAACGCGCGCGCGCTTGGGGTTGCTGACCGGGTTGTAGGCCGATGGCGCCTTGGGCAGTCCGGCGAGCATGGCCGCTTCGGCGATGGTGACGTCCTTGAGCGGCTTGCCGAAATAGATCTGGGCCGCGGCAGAAAAACCGTAGGCCCGTTGACCCAGGAAGATCTGGTTCATGTAGATCTCGAGGATCTGCTCCTTGGTCAGCATGTGCTCCAGCTTGAACGTCAGCAGTACCTCGTAGATCTTGCGGGTGTAGCTCTTTTCGGCCGACAGGAAAACGTTGCGCGCCACCTGCATGGTGATGGTGGAGGCGCCCTGGCTCTTGGCCTGGCCCAGGTTGGCCAGGGCTGCGCGCAGCATGCCCTTGTAGTCGACACCGCGGTGTTCAAAGAAGCGGGCGTCCTCGATGGCGAGGACGGCGTTCTTCATGACGTCAGGAATGTCCCGGATCGGCGTCAGGTCGCGCCGCTCCTCGCCGAATTCGCCGATCAGTTGCCCTTCGGCGGTGAACACGCGAAGCGGCAGCTTGGGCCGGTAATCGGCCAGATCGGCGACATCCGGCAGGTGAGGGTAGGCCGTCGCCAGCGCGATGGCAACCAGCACCAGAATGGAGAGGGCGCCAGCCGCGGCCAGGCCGAACAAGACCGTCAGGATGCGCAGCAGCCCCCGGCCCCAGGTGCCGCCCTGGCTGGGGCCGCCGGCGCTCTTCCGTGGGCGTTCGGTGGCGTCTCGGTGGTCGTCTTGGGGCATGTCGGTGAAGGTCGGGGCTATCGATCATTATAGGAAGCCGCCTGCGCCACCGGGGTGCTCACCTGGCCTGCCGGCAAAAGGGGGCCGGACGGGTGGCTCATCTCCTGTTACAGGCTGTGATGAACGGTGAACTTCGTATGCTTTTGACAACGCTCTGCGGCACGTCGACACCGAAAAATCTTTCCAGCACAAAGAGCTTGCTGCTAGCATTGAAGTGAAATCTTAAGTAATGGCGCGCCTGCGTGCCTCACAAATCGGGGGTCATCTTGATCTCACTGGGATCGCTTTTCAGCCGGGAGCCGGCGCCGTTGCTGGGCATCGACATCAGTTCGTCCAGCGTCAAGCTGGTGGAACTCGGGCGTACCCGTGCGGGGGATATGGTGCTGGAGCGCTGTGCCATCGAACCCCTGGAGCGCGGATGGATCACCGATGGCAACATCGAAAAATTCGACGAGGTGGCCGAGGCCGTGCGCCGGCTTGTGCGCAAGAGCGGCAGCAGGACCAAGAACGTGGCCCTGGCCCTGCCGGCTTCCGCCGTCATTACCAAGAAGATCATCCTGCCGGGCGGGCTGACCGATCGGGAACTGGAGGCGCAGGTCGAGTCCGAGGCCAATCAGTACATTCCGTTTTCGCTCGACGAGGTCAGCCTGGATTTCTGTGTGCTCGGGCCAAGTGCCAGCTCGCAGGGCGACGTCGAGGTGCTGATCGCAGCCTCCCGCAAGGAAAAGGTATCGGACCGGCAAGGCCTGGCCGAGGCCGCCGGACTCAAGCCGGTGGTGATGGACGTGGAGTCCTATGCTTCCCGCATGGCTGCCAGCCGGGTGATCGAAACGCTGCCCAACAGTGGCGTCGATGCGCTGGTGGCGCTGTTCGAGGTGGGTGCCATGACCACCAGCATGCAGGTCATCCGCAACGACGATGTGCTGTATGAGCGGGACCAGGCGTTTGGCGGTGCCCAGCTCACCCAGCTGATCGTGCGCCAGTATGGTTTTTCGGCCGATGAGGCCGAGGCCAAAAAGCGCTCGGGCGATCTGCCGGAGGACTACCGCAACACGGTGCTCGAACCGTTCATCGAGAGCATGGCGCAGGAGATTGGCCGTGCGTTGCAATTCTTCTTCACCAGCACGCCCCACAACAAGGTGGACCATATCCTGATTGCTGGTGGCAGCGCGGCGCTGCCCGGACTGACCGAAGCGGTCACGCACCAGACGTCGTTTGCCAGCATGGTCATCAATCCTTTTGACGGGATGGACATGGGCAGCGCGGTGCAGGTGCGCAAGATCGCCCGGGAGGCGCCCTCCTACCTGACCTCCACCGGCCTTGCGCTGAGGAGGTTCTACCAATGATCCTGATCAACCTGTTGCCGCACCGGGAAGCGGCCCGCAAGAAGCAAAAAGAGCAGTTCTACACGCACCTGGTCATGTCCGCCCTGCTGGGCGGTCTGGTCTGCGGAGCGGTTTTCACCTGGTACCAGGGACGCATGGCGGCGCAGCAGGACCGCAATGCGTTTCTGAAGGCCGAAATTGCCAAGCTCGACAACGAAATCAAGGATGTCGCATCCCTGCAAAGCGAGATCGTTTCGTTGCGCGCGCGCCAGACGGCGGTGGAGAATCTGCAGAGCGACCGCAACCTGCCGGTCCACCTGCTGGAGGCGCTGGTGACCCGCCTGCCCGATGGTGTCTACCTGCGCAGTGTCAAGCAGGAGAAACAGAGCGTGCTGCTGGTCGGTTCGGCGCAATCCCAGGAGCGCGTGTCCGAGCTGCTGCGCAACCTGGGCAATGACAGCCCCTGGCTGAGCAAGCCCGAACTCGTGGAGATCGTGGCCGCGAGAATCGATCCGAAATCGCGCGATCAGCGCAGGGTATCGAACTTCACCATCCGCGTCAGCCTGGTGAGGCCTTCGGAAACCGCGGGCCCGACGTCCGAAGCGGGCAAGCCCTCGAAGGGCAAGGTCTGAGTGCCATGGCAGCGAACGCAAAAAAATTTCTTTCAGTGGACATCCGGTCGGTGTCGGACAAGGCGCGCCGGCAGTTCGTGGGGCTTGACCCCAATGATCCGTCGCTGTGGCCCATTCTGCCCCGCAGCCTGCTGTTTCTTGCCGTGGGCGTCGCCGTCTGCGCCGGTCTGTGGTTTGCCTGGCTCAAGGCGGTCGATGAAGAGCTGGTGGCCGCACAGAACCAGGAACAGCAACTGCGCGACGAATACAAGAAAAAACTGATCCAGGCGGTCAATCTGGACGCCTTGCGCAAGCAGCGGGAACAGGTCCAGCAGTACGTCAGCCAGCTGGAAAAGCAACTGCCGAGCAAGGCCGAGATGGATGCGCTGCTGTCCGACATCAACCAGGCCGGCCTGGGGCGCAGCCTGCAGTTCGAACTGTTCCGCCCGGGCAACGTATCCATCATGGAGTATTACGCCGAACTGCCCATCACCATCAGGGTGACGGGGCGCTACCACGATGTGGGCCTGTTTGCCGCCGATATTGCGCACCTGTCCCGGATCGTGACCTTGAATGACCTGTCGCTGGCGCCCGTCCGTGACCGCGAGGGCGTGCTGACGCTGGATGGCACCGCGAAGACCTTCCGCTATCTCGATCAGGAGGAAATCGCGATGCAGCAGAAGGCGGCAACGGCCAAGAAAGGGGCGCGCAAATGAGGGCTTTCCTGAGGTGCCTGATGCTGTCCGCGGCAGCGGCGGGGCTGATGGCCGGCTGTTCATCGTCGGGTGACGACGAGCTGCGTCTGTGGATGCAGTCGGAGCGCAACTCGATCCGGCCCAATGTGAAACCGATTCCCGAGCCGACCAAGTTCGAACCCAAACCATACACCGTCGAGCAGATGCTGGAGCCGTTCAGCAGCGAGAAGCTGGCCAGTGTGCTCAGGGGCGCCCAGAGCAATCCGCTGCTGAACGCGGCCCTGATCGAGCCGGAGCTCAATCGCCGCAAGGAACCCCTGGAAGCGTTTCCGCTGGACGTCATGACCATGGTGGGCAGCATGGACCGCCAGGGCCATTTGGTGGCCCTGGTCAAGGTCGACAGGCTGCTCTACCAGGTGCGTGTGGGCAATTACCTGGGGCAGAACTACGGCAAGGTGACCGGTATTACCGAGACCGAGGTGCAACTGCGCGAAATCGTGCAGGATGCCGCCGGCGAGTGGATGGAGCAGTCGACGGCGCTGCAGCTACAAGAGGACGCGAGCAAATGAACGGAACAAGCATGACGGCACGCAGCAAAAGGCGCGTCGCCCGAGGGGGGCTGCGTGGAGGAATGGCACTTCTGCTGATGGCGTCCTGCGCCTGGGCGCAGGCACAGAATGCCATCAAGAACCTGACCGGCAGCATTCAGGGTGGGACAGAGATCATCCGCATCGAGACCCAGCAGCCGCTGGCGGCGGCGCCCACGGGGTTCACGGTGCAGTCGCCGGCCCGCATTTCACTCGACTTCCCGGGTGTGATCAATGGCATCGGACGCAACGCTGTGGACATCAACCAGGGCAATATGCGCTCGGCCCATGTGGTGCAGGCAGGGGAACGGACCCGGGTGGTCATCAACCTGAAGCAGCCAGCCTCGTACCAGACCCGGGTCGAGGGCACGACCCTGCTGGTCGTGCTCGATCACAACGCGGCCTCCGCAGCCGCGCCGGCCGTGGCGGCCCCACCGGTAGCGGCGGCAGCGGCGGCGACGTTCGCGCCCAGCCAGAACCCCGATGTCGTGGCGCTCAAGGACATCGATTTTCGGCGGGGTGCCGAAGCTACCGGCCGCGTGGTGGTCGATCTCGGCAGCAACCAGGTGGGGGTGGACATCCGTCAGCAGGGGCAGGATCTGGTGGTCGAATTTCTCCACTCTTCCCTGCCCGAGGGCCTGCGCCGGCGGCTGGATGTGTCCGA
>NZ_JAQVEJ010000114.1 GCF_028698005.1 Hydrogenophaga sp.
GCGCATCAACGACCGCGGCCCGCGGCACCCGGGGCGTGAGATCGACCTGAGCGCGGCGGCGGCACGGGCCCTGGGCATCGAGCATCTGGGCGTGGCACGGGTGCAACTGTTTCGCGAATGAGCCGGCCGGTGGCTCGTCGCTTTTTTTCACCAAACGAGGAGATTTTCATCATGAAGCTGGAAACCATTGCCGTCCACGGCGGCCAGTCCCCCGATCCGACCACGAAGTCGGTGGCCGTGCCCATCTACCAGACCGTGGCCTATGCCTTCGACAGCGCGCAGCACGGTGCCGACCTGTTCGACCTGAAGGTGCCGGGCAACATCTACACCCGCATCATGAACCCGACCAACGACGTGCTGGAAAAGCGCCTGGCGGCCCTGGAGGGCGGCATTGCGGCGCTGGCGCTGGCCTCGGGCATGGCGGCCATCACCTATGCCATCCAGACCATCGCCGAGGCGGGCGACAACATCGTCTCGGCCAGCACGCTGTACGGCGGTACCTACAACCTGTTCGCCCACACCTTCCCGCAGCAGGGCATCGAGGTGCGCTTTGCCGACCCGCGCGATCCGGCCAGCTTTGCGCCCCTGATCGATGCACGCACCAAGGCCGTGTTCTGCGAGTCCATCGGCAACCCGCTGGGCAATGTCACCGACATCGCCGCGCTCGCGAAGATCGCGCACGATCACGGCGTGCCGCTGATCGTGGACAACACCGTGCCCAGCCCTTACCTGCTGCGCCCGATCGAGCACGGCGCCGACATCGTGGTGCACGCGTTGACCAAGTACCTGGGCGGCCACGGCAACAGCATCGGCGGTGCCATCGTCGACAGCGGCAAGTTCCCCTGGGCCGAACACAAGGAGCGTTTCAAGCGCCTGAACGAACCCGACGTGAGCTACCACGGTGTGGTCTACACCGAGGCCCTGGGCCCGGCGGCCTTCATCGGCCGCGCCCGCGTGGTGCCGCTGCGCAACACCGGCGCGGCGCTCTCGCCCTTCAATGCCTTCCTGATCCTGCAGGGCATCGAAACGCTGGCGTTGCGCATGGACCGCATCGGCGACAACACGCTGGCCATCGCGCGTCACCTGCAGCAGCACCCCAAGGTCGAGTGGGTGCGCTACGCCGGCCTGCCCGACCACCCGGATCATGCACTGGTTCAGCGCCAGTCGGGCGGCAAGGCCTCCGGCATTCTCTCCTTCAGCCTCAAGGGCGAGGGGAGCGACCCGCGTGCCGCCGGCGCGCGCTTCCTGGATGCCCTGCAACTGTTCACGCGTCTGGTCAACATCGGTGACGCCCGTTCGCTGGCCACGCACCCGGCCTCCACCACGCACCGCCAGCTCAACGCCGAGGAACTGGCCAAGGCCGGCGTGACCGAGGGCATGGTGCGCCTGTCGGTGGGCATCGAGCACATCGACGACCTCATCGACGACCTCGACCAGGCGCTGGCTGCCGTCTGACACCGGACGGTGCCGCCGTTGCCCGTCACGGGGGTAGGGGCAACCGGCTTGATCTGTGTCAAGCCGGTTTTGGACGAAAACGAAACGCTTCGTTTTTTTTGATCTGACGCAATACGGTGTGTACTTCAGTGCCTTTCAATGCGCACGGGAATGTTCCCTTGACGTGGAGAAAGAAGCACATGTTGACGAAGAAGCACATCGTTGCCGCAACCGCCCTGACGCTGATGGCTGCCGGCACCGCCATGGCCCAGGATTTCAAGGCCGGCGACCTGCTGGTGCGTGCCCGTGCCGTGCACCTGGACAGCGCCAACAAGGACAGCACCGGCCTGAATCTGTCGGTCAACGACAAATGGCTGCCCGAAGTGGATTTCACCTACTTCCTGAGCCCGAACCTGGCTGCCGAGCTCATCCTGACGGTGCCGCAAAAACACACACTGTCGGCCGGTGATGCCAAGATCGGCAGCCTCAAGCACCTGCCGCCGACGCTGACGGTGCAGTACCACTTCGACGCGGGCAGTGGCATCAAGCCCTACGTGGGCGCGGGCCTGAACTACACCCGCTTCAGCTCGGTGAAACTGCCCGAGGGTGTGGGCATCAAGAAGAACAGCACCGGGCTGGCGCTGCAGGCCGGCGTGGATGTGGCGATCAGCAAGGACATGTACGTGAACTTCGACGTGAAGAAGGCGGCCATTTCGACCAAGGTGTCGGCCGGCGGTGAACGCATCGGCAAGTTCAAGGTCGATCCCCTGCTGGTGGGGGTGGGCTTGGGCTGGAAGTTCTGAGCACACTGAACTTCCCCCGCGCGGCGTCGCCGTTGCCCGCTTTGCCATGGGGGCGACGGCTTGCCGTGCTTGCTGGGCGCTCAGCGTGACGTTGGCGTCCAGCGCAGCGGGCCGTACCAGGCCTTGCTGTGCCGGCCGGTGTTGTTGGCATCGGTCATGAGGGCGATGAATTCCAGCCGTGCCGGTGCCTCGTCGAAGGCGTGGCGGTAGTCGGCCGCCACGTCGCGGTCGAAATCGTTCCAGCGGCCCAGCCCCTCGGTGCCCGACTGCACCACCAGCTTGCGGATGCGGTCGGTGCGACGGTGCTTGATCACGGTGCCCACCGGGCGCACCGGGTCCCACACATAGACCAGGGTGGCGTAGGGCAGGGGCTCGCCGGTGATCAGCCGGACCAGCTCCGACATCCGGTGGTCGCGCGGCGCGAAACGCCCGCGGTCGCCGTCAAACTGCAGGACCACCCGCACCACGGCATCGTCCACCGCGGTGTCGGCCAGATCGGCATCGTGATTCAGGCCATCGGTGAACCAGGAAAAATGCAGCCGGCCGGCCGGTGGTTCGCCGGCTTGCAGCCGTACCCGCACCAGGCTGTCGCCACCGTGGCTGTCGGCCAGCAATGCCGGCCGCCCCGCGTGCTGCGTGGGCCGGTAGAGCGTGGGCTGGCGCTGGCCCACACGGCGTTCATGCCAGCCCGGACCGACACCATCGCCGGCCACGGGCAGTTGCGTGGCCTGCCCCCAGTCGGAAGCGTCCAGGTGCGCGCCGGGCACCGGCCCGAGGCTGGCGCATGCGGACAGGACACTGGCCGCGATGGCCATGAACGTGCGCTTGAGATGTCTGGCGGTGGTGCGTGTGTGGCGGAGCATGCAGGCAGACGGCGCAGTGCCGGGTGCTGTGAATCAGGCAGAGGATTCCACCGAGAACGCCTGTCCCCGGCCCTGTCCCAGCGTTTCGCGCAGCAGCGGCAGGGCCTGTGTGAGGCCGGCCTTGAGCGTGTGCGGGGGGTTGATCACGAACATGCCGCTGGCGGTCAGGCCCTGGCGTTCGCCGGGGGCCAGGTCCTTGTGGCCGATGTTCAGCGTCGCGTGCAGCCAGGGCCGGCCGGCCTGCTGCGCCAGCGTCCGCAGGCGGCGCGGCAGGTCGTGTGCCTCGGCGCGGCCGATGATCGGGTACCAGATGAGGTAAGTGCCGGTCGGAAAGCGCTTGAGGCTGTCCTGGATGACGGCGGCTACGCGGGCGTAGTCGCTCTTGATCTCGTAGCTCGGATCGATCAGCACCAGTGCCCGGCGCGAGCCGCCGGCACCCGGCGGCGGGGGCAGCAGGGGCTTGAGACCCTCGAAGCCGTCCTGGCGGGTGACGGTGACCGCGCGGCCGGCACCCAGTTGTGCCACGTTGGACGACAGGGTCTTGCCGTCGGTCGGGTGCAACTCGAACAGGCGCAGCCGGTCGCGCGAGGCAGGGCGCATCAGCCGCTGGATGACGAAGGGCGAGCCAGGGTAGACGCGCAACGCGCCATCGGGGTTGAAGTCGGCCACCAGGTCGAGGTAGTCGTCGATCAGCGGATGCGAGGCTGGCGCGGCGCCCTCGGCAGGCCGCAGCGCGGCCATCAGGCGCACGATGCCGTCGGCGGCCTCGCCGCCCTTGTCGGAGAAATCGCTGTCCAGGCGGTACAGACCGGCGCCGGCATGCGTGTCCACGAAGGTGATGCCGGCCTCCTTGAGCATCAGGTGGCGCAGGGTGGCGATCAACACGGTGTGCTTGAGCACATCCGCGTGGTTGCCGGCGTGGAAGGCGTGGCGGTAGCTGAACATGATGGGAGGATGGTACCGTTCGGCAGCACGGAATGGGCAAAACTTGCGATGTACCCGTGATTTTTCGTACAATGGAGAGCTTCGCAGCGTTTTTTGGCCCCGCGGCGGAGCATGTCATCCCACCTAAGAGTCTTCCGGCAGAGAAGGTCCGACCGTGGAAAAGGGCCAGCCAAACCAGCTCTTTGCAGAGAAAACTCATGACCAAGACGTTCAGCGCCAAACCCGCTGACGTGAAGCACGAGTGGTTTGTGATTGACGCGACCGACAAGGTCCTCGGACGAGTTGCCAGTGAAGTGGCTCTCCGACTGCGCGGCAAGCACAAGGCCATCTACACGCCTCACGTCGATACCGGTGACTACATTGTCATCATCAACGCAGCCAAGCTGCGTGTGACCGGTACCAAGAACACCGACAAGATGTACTACCGGCACTCGGGTTTCCCGGGCGGTATCTACGCCACCAGCTTCCGCGACATGCAGGCCAAGCACCCCGGCCGCGCGCTCGAGAAGGCCGTCAAGGGCATGCTGCCCAAGGGTCCTCTGGGCTACGCCATGATCAAGAAGCTCAAGGTGTACGGCGGCGCCGAGCACCCGCACACCGCCCAACAGCCGCAAGTGCTGGACATCTGAGGAGCCGACGATGATTGGTGAATGGAACAATGGCACCGGCCGTCGCAAATCCAGCGTCGCCCGCGTGTTTCTGAAAAAAGGCACCGGCAAGATCACGGTCAACGGCAAGGACATCGAACAGTTCTTCGGCCGCCAGACCTCGATCATGATCGCCAAGCAGCCCCTGGTGCTGACCGAGAACCTGGAGGCCTTCGACATCCAGGTCAACGTCCACGGTGGTGGTGAATCCGGCCAGGCCGGCGCCGTGCGCCACGGCATCACCCGCGCGCTGATCGATTACGATGCAGCCCTCAAGCCCGCCCTGAGTGCTGCCGGTTACGTCACCCGTGACGCCCGTGAAGTCGAACGCAAGAAGGTCGGCCTGCGCTCCGCACGCCGCCGCAAGCAGTTCAGCAAGCGCTGATCGCGTTCGCCTCTGCCGCAAAAACCGCCCGCAGGCTTGTCTTGGGGCGGTTTTTGCATTTCAAGGAGACTGATTCGGTATGCGACTGCGTCTGCTGCGACGACGGCTGACGGCCAACTCCCCCCGGCTGGCAATCCGCCGTGCCACACCCTGGCCCCTGCAGTGGCTGCTGGCGGCCGTGGTGCTGGGTTTTTCTGCCGCCGTGGCCTTGTGGGCGTTCGAGATCGGCCGGGACATTTCCGGCGTCGAACGACATGGGACCGAGGAGGTGCGCCGGCTCCAGGAACAGGTGCGGGTGCTGGGCGAGGCGCTGGCACAGGCCGAATCGGTGGCGAACACGGCCGAAAGCCTGCTGATCGCCGAGCGGGCCACGCAGGAGGAACTGGCACGGCAGATCCGCCAGTTGCAGACCGACAACCAGGCCTTGCGCAGCGACCTGGGTTTCTTCGAGCGCCTGATCCCCGGCTCCGGTGGTGACGGCCTGAACATACGGGGTCTGCAGGCACAGCAGGTATCCGACACCCAGCTGCAGTGGCAGGTGCTGATGATCCAGGCGCGCAAAAACGCCCCGGACTTCAATGGCTCGCTCGAGTTGAGCGCCAGCGGCACCCTGGCTGGGCGACCATGGCAGACGCGCACGCCCGATACGCGCGCGGTGCAGGTCCAGAACTACCTGCGCCAGGACGGCGTCATGGACTTGCCACCCGGGGTCGTGGTACAAACCGTCACCGCCCGCTTGCGCCAGGGCGGAACCGTGCGGTCCGAACAGACCATCCGTCTATAGGTCTGTGCCGCGTCCGAAGCCACCACCATCATCATCAGCGGTCACGGCATGGCCGCCGTCGTTCGGAGGAGTGTTCCCGTCATGTTCAGCAAGAAGAAGCAGCCGCCCATCAAGAGCCTCATCGCGCAGGGCACCCGCGTGGCCGGCAATGTCCTGTTCGAGGACGGATTGCGGATCGATGGTGAGGTGGAGGGCGATATCCGCGTGGACAACGGCGGCACCAGTCTGCTGGTGGTCAGCGAGCTGGCCAAGGTGACGGGCAGCATCCAGGCCGGGCACGTGATCATCAACGGCTGGGTGAAAGGGCCGGTGACGGCCACGGACCTGCTGGAACTTCAGCCCAAGGCGCGCATCGAAGGGGATGTGTCCTACAAGGCGCTGGAAATGCACCAGGGCGCCATGATTTCCGGCCAGCTGCAGCCCATGACCGACGGGGAAGCCGTTGACGACGACAAACCCACACTGAAACTGGCGGCAAACAACAGCTGACCGGCAGACACCGACGGGCTGCGATACCATTCCTTGTCAACCATGGTCGCAGCCTGTCAGCGCAGGCCATGTCCAGTTATCGCCATTCACTCCACGAGAGGAATACCCCCATGAACGCCGTTGCCGAAACCGTCCAGTCCGAGATGCCTGCGCCCCTGATTTTCACCGACAGTGCGGCGACCAAGGTGGCCGAGCTGGTGGCCGAGGAGGGCAATCCCGACCTCAAGCTGCGCGTTTTTGTGCAGGGTGGCGGGTGCTCGGGTTTTCAGTACGGGTTCACCTTTGACGAGGTGGCGAACGAAGACGACACCCAGATGAGCAAGAACGGCGTGACGCTGCTCATCGATGCCATGAGCTTCCAGTACCTGATGGGTGCCGAGATCGACTACAAGGAAGACCTCGAAGGCGCCCAGTTCGTGATCCGCAACCCCAACGCCACCACCACCTGCGGCTGCGGCTCCAGCTTCAGCGTGTAAGGCGCGGCACTAGGGCCCGTTCAGGCCCAGGATCTGGCGGGCCCGGCGCAGATGGGGCATGTCGAGCATGCGCCCGTCCAGTTGCGCCACACCGCCGGCCATCCCTTCAAAAGCCTTGAGCACGTGCTTGGCCCAGGCGCGCTCCTGCGCATCGGGCTCGAAGGCAGCGTCGATCACCGCCACCTGCGCCGGATGGATGGCGGCCTTGTGACCGAAACCCAGTGCGCGGTGTTCGATGCACTCGCGGCGCAGGCCGTCCTCGTCGCGGAAGGCCGTGTAGACGGCATCGATGGGTTGCGCGCCGCAGGCACGGGCGGCGATGAGGCAGGCGTCGCGCGCGTGGCGGTAGGGGGCGAGCAGACGGCCGGTGGCGGGGTCGCGGTTGGTGGCGCCCTGCAGGTCGGCGCAGAGGTCTTCGGCGCCCCACATCAGGCCCTGCAGGCGCGGCAGCGGCGCGCGGAAATCGGGCAGGCATTGCACGCCGCGCGCCGTCTCGGTCACGATGGCCACGATGCCGGTGCGGCCGGACGGAGCGCCGGCGGCGGTTTCCGCATCGTCCAGCAGCGCGCCGAGGCGCCGTACGTCGGCCGGCCCCTCGCACTTGGGCAGCACGACACCGGCCGCGCCGGCGGCCACGGCGGCGCGGACATCATCGGCCACGCCAGCGCTGTCGAGCGCGTTGATGCGGACAAAGACGCGCGCGGCCTGCGCCGGATGAGCGCCGAGCCAGGCACGCATGCCCGCGCGCGCGGCCTGCTTGTGCTCGGGCAGCGGGCCGACGCCATCCTCCAGGTCGAGGATCAGGCGGTACGCGCTGCTCTGGCCGGCGTGGGCGAGCTTGGACGCGCTGTCGGCCGGGACGAACAGCCAGCAGCGGCCGGCCTGGTGGTGCGCCCTGGGGCTCATGTGGCGGCCTCGCAGGCGGCGGCGGGGCGCTTGCGCATGAAGGCCTGGCGGGTGCACTGGGCCACCACCTCATTGCGCTGGTTGATGGCCTGGTGCTCGAACTCGACGATGCCCGCGTCGGGGCGGGAGCGGCTTTCGCGGCGGCTGACGACCCGTGTGCGCACCCGCAACGTGTCGCCGTGGAACACTGGCTTGGGAAAGCGCACGTCGCTCATGCCGAGGTTGCCGATGGTGGTGCCCAGTGTGGTGTCGTTCACGCTCATGCCGATCATCAGGCCGAGGGTGTAGAGGCTGTTGACCAGACGCTGGCCCCATTCCGTGCCGGCGGCGAAGTGCTCGTCCAGGTGCAGCGGCTGCACGTTCAGGGTCAGCGAGGAAAACAGCACGTTGTCCATCTCGGTCACGGTGCGTGACCAGGGGTGTTCGAATTCGCGTCCGGGTTCCAGGTCTTCAAGGTACAGGCCTGCCATGTCATGTCTCCTGGGTCTGCAGGGGGTCGAGCAACACGATGGGGGTGCCGCGCGGCACCGTGTCACCGACCTGGGCGCCGATGCGGGCCACCGTGCCCTCGCGCGGGGCGCACAGGGTGTGAAAGAGCTTCATCGCTTCGAGCACCGCCACGGGCTCGCCGGCGCTCACGGTCTTCCCGGGGCTGACGAGCAGTTGGGTGAGCAGGCCCGGCATGTCGGCAACGACGGCGTCCGCGGTGGCCGAGGCCTGGGCGCCGGTCCGGGCCAGGCCCACCGAGGGCTGGACGCCCCAGCGTTGCCAGTGGCCGTCCGACCACAGCGAAACCGCCTGGCCCGACACGGTGGCCTGCCAGTGCCGGCCGTCGTGGCACAGGCGCAGCGGGCCGCCTGAAGGGCCCCCGATCAGCGCCACGGGCAACGCGGCTTCGGCCGCCCGGTCGCGCACGAGGCCGGGCGCATCGAGCTGCAGGACGACCGTACCTGCGTGACCCGATTCTTCGTCGGCGACGCGCAGTGACAGTTGCGCGGGCCACCCTGCGGGGGCGGTCAGGCGCCAGCCGGGCAGTTGCGCCATCGGGGTGTCGCCAGGTGGATGGGTTTGCGCGAAGTACCACGCGGCGGCGGCCACGACGGCGCTGTGTTCGGGCCGGGCGTGGGGTGGCGTCCGCCAGCCGCCGGGAAAGGCGTCGTCGAGAAAGCGGGTGCTCAGCGGTTCATCGAAGGCGGGCAGCGAGAGCACCTCGTCCAGCATCGGCAGGTTGGTGGTGATGCCCTCGATGTGCCAGTGCGCGATGGCCCGGCGCAGGCGCTCGCGTGCGACCGCACGCGTGGCACCGTGAGCGATCAGCTTGCCGAGCATGGCGTCGTAGTGCGGCGTGACCTCGCTGAGCGCGTCGATGCCGCTGTCCACGCGCACGCCGGGCACGTCCGGCTCCTCACAGGCCCGGAGCGGTCCGAACGAGGCGCGAAAGCCGTGCGCGGGCGACTCCGCGTTGACGCGTACTTCGATGGCCCAGCCCTGCCGGGTGATGTCTTCCTGACGCCAGGGCAGGGGCCGGCCGCAGGCGCTCAGGATCTGCTGCTCGACCAGATCGATGCCGGTGGTCAGCTCGGTCACCGGATGTTCGACCTGCAGCCGGGTGTTCATCTCCAGAAAATAGGGCTCGTCGCCCCGGTCGGCGTCGAGCACGAATTCGACCGTGCCTGCCGAGTCGTAGCCGATCGCGTGTCCCAGCGCCAGCGCCGCCTCGTACAGGCGTTCGCGCACGGCCGCGGACAGGTGGGCCGCCGGCGCTTCCTCGATGACCTTTTGGTAGTGCCGCTGGATCGAGCATTCGCGCTCGAACAGGTGGACCAGATGGCCGTGGCGGTCGCCCAGCAGCTGCACTTCCAGGTGGCGCGGCCGCAGCACGTAGCGCTCCAGCAGCATGCGGGCATCGCCGAAGGCCGACTGCGCTTCGGCCCGGGCCAGGGTGAGCTGGGCGGTGAAATCCGCCGCGCTGTCGACACGCCGCATGCCCTTGCCGCCACCGCCCGCACTGGCCTTGATGAGCAGCGGAAAGCCGATGCGGCGAGCCTCTTGCGCCAGGCGCTGGTCGCTCTGGTCGTCGCCGTCGTA
>NZ_JAQVEJ010000115.1 GCF_028698005.1 Hydrogenophaga sp.
TAACAGCGCTGGCCAATGATGGCCAGCGATTTTCAGGGGGAAAATTTATGCAACGCCGGAAGATGGCAGGCTTGATCCTGCTGGGAGCTACGTCGGTTTTTCTCGCCGGGTGTGGTGGTGGCAGTGATGGCGGCGCCGACACACTGTGGCCCGCGTACCAGGCCACGACGCAGGGTATGAGCTTCGCTGAGGTCCGCGGGCTGGTCGGATTCGATGTCAACGAGCGGACCGAGGATCTGGGCGAGGAGGTGCTTTACACGTGGCAGGTCGGCAAGGGTACGGAGAACCCGGAGTTCCTGACGGTCCAGTTCAAGTCTGGTCGAGCCGCGGGCAAGGTGTACGGGTCCACGAACAGGCACGAGTCGGAATTCTGGTGACCTGGCTGTCGTAGTCGAGTCGGGCTCCGCCTGGCCTGCCCAGGCCGGCGCCCTAGCGCCGGTGATGGATTACGTAGGCGCTGATGACTGACGCGAGAAACCAAACCAGCGGCACGCCCACGGCCGCGAAGATCGTCAGTGCTGCCCAGGTCGGCAGCAGCAGGTCGATGCCGATGGCCGTGGCCAAGAGCAGGCCCAGGGAGCAGAGCGCCGGCCAGTGGCTGGTGCGCTCGCTGTAGGCCGAGAAGATGCCGACGATGACCAGCGCATAGTCGGTGAAGGCTTGGTAGATGCTGCGGAGCATGATCGTCGGGTTAGATCGTGGCCGGCGGCGGCGGTGCTGTCACGATGCTGGTGAAGTTTGACCATTGTTCGATGCGGAACGCTCGAATGTCTCGCACCGACTGAGGGAACCATGCCATGGCTTTCAGCGCCTGAATGGCCTGGAACAGATTGGCCATGTCTTCGCTGTCCGTCACGTACAGACTTCCTTGGACGCGGTTGAACCCGTAGGCCGAGAGCGTAGCCGCGATGTCGGCATAGGCGGCCGAGACCCCTTTCGGGTGATGGTTGGCCGTACTGGCAACGGTCAGATCGAAGGCAATGGCGAACATGCTTCAGGGGGCCTTGGGGTCGTCGTTGATGTTGGACAGCCGGTACTCGGCTTCCTCGTCGGTTTCCAGCAGCTTGATCCGGATCATCCAGTCGCCGTCGTCCAGCTCGCGCAGAGCATTGACGACCTGGTACTTCGGGCCGAAGGGTCCGAAGGTCTTGATTTGGCCCGTGGGCACGCTAGGGGTGGCGGTGACTGTGGTCATGGTGTTTCTCCAGTGAGAACCATGCTCCATGATAGCCCAGGCACGGGGTTTGGGCATGCCCGCTGCGCGGTCACCGGACGCCCGTTCCAGGCGCGGGCTCCCGCCCTTGGTCCCTGCGGGACTGGCCGCTGCGCGTCCACCTTCCAGGCCGCCTTGCCGGCAGCCGCTGCGCGGCTGGCTCATCGGGGTGCGATGGCACCCCTTGCCGCACGGCTACCCCTTCTAGGCCGGCATGGTGGTGAGGCTGGCTTGCTGAAGCCTTCAACGTACCACACCGTTCTCGCGGTAAAGGGCTGCGCGTCCTGCCCTTCGGGCCGACCGCTGGCGGCCTTCGGCCGTCGTTGACCCTTGACCGCTGCGCTGCGGCGTGGGGCATCCGGCATGGGCAATCCCGCCCTGCTACATGGATGCACAGCATGATGAATCTCGACCAGGCCGCTTTCGCTCCCGCGATCTTTGTTCAAGAGCCGGATGGTTCCTATCGCCTGGCAACGGGCGAAGAAGTGGTGCAGGCGGCGCATGAGTACCTGGGCCGCAAGATCCCCGGTACGCTGCTCGACGCGCCCAACGTTGTGCGCAGCTACCTTCGGTGCCGTCACGCGGAGCGCGAGTATGAAGTGTTCGGCGTCCTTTTTCTCGACAGCCAGAATCGGGTCATCGCTGTGGAGGATATGTTCCGCGGCACGATCGCGCAGACCAGCGTCTACCCGCGGGAGGTGGTGCGCAGGGCCTTGCAGGTCAATGCCGCCGCGTGCGTCTTCTATCACAACCACCCGAGTGGAGAGGCCCGGCCGAGCCGGGCGGATGAAGCGCTGACACAGACGCTCAAGTCAGCGCTGTCGCTGGTCGATGTGCGTGCGCTGGACCACTTCATCATCACGAGCCAATCGGTCTACTCGATGGCCGAGAACGGCCTGATGTGAGCCAAGGGGCTGCGCCCCTTGTTGTCTGCAATATGTCTGCAAATCTAAAAATTGCAGACATATTGCAGACGATTTGAATACATATGATCAGCGGGCCTATGGCCCGAAGGGCGCTCGCCGCGCGGCGGCATCTGAGGGCCTTGTGGGTGCCTACCGTGGCTCCCGCACTTCCTGAGTTCATCGCCATTTCCGGTGACTTTGCTGCGGACATGGCAGGGCGACAAGGGTTCGCTGCGCCAGGTGCTCACCCGGTCCCTTCGCTGCGCTGCGGGCTGCGGCTTGCGCGCCTGCCCTTGCCGCCCTGCCCTGTCCTTCGCTCTCGTTCACCGGGCGACGAACTCAGGAAGTACGGCGGCAGGAACACCGGGACTGCCGCATGCCCTCAGAGCCAGATTCACAACGGGCTCTGAATCTTGGAACCCGGTCAGCACGTAAGGAAACCATCATGGCCCGTCTGTCTTCTCGTTTTGCGGCGCACTCGCCTTCGCTGTTCAGCAATTCCCCTTTGTCGAATGACCAGATCCGCCGCGTTGCCCCGTCGATCTTCGCAGAGGAACCCCACGGCAGCCGGTCGGACCGATACACCTACATCCCGACGTCGGCGGTCCTGGCCAAGCTGCGCGCCAACGGCTTCGAGCCGTTCATGGTGGCGCAGACCCGTGTGCGCAAAGAGGACCGCAAGGACTTCACAAAACACATGCTGCGCCTGCGGCATGCCGGCCAGGCCAACGACTCCGAAGCCTTCGAGGTCATCCTGTTGAACTCGCACGATGGCACGTCCAGCTATCAGATGATGGCCGGCGCTTTCCGGTTTGTATGTATGAATGGCCTGGTGTGCGGTGACGTGATCGGCGACATTCGCATCCCGCACAAGGGCAACGTGATCGACAACGTGGTGCAGGGCGCGTTCGACGTGCTGGACGGCGCCGACCTGGTACGCGAGGTCCGAGACGATATGCGCGCTATCGCCCTGACGCCGAGCGAGGAACGTGTTTTCGCGCGGGCAGCGCTGGAGCTGAAATACGAGCCGAGTGAGGGCAAGCCCGCGCCGGTGTCGGAGGATCAGTTGCTGCGCCCGCGTCGCTTCGATGACCGGGGCGGCGATTTGTGGACCGCGTTCAACCGTGTTCAGGAAAACCTGATGAAGGGCGGGCTTGATGCGCGCACGGCCAACGGCCGTCGTGCTCGCACGAGGGCCGTTCAGGGCATCGATCAGAACGTCAAGCTCAACCGCGCCCTGTTCAGCCTGGCGCAAGGCATGCGCGAACTCAAGGGTTGATCGTCATGACCGCCCTGCCGCTGGCCGGGCGGCTCAACAAGGGGCATGACGCCCCTTGGCCGCAAGGCTTATCCCCTGCTGGCCAGCCGCCGGCGCCGCCGGCGGTGAGTGTCCCAAGTCGAGGCAATCGGCTTGTCCACATCCGCACCGGCCAATCGCCGCCTTCCCTGCCTATGAAGGCGACTCAGGCGGCGGCGCTCCACCAGTCGCGCCCTTGCGGGTTGCCCCGTGCAGATGTGGACAAGCCACGGCCCGCGGCCGAGCTGCACATGCGTGCAATTGGCGGGCCACCTGGCCCGTGGGGCGCTCGCCGCGCGGCGGGTTCTGTGGGCCTAGCGTTCGGGCCGGTTTGGCTCCGTACTTCCTGAGTTGTCGCCATTTCCGGTGACTTTGCTACGGGCACGTCGGGGTGACAAGGGTTCGCTTCGCCAGGTACTCACCCGGTCCCTTCGCTGCGCTTCGGGCTGCGGCTTCCGTGCCTGCCCTTGTCACCCCGCCCTGCCCTACGCGGCAGCTCACCGGGCGACGAACTCAGGAAGTACGGCGGCAGAGACACCGGGATCTGCCGCATGCCCTCAGACCCAAATTCACAAAGGGCTCTGAATCTTGGAACCCGGTCAGCACATTTTGGAGTCAATGATGGCACGCAAGATCAGCAGCAAGCAGGCAGAGCAGCAGGTTCATCGAGTCATGACCGAGGCCAGCGCGGGCCGTGACGAGTGGGTGCCGCTGTCGCTTCTCTGGCTGTCCGAGAAGAACGTGAGAACCAAGCGCGATCCCGCCTCCATCCGAAGCCTCGCCGCGCAGATCGAAGCCGAGGGCGGGCTGTTGAATCCGCTGGCGGTGATCGTCGAGGTGAAGGACGGCCAGGACGGCTATGGCGTTGTAGCTGGCGGGCGGCGGCTGCTGGCCCTGCTGCTGCTGGTCGAGCAGGGCAAGATGGACGCGGATGCGTTGGCGCCGGTGAAAATCTTCGAGAACGAGCAGGCAGTCTCCGTGAGCCTGTCCGAGAACATCACGCAAGAGCCGATGAACCCGGCCGATGAACTGGTGGCGTTTCGCAGCCTCGCGGCCGAGGGCAAGAGCATCGAGCAGATCGCAGCCCGTTACAGCGTCAAGGAACTGACCGTGCGGCGTCGGCTGGCGCTGGCGAACCTCGCGCCGGAGTTCGTTGATCTGTACCGTGATGGCAAGGTCTCGGTGGACGTGCTCCAGGCGCTGGCGCTGACCGATGACCACGACCGGCAGCGGCAGGCCTGGGCCGCCCTGCCCTCACACAGCCGCAGCGCCTACCATGTGCGCAACCTGTTGTCCGAGGATGACGTGAGCGCGGCGGCGCCGCTGGCGCGTTTCGTCGGCGTCAAGGCGTACAAGAAGGCGGGTGGTGGCGTGCGTCAGGACCTGTTCGCCACGGGCGCGGGCGATGGGGTGTATCTCACGGACAAGGTGCTGCTGCACAAGCTGCGCGACGAGCGCATGGCCGAGGAAGCCCGCAAGCTGGTCGATGCCGGGTGGAAGTGGGCAGAGTACCGCGAGAGCTTCAGCACTTACGGCACGCACAAAGACCTGTTGCGCATGGAGCCTGCCATGCTCGAAGCCACGGACGCCCAGGCCGAGGCACTTGCCGCCATCGAGGCCCGCCGTGCTGCGATCGACAAGCGCCTGGAAGAACTCGAAGAACCCGCCGAGCACGACGAGGCCGCTGCGGCCGAGGTGGACCGGCTCTACGAAGAACAGGATGAACTCGCCCAGCGTGAAGGCCAGATTGACGACGAGCGTACCGGGTGGAACGATGGTCACAAAGCGGTCGGCGGTGTGGTGATGGGTCTCAGCCATGACGGCAAGCTGGTGCTGCATGAAGGCTATGCGCGGCGCGAAGATGTGGCCGGGCAGTCGCCCGAGGTCCGCCGAGAGGCCGGCGTTCCGGCCAAGGCCGAACGCGCCGAATTCAGCAAGGGGTTGATGGCGAGCCTGACCGCACACCGCTCCGCAGCGGTGGCTGCGAGCTTGGCTGCGAACCCTCAGATCGCCCTAGCTGCTTTGGTGCATTCACTGGTGATGGACCAGGGGGAGCCTTGGCAGTCGTCTCCGCTCAAGGTCCGTTTCACGGATGCCAGCCATGAGATTCGGCGCAACGCGGCAGGCTACGAGCAGAGCAAAGCCAGCGCGGCAATGGACGAGGCCGAGGCAAGCACGGAAGCTGTGCGCTCCGGCGCTTCCGCCGAGGTGTTCGCCCGCTTCCTGGCGCTGGATGAGGCTCAATTGCTGCAAATTCTGGCTCAGTTCGTTGCCCGGGCGTACACCGTGATTTCGCATGACGAGCGCAAGGAACGTGGGTTCGATGCCGCTGCCGCCATTGAATCGGCCCTGGGCCTGGACATGGCCGACTGGTGGGAGGCCACGGACGATACCTACCTAGGCAGTGTGTCCAAGGCCAAGATGATCGAGGCCATCACGGAAGCCGGCATGGATGCCGCCGATCTGGCGAGCATGAAGAAGGTCGATGCGATCACGACCGCACAGCAGCGCCTTGCCGGTCGCCGCTGGCTCCCTGCCCCGCTGCGGCCCTACACCGTCGATGCCGCTGCCGAAGCGGCGGACGACTGAGCACAGGGGGGCGGCTTCGCCCCTCCTGTGCCGAAGGCCTGCGAGACGGCCTGCAGGCCGTGTTCCTGGCGCCGCTCAACGGGGCGGGACCACCCGCCCCTTGCCGCTGGGCTTGCCCCACCCGACCACCAAGGCCGGGCCTTGCCGGTCAAGCTCAAGGGGGCATGTTGACCAGTTCAACCGGAACGTGCCCAAGGGGCACAACCACGGCCGACCAGGCCAACATCCCCCCGCCGCATGGCTCCCCCGAGCACCGGGCACGGCGTGCCGCCCTGCCCCGCCGCCCTGCGGCTGCCGGCGCTGCGCGTCGGACCGGCCTGCGGCCGTAGTTTGCAGGCCTGCGGCCTGGTGCATGTCGCGGTCCCTCTCTCACCGTCGCTCGCCTCGCTGTGTTCGTCGCCTTTTCCGGTGACTTTGCTTCGGTCATGCCAGCGGCCGGCGCTACGCGCCTGCAAGGGTGCGCTGCGCCAGGTGCTCACCCGTTCGGTGCTCGCCTTCGACTGCGCTCCGCGTGCGGCTTGCGCTCCCGCCCTTGCCCTCTGCCCTGCCCTTCGCTCCGTTTCACCGGGCGACGAACTCAGCGAGGCGATGGCAACCACCAACGGAGCACACATGACCGCAACACACCAGATCAATACCACGACGGGCTCGGAATCTAGCAACGCGAGAGCACGAGGGAAGAAGGCTCAGATCGTGCGTTCGCACGAGGACACGATGGGCAAGCTGCTGCAAGAGAACGCCCGCCGGCACCGACTGCACAAGGTGTTCTCCGACTTCTGCGAAATGTCGGCCCTGGCCCTGAGCAACGCCGTGGACCTGGCGCAGCGCGAAGCGCGTGAAGCCCGGTACATGAAGATCATTGCCGACTACGAACGCGACGAGATCGAGCGCTTCCCGCAGATCCTCGGCGTGCTTGTCGATTGGCTGGAGTCCGGTCTTGATGACTGCCTGGGCAAGCTGTTCATGGGTCTGGACCTTGGCGACAGCTACAAGGGCCAGTTTTTCACGCCCTTCGAGGTATCGCGCTTGATGGCCGGCATCACCTTCGCCGAGGCGCGCAGCGCCATCGAGCGCGAGGGTTTCGTGACCGTCGGCGAGCCGGCCTGCGGCGCGGGCGGGATGGTCCTTGCAGCGGCCGATGCCATCCAGGCGCAAGGCATCAACTACCAACAGGCCATGCACGTCACGGCCGTGGACGTGGACCTGACGGCGGTCCACATGGCATATGTGCAGCTTTCGCTTGCGCACATCCCGGCCATTGTTGTTCACGGGAACAGCCTCGCGATGACCGAGTGGTCGCACTGGTTCACGCCCGCGCACATCGTTGGCGGCTGGGACTTTCGGCTGCGCCGCCACCGCGGCACCACCAAGCCGGCTCAGGTCCCACTGACCCCGGCGGTAGCACCCGCGCCCGAGCTGGAGCAGGTGAGGGCGGTTGCACTGGTGCAGCGTGCCGAGCATCTGCAACTTGGCCTGTTCTGATTGCGCACCGTCCGGGCGGCGGGGAGGGTGCCCGGTGCGGCCTGCCCCCTGGCGGGGTCGAGAAAAGGGCGCCACGGGGCGCCTGGGCCTGTTGGCGGGGCCATAGACGGGCGAGGGAAATCCCCTTTCCTCTTGGTCGGCCGATGGGTGGGGGGTGCCGCCGCGACGGCGGCGGGGGGCGGGTGTGCCCGCCCACGGGGGGCAGGGGGCGCGGCCCCCTGCTCAGGAGCCGCCAGCAGGCGGCGGGCGGGACGCCTGTAGGTGAGCCCTGGGCCTGGCCGGCGCAGGGGAGGGTGGTCAGCGCAGCATGAGCAGCGCGATGACGCCGGCGGCGGCGACAGCGGAGAGCGCCAGGCTGATGAGCTGGACGGAATTGATCGAAGCGGGCTTGACCGACGAGGGATCGGGCTTGGGCAGCGCGGTTTTTATCGCGCTTTCCATGCTCGCGCGGATTGCCTGCGAGTTGCGCTCGATGTTCGCGGCCTTCGCCGATTCTGCTGCCTCAAAGGTCTTGGCCACCAGCAGCAGCCGCTGGCTGATCTTGTCCATGCTGGCCAGCGTTCCATCGAGCTTCGCGCCGTTCTCATCCTTGTGAGCCGCGCCTTCATTCTGGAGGGCTCGGATTTTTTCGACCAGGCTGTCGAAGTCCTTGCCGACCTGGGCCGAAACTTCGGCCAGATCGGCCGCGATCTTCTCAGTGTGCTCCTGCAGGACCAGATCGGCCAGGTGAGCGACGGCAAACGCCGGGTCATCCTCGTCGATGCGGATGCCCGTGCGCCTGACGACCTCGGCGATTAGATCGCGCTTGCCGTTCATGGTCAGAACTCGATTTTATCGAGTTGTTCAAATACTTCGCGTCCGACTGTTTTCAGCCGCTGTTTCTCCATCAGACCGAAACTACTCGATGCGATGACCTCATCGAATGTCAGCCTCATCGTGTTCATGCGCCTGATGTCGTCACCGAAGGTCTGTTGATTCCGGGCAGGAAGCAGAACGACGCCAGTAACTTTGTCTTCGTTCGCCTTATAGGCTTCAGTTTCGGCCAGGTGGGTGCCCGACGCGTCAACGAAAGAGCCGAAGAACTCATTCAGCCAGAGGACAATCGGCACATCGAATTGGGTAGCGAAAGACACGAATCCCTCTTTCGTGTCTTTCAACTCGGAGCCACCGCCGATGATGATGTGGAAGAAAACCTTCTTTCCGCCGTCTTGCAGCACATCAATGACGCTGTTCTCAAGCATGTATGCCAGCAATGGGGAGAACGTGTTGGCGCCGTTGTCGATCACGGCGGGGCAGTCGGCTTCCATGATTTTTTCTATCATGCCATCGAACTTCTTGGCGTCGATGATCCTAGAAGGGGTCATGACCGAAATATGGATAGCGGAGAGCGCCTTGTAATGGGCGAACGTCGTGTTCTCTTGATCTGTATCGAAATTGACCGTGTTGCCGGCCTTTTTCTTGAGATATTGGGCCAGCAGGACGGATACCCAGGATTTCCCAATCCCGCCTTTGCCCTGGATGACGAAATGCACGCTGTTTTTCATATCGGTTCCTTTGCTCGCTGTCAAGATTGATCCGTCCCGGATGGGTTGTGTTTGAATGTCTTTGGAATCGGAAGATCGAATTTCCCGAACTTCCTTTTCTCGGGTTCGTTGGTTGGGCTTGGGCTTTTTGGGGTTGGTGGCGGGTTCGATGATTCAACTCCCTGAAGTTGCGGTTGATGAGGTGACGCGGCCTTTGGCTGCGCCGGTTGGTCGAGGCGGGCCAGTTGCTTCCTGGCCCTGGCGTAAAGGGTGCGGAAGTCGGCGTAGCTGATCTTGTGCCCTTCGGCTGTCAGTTCCTCGGCGAACGTCCGTTGGGTCACACCGGCAAGCTGTCGTGCCTGGTATTGGCTGGCCCGGGATCGAATGATCCCGGTCAAGGTCTGGCGAGCGGTCTCTTTCTCTGTCATGTCGGCATTATGTCTGCAAACGGTACACATGGATAATGGCTTGTCTGCAAATAGTATATTTTTTGTCTGCATCTTGCAACATGCCGACAACATGCAGACAGTTTGAATACGTGAAACAGGGCCGATAGTGGATGGGAAACCTTGAAAGATGTGAAGGCAGGATAGGCTAACGCCGGTTCATGTGCTACATTGAGCACATGAGCGAGCCGCTACGCATGCCCGCTCGGCGTCACACGCTGCGCGTGGACGCCGGGCCACTTACCGAGCCCTTCCTCGT
>NZ_JAQVEJ010000009.1:0-11453 GCF_028698005.1 Hydrogenophaga sp.
CACCGACAACACGGCGTCAAACATCGCGCCTACCATGCACGCATACCGGATCAGGCATGGTGCCCTCATGAGGCACCGGCACCAGGAGACGACAACATGCAAAGCACCTTCCCCCGGCTGCTGCTGGAACACGCCAGGCAGCGGCCCGACGCGCCGGCGATGCGCGAGAAGGAATACGGCATCTGGCAGACCACCAGCTGGCGCGCCATGGCCGAACTGGTCGAGGCCATCGCCTGCGGTCTTCACCAGGCCGGCCTGCGGCGCGGTGAGCACCTGGTGGTGATCGGCGCCAACCGGCCACGGCTGTACGCCGCGATGATGGCGGCGCAGGCGCTGGGGGCCATCCCGGTGCCGCTGTATCAGGATGCCGTGGCCGGCGAATGCGTCTACCCCATCAACAACGCCGAGGTGCGCTTCGCGGTGGTCGAGGACCAGGAGCAGGTCGACAAGATGCTCGAGATCCGCGAGCAGTGCCCGCAACTGGGCCATGTCTTCTACGACGATCCGCGTGGCCTGCGCAACTACGACCAACCCGGCCTGGCCAGCCTCGACACCCTGGTGGCCGGCGGACAGGCCTTCACCAGGGAACACCCCGGCTTCTTCCGCGAGGAAATCGACAAAGCCCGCCCCGACGACGTGGCCGCGATGTTCTTCACGTCGGGCACCACGGGCAATCCCAAGGGGGTCGTGCACACCCACCACACCCTGATCGACCGCGCCACGGTGGGCAGCCGCTTCGACAAGCTCACCGAGCGCGACGAGGTACTGGCCTACCTGCCGCCGGCCTGGATCGGGCAGAACATCTTCAGCTACGCGCAGTGGCTGGTCACCGGCTACGTGGTCAACTGCCCGGAGTCGGGCGCCACCGTCTCGATCGACATGAAGGAGGTCGGCCCGACCTACTACTTCGCGCCGCCGCGCGTGTTCGAGGGTCTGTTGACCAGCGTGATGATCCGCATGGAAGATGCCGGCACGGTCAAGCGCAAGATGTTCCACGCCTTCATGAACGTGGCGCGCCGCGTCGGCCCGGCCATGATGGACGGCAAGCCCGTGCGCCTGCTCGACCGCATCGTCTACGGCATCGGCAACCTCCTGGTCTACGGGCCGCTGCGCAACAGCCTGGGCCTGTCGCGGGTGCGCGTGGCCTATACCGCCGGCGAGGCCATCGGCCCCGACCTGTTCACCTTCTATCGCTCCATCGGCATCAACCTCAAGCAGTTGTACGGTTCCACCGAGACCGCCGTGTTCGTCTGCCTGCAGCCCGACCACGAGGCCCGTGCCGACACCGTCGGCGTGCCTTGCGAGGGCGTGGAGATCAGGCTCTCCGACAGCGGCGAGATCCTGGTGAAGTCGCCCGGCCTGCTCAAGGAGTACTACAAGAACCCCCAGGCCACCGAGGAGGTGCTCGGTGCGGACGGCTGGTACCACACGAGCGACGCGGGCTTCATCGACAAGGACGGCCACCTGAAGATCATCGACCGCGTCAAGGACGTCGGCCGGATCCGGGGCGGCGCCCACGACGGCGCGATGTTCGCGCCCAAGTACGTCGAGAACAAGCTCAAGTTCTTCTCGCACATCAAGGAGGCCGTGGCCTTCGGTGACGGGCGCGAGAAGGTCTGCGTGATGATCAACATCGACTTCGAAGCCGTGGGCAACTGGGCCGAGCGGCGCAACCTGCCCTACGCCGGCTACACCGACCTGGCGCAGAAGCCCGAGGTCTACGAGCTGATCAAGGACTGCGTGGAGAAGGTCAACGCCGACCTCAGCCGCGACGAGCTGCTGGCCGGCAGCCAGATCAGCCGCTTTCTGGTGCTGCACAAGGAACTGGACGCCGACGACGGCGAGCTCACGCGCACCAACAAGGTCCGGCGCGGCTTCATCGGCGAGAAATACGCGGTGCTGGTCGATGCGCTGTACGGCGGCAAGGACGAGCAGTTCATCGAGACCCAGGTCAAGTTCGAGGACGGCCGCACCGGCAGCGTGAGCGCCACGCTGAAGATCATGGACGCCAAGACCTACCTGCCCATCAAGGCGGCGGCCTGAAGCGCGGCGGCGCACCACGAGGGAATCACCCGCATGAGCAACAAGAAGATCGGCGACGTCATCCTGGACGTCCAGAACATCAGTCTGCGCTTCGGCGGCGTCAAGGCGCTGACCGACATCTCCTTCGACGTCAGGGAGCACGAGATCCGCGCCATCATCGGCCCCAACGGCGCCGGCAAGAGTTCGATGCTCAACTGCATCAACGGCGTCTACCAGCCGCAGGAAGGCTCCATCACCTTCCGCGGCCGGACCTTTCGCGGCATGAACAGCCGGCAGGTGGCCGAGATGGGCATCGCGCGCACCTTCCAGAACCTGGCGCTGTTCAAGGGCATGAGCGTGATCGACAACATCATGACCGGCCGCAACCTGCGCATGAAGAGCAACATCCTGCTGCAAGCCCTGCGCATCGGCCCGGCCCAGCGCGAAGAAGAGGCGCACCGCGAATTCGTCGAGCACATCATCGACTTCCTGGAAATCCAGGCCCACCGCAAGACCCCCGTCGGCCAGTTGCCCTACGGCCTGCAAAAGCGCGTCGACCTGGGCCGCGCCCTGGCCATGGAGCCGCAGGTGCTGCTGCTGGACGAACCCATGGCCGGCATGAACCTGGAGGAGAAGCAGGACATGAGCCGCTTCATCCTCGACGTGAACGACGAGTTCGGCACCACCATCGTGCTGATCGAGCACGACATGGGCGTGGTGATGGACATCTCCGACCGCGTGGTGGTGCTGGACTACGGCAAGAAGATCGGCGACGGCACCCCCGACGAGGTGCGCAGCAACGAGGAGGTCATCAGCGCCTACCTCGGCACCAGCCACTGAGGAGCGGCAGACATGGGATTCTTTCTGGAAGCGTTGATCGGTGGCCTGATGGCCGGCATGCTGTATTCGCTGGTGGCCCTGGGCTTCGTGCTGATCTTCAAAGCCTCGGGCGTGTTCAATTTCGCCCAGGGCGCGATGGTGCTGTTCGCCGCGCTGGCCATGGCGCGCTTTGCCGAATGGTTGCCGCAATGGCTGGGCCTGGAGAGCAAGCTGCTGGCCAACCTGCTTGCCTTTGCCATCGCCACCGTGCTGATGTTCGCCCTGGCCTGGCTGATCGAGCGCCTGGTGCTGCGCTACCTGGTCAACCAGGAAGCGGCCACGCTGCTGATGGCCACGCTGGGCATTTCCTACTTCCTCGACGGCCTGGGGCAGTCGCTGTTCGGCTCCAACGTCTACCAGATCGACGTCGGCATGCCCAAGGACCCGCTGTTCCTGTTCGAAAGCGTGTTCGAGGGTGGCGTGCTGATCAACCAGGAAGACATCATCGCCGCCGTGATCGCTGCCTGCCTGGTCGCGGCGCTGTCGGTCTTCTTCCAGAAGACGGGCACCGGGCGCGCGCTGCGCGCCGTGGCCGACGACCACCAGGCCGCGCAGTCGATCGGCATCCCGCTCAACCGCATCTGGGTCATCGTCTGGTGCGTGGCCGGCATCACCGCCCTGGTGGCCGGGATCATCTGGGGCTCCAAGCTGGGCGTGCAGTTCTCGCTGACCACCGTGGCGCTGCGTGCCCTGCCGGTGGTGATCCTGGGCGGACTGACCTCGGTGCCGGGCGCCATCATCGGCGGTCTGATCATCGGCGTGGGCGAGAAGCTCTCGGAAATCTACCTCGGCCCTTACGTCGGCGGCGGCATCGAGATCTGGTTCGCCTATGTGCTGGCGCTGGTGTTCCTGCTGTTCCGCCCGCAGGGCTTGTTCGGCGAAAAGATCATTGACCGTGTATGAAGTACACGGGCAATGATCTTTCAGCGGAAGCTGACTTTGCGCAGCAAAGTTAAGCGAAGCGTGTCGTAGCCAAAAGATCATCGAGGCCAACATGTTCTACAGAGAAAACGGTCAGTTCAAGACCTCCTACCGCGCCGACCAGCAGATCTTCCCGATCGCGCAGGACCGCTGGGCCATCGGGCTGCTGCTGGTGGTGGCCTTCGTCGTCGTGCCGATGCTGGCCAGCGACTACCTGATGCGCGCCATCCTGATCCCGTTCCTGATCTTCTCGCTCGCCGCCGTGGGCGTGAACATCCTGGTCGGCTACTGCGGGCAGATCTCGCTGGGTTCGGGCGCCTTCATGGCGGTCGGCGCCTACGGCGCCTACAACTTCTTCGTGCGCGTGCCGGGCATGCCGCTGGTCCCGGCGCTCATTCTCGGCGGCCTGTGCGCCATGCTGTTCGGGATTCTGTTCGGCCTGCCGTCCCTGCGCGTGCGCGGGCTGTACCTGGCGGTGGCCACGCTGGCGGCGCAGTTCTTCGCCGACTGGATGTTCCTGCGCATCAAGTGGTTCACCATGGACACGCCCTCGGGCTCGGTGGCGGTGTCGAACCTGCAGGTGTTCGGTCTGCCGCTGGAAAGCGCCGCCTCCAAGTACCTGTTCTGCCTGAGCATCCTCGCGGTGATCGCGCTGCTGGCCAAGAACCTCGTGCGCTCGGCCATCGGCCGTGAATGGATGGCGATCCGCGACATGGACGTCGCCGCCGCCGTCATCGGCATCCGCCCCATGTACGCCAAGCTCAGCGCCTTCGCCGTCAGCTCCTTCATCATCGGCATCGCCGGCGCCCTGTGGGCCTTCGTCTACCTGGGCGCCTGGGAACCCTCGGCCTTCTCGGTCGACTACTCGTTCCGGCTGCTGTTCATGGTGATCATCGGCGGCCTGGGCTCGATCATGGGTGCGATGTTCGGTGCCGCCTTCATCACCATCCTGCCCATCGCACTGAACCAGCTCCTGCCCGTGATCGCGGGGCTGTTCGGCCTGAGCGTTTCCACCACCGCGGTCGCACACGCCGAGTTCATGATCTTCGGTGCGCTGATCGTGTGGTTCCTGATCGTCGAGCCGCACGGGCTGGCCCGGCTCTGGTCCATCGGCAAGCAAAAGCTCCGCCTGTGGCCCTTCCCCCACTGACCCCGCTTTCCCCGCCCGCTTCAACCAACCCCAGGAGACACACATGAAGCTTCGCAAGATCGTTATCGCCGCTGCCATCACCGCCGCTGGCGCCGGTGCGCTGCTCACGGCACCGGCCGCGATGGCCCAGGAGCAATACCTGCCCGTGCTGTCCTACCGCACCGGTCCCTACGCGCCCAACGGCACGCCCACGGCCAACGGCATCGTGGACTACTACAAGCTGGTCAACGAGCGCGGCGGCATCAATGGCGTGAAAATCCTGATCGAGGAGTGCGAGACCGCCTACGACACCGCCCGCTCGGTCGAGTGCTACGAGCGCCTGAAGGGCAAGAACGGCGGCGCCGCGCTGATCCACCCCTGGTCCACGGGCGCCACCTTCGCGCTGACCGAAAAGGCCCCGGTCGACAAGATTCCGCTGATCACCACCGGCTACGGCCGCAGCGAAAGTGCCGACGGGATGGTGTTCAAGTGGAACTTCCCGCTGCTGGGCACCTACTGGGTCGCGGCCGACGTGATCGTGCAGGCCATCGCCAAGAAGGAAGGCGGCCTGGACAAGCTCAAGGGCAAGAAGATCGCGCTGGTCTACCACGACAGCCCGTTCGGCAAGGAACCCATCCCGCTGTTGCAGGAGCGCAGCAAGATGCACGGCTTCGACCTGCAACTGCTGCCGGTCGCTGCGCCTGGCGTGGAGCAGAAGGCCACCTGGCTGCAGGTGCGCCAGAGCCGTCCCGACTACGTGCTGCTGTGGGGCTGGGGCGTGATGAATTCCACGGCCCTCAAGGAAGCCCAGGCCACCGGCTATCCGCGCGACAAGATGTACGGCGTGTGGTGGTCCAGCGCCGAGCCCGACGTCAAGGACGTGGGCCAGGGCGCCAAGGGCTACAACGGTGTGACGCTGCAGCACGGCGCCGACCGCGAAGCCCCGATCGTCAAGGAGATCCTGGAAAAACTCCACGCCAAGGGCAAGGGCACCGGTCCGAAGGAAGAAGTGGGCGACGTGCTGTACCTGCGCGGCGTGGTCAGCGCGGCCGTGGGCATCGAGGGCATCCGCGCGGCACAGGAACGCTTCGGCAAGGGCAAGGTCATGACCGGCGAGCAGGTGCGCTGGGGTCTGGAGAACCTGAACCTCTCGCAGGCCAAGCTCGACGCACTGGGCTTCAAGGGCATTCTGCGCGGCCCGATCAGCACCTCGTGCTCCGACCACGTGGGCACGGGCGCGGCCCGCATCCACACCTGGGACGGCAGCAAGTGGACCATGTCCAGCGACTGGATCGAGGCCGACCAGCAAATCATCAAGCCGCTGGTCAAGTCCACCGCAGCCAAGTACGCGGCCGAGAAGAAGCTCGAAGCCCGCCCAGCGTCAGACTGCAGCTCCTGATGAGCGTGGCGGCTGGCTCACCAGCCGCCATCCGCAAGGCCGCGCCGCGCACGGCGCCGGCCTTGCGAATGGTCCACGAGGAATCATCAGCATGAGCACCACACCCAACATCGTTCTGAACGTCAACGGCATCGAGGTCATCTACAACCACGTGATCCTGGTGCTCAAGGGCGTGTCGCTGAACGTGCCCGAGGGCAAGATCGCCGCCATCCTGGGGGGCAACGGCGCGGGCAAGACCACCACCTTGCGCGCCATCTCCAACCTCCTCAAGGGCGAGCGCGGCGAAGTCACCAAGGGTTCCATCGAGCTGCGCGGCGAGCGCATCGAGAACCTCTCGCCGGCCGACCTGGTGCAGCGCGGCGTGGTGCAGGTGATGGAGGGACGCCACTGCTTCGCCCACCTGACCATCGAGGAGAACCTGATGACCGGCTCCTACACGCGCACCGACAAGGCCGAGATCGCGCGCAACCTGGAGAAGGTCTACGCCTACTTTCCGCGCCTGAAGACACGCCGCACCAGCCAGGCCGCCTACACCTCCGGCGGCGAGCAGCAGATGTGCGCTATCGGCCGCGCGCTCATGGCCAACCCCAGCGTGGTGCTGCTCGACGAGCCGTCGATGGGCCTGGCGCCGCAGATCGTGGAAGAGGTGTTCGAGATCGTGAAAGACCTCAACACCAAGGAGAAGGTGACCTTCCTGCTGGCCGAGCAGAACACCAACATGGCGCTGCGCTACGCCGACTACGGCTACATCATGGAATCGGGGCGCATCGTGATGGACGGCGCGGCCGAGGACCTGCGCAACAACGAGGACGTCAAGGAGTTCTACCTGGGCATGGGCGGCGGCGAGCGCAAGTCGTTCAAGGACGTCAAGAGCTACAAGCGCCGCAAGCGCTGGCTGGCCTGATCCCCGACGTTTTCCCTCCCCACCCCCTCTCTCTCCATTTGGGTGTTAGCCATGACCGAGTTCTTCGACGCACTGGAAACGCGATCGACCGACGAGCGCGCCACGGCGCAGATGACCGCACTGTCGGCGCAGGTGGCGCATGCCCGATCAGCCACCACCGCCTACGCGGAACGGCTCAAGGACATTGATCCGAGCACCATCACCAGCCGCGAGGCGCTGGCCCGGCTGCCCGTGACACGCAAGCATGAACTGCTGGAATGCCAGCGTGCCAGCCGCGCGGGCGGCGGTGATGCCTTCGGCGGCTTTGCCGCCGCCGTGCGCGGGCCGCAGATGCAGCGCATCTTCGCCTCGCCCGGCCCGATCTACGAACCCGAAGGCACCGCACGCGACTACTGGCGCGCCGGCCGCGCCCTGTTCGCCGCGGGCTTTCGCGCGGGACACCTGGTGCACAACAGCTTCAGCTACCACATGACCCCGGGCGCCTACGTCCTTGAATCGGGTGCACTGGCCATCGGCTGCACGGTCTTTCCGGCCGGCACCGGTCAGACCGAGCAGCAGTTGCAGGCCATCGCCGACCTGCGTCCCGACGCCTACACCGGCACGCCCAGCTTCCTGCGCATCCTGCTCGAGAAGGCCGAGGAAGCCGGCGCCGACGTGGCCAGCGTCCGCCGGGCCTCCGTTGGCGGCGAGGCCTGCCCGCCGAGCCTGACGGCCTGGTTCCGCGCGCGCGGCGTCGAGGTCTACCAGACCTACGCCACCGCCGACCTGGGCCTCGTGGCTTACGAAACCGCCGCACGCGAAGGCCTGGTGGTGGACGAGCACGTGATCGTCGAAATCGTGCGCCCCGGCACCGGTGACCCGGTGCCCGACGGCGAAGTGGGTGAGCTGGTCGTCACCACCTTCAACCCGGTCTACCCGCTGATCCGCTTCGGCACCGGCGACCTCTCGGCCATCCTCCCCGGCCCTTGTCCCACGGGCCGAACGGCCCCCCGCATCAGGGGCTGGATGGGCCGCGCCGACCAGACCACCAAGATCAAGGGCATGTTCGTCCATCCGTCCCAGGTGGCCGAGATCGTGCGCCGCTTCCCCGAGGTGCAGCGCGCACGCCTGGTCGTCAGCGGCGAGATGGCCAACGACCGCATGTGCCTGCAGGTCGAGGCCGCCGAAGCGGCCGAAGGGCTGCGCGAACACATAGAGGCGGTGGTGCGCGAGGTGACCAAGCTGCGCGGCGACGTGCAGCTGGTGCCCCCGGGCAGCCTGCCCAACGACGGCAAGGTCATCGAGGACGCACGCAGCTACCAGTGAGGCCGCACCGGCGGCTTTGACCGGTGTCAACAATGGCGCAGTTTCAAGGCAGGGTTTATCCCCCTGGCCGGCTACGTATTTCCCGCGATTCCCTCCAGGGCCCATCGGACTACGATCAAAGTTTCATCCACCGAGGAGTGCTCCCCATGAAGAAAATCCTGGCTTTCTCGCTGTCCGCCCTCGCGGCCTCCGCCGCGCTCGCGCAGGCCTTCCCCAGCAAGCCGATCACCATCGTGGTGCCCTTCGCCGCCGGCGGCCCGACCGACCGCGTGGCACGCGATCTGGCCGAGGCGATGCAGAAATCCCTGAATGGCACCACCATCGTGATCGACAACGCGGCCGGTGCCGGCAGCACCATCGGCACGACCAAGGTGGCGCGCGCCAAGAATGACGGCTACACCTTGCTGGTCACACACGTGGGCATGGCCACCACGCCGGTGCTGTACCGCAAGCTGTCGTACAACTACGAAACCGACTTCGAATACCTGGGCATGATCAACGACGTGCCCATGACCCTGATCGGCCGGCCCACGCTCGAGGCCAACACCTTCGCCGAACTGCGCGACTGGATCGGCAAGAACGGCAACAAGGTCAACCTGGGCAATGCCGGCATCGGCTCGGCCTCGCACCTGTGCGGCACGCTGTTCCAGAGTGAGCTCAAGGTCGAGATGACGACCGTGCCGTACAAGGGCACCGCACCGGCCATCGCCGACCTGCTCGGCGGCCAGATCGATCTGTTGTGCGACCAGACCACCAACACGACGGCCCAGATCGAAGGCAAGAAGGTCAAGCCCTATGCCGTGACCATGCTCAAGCGCCTGAGCACGCCGGCACTCAAGGACATCCCGACGCTGGATGAGCAGGGCCTGAAGAACTTCCAGGTCTCGATCTGGCACGCCCTGTACGCCCCCAAGGGCACACCCGCCGACGTTCTGAAAACGCTCAACGAAGCGCTCAAGAGCGCCCTGAAAGACCCTGATTTCGTCAGGAAGCAGGAGGGCCTGGGCGCCATCGTGATCGCCGACAAGCGCGTCGACCCGGCCGAGCACAAGAAGTTCGTGCAATCCGAGGTGGCCCGCTTCGGCCCGGTGTTCAAGGCCGCCGGCATCTACGCCGACTGACGGCAGCGGTCCCCGGTGCGGCTGACGCGCCGGGGGCACCGCTTGCGTTGCGGGCCTTGCGGTCCATCCCCGAAGCCACCGCCCGCGGTGGCTTTTTTCTGGCCGTCTACACGCCCCAGACGACTTCGACGTCGGCTGCGCGGCAGCGCTCCAGCATCTCGATAAAAGGTGCGCTGCGCACACGCAGGGGAATGTCGAAATCGGGTGGCACCTCGCCCTTGGCCCGCGCCTCCTCGATCTGCCGCTGACGGTCCTCTTCTTCGGCCCGGGCCGCATCGCGCAAGGCCTGCACCGCCGCCGCCATCTCGGCCGGCTGGATGATGCCGGGCCCGGCGGGCTCTTTGCCCAGGACGTCGAGAATGCGTTTGCCATCCGGCGCCAGCATGACCAGATCGCCGGTTTCTCGGGATTTGAATCGGTAAAGAGACATGGTCATCCTCCTTTGGTCGGTGGAAGGTCCATTCTGACACCGATCCGGGTTTTCCCGGTTGGACACATTTAGTTCATGTCTAAACTAATAAGACATGAACACTTCACACCCTGCGTTGCGGCGCATCCTGTGCATCGGCGGAGGCCCCGCGGGCTTGTATTTCGGCCTGCTCATGAAGCGCCGTTTCCCGGCGCTGGAGGTGACCGTGGTCGAGCGCAACCGGCCCTACGACACCTTCGGCTGGGGTGTGGTGTTCTCGGACCAGACGCTGGGCAATCTGCAGCGCGCCGACCCGCCCACGGCCCAGGCCATGCGCGACGCGTTCAACCACTGGGACGACATCGAGGTGTTCTTCAAGGGCCGCAGCGTGCGCTCCGGCGGCCACGGCTTCATCGGCATCGGCCGCAAGCGCCTGCTCAACATCCTGCAGGACCGCTGCCACGAGCTGGGCGTGAACCTCGTTTTCGAGACCGACGTCACCGACGACCAGGCCCTGGCACGGCAATACGACGCCGACCTCGTGATCGCCAGCGACGGCCTCAACAGCCGCATCCGCACACGCTACGAATCGACCTTCCAGCCCGACATCGACACGCGCCTGTGCCGCTTCGTGTGGCTGGGCACGAAGAAGACCTTCGACGCCTTCACCTTTGCCTTCGAGAAGACCGAGCATGGCTGGTTCCAGGCGCACGCCTACAAGTTCGACGCCGACACCTCCACCTTCATTGTCGAGACACCCGAAACGGTGTGGAAGGCGCACGGCATCGACCAGATGAGCCAGGAGGGGGGCATCGCCTTCTGCGAGCGGCTGTTTGCCAAGTACCTCGACGGCCACGCGCTCGTGAGCAATGCCAGGCACCTGCGCGGTTCGGCCAACTGGATCCGCTTCCCGCGCGTGATCTGCCGCACCTGGGTGCACTGGCAGGAGATGCCTCACCCCGATGGGGCCGGCCCGGCGCCGGATCGCGCCCGACGTATTCCCATCGTGCTGATGGGCGATGCCGCCCACACCGCACACTTTTCCATCGGCAGTGGCACCAAGCTCGCCCTGGAGGATGCCATCGACCTGGCCGACGAGTTCAGCCGCCATGCGCAGAACGGCAGCGCCATCGCCGACCTGGACGCCGTGCTGCAGGGTTACGAGGCGCGCCGCAGCGTCGAAGTGCTGAAGATCCAGAACGCCGCGCGCAACTCGACCGAATGGTTCGAGAACGTCGAGCGCTACACCGGCATGGAGATCGAGCAGTTCGCCTACTCGCTGCTCACGCGCAGCCAGCGCATCAGCCACGAGAACCTGCGCCAGCGCGACCCCCGGTGGCTGGCAGGCTACGAATCCTGGCTGG
>NZ_JAQVEJ010000009.1:11553-39352 GCF_028698005.1 Hydrogenophaga sp.
CCCCCCATGCTGTTGCCGCTGCGCGTGCGCGGCCTGGCGCTGAAAAACCGCATCGTCGTCTCGCCCATGGCGCAGTACAAGGCCCGCAACGGCGAGGTCGGCGACTGGCACCTGGTGCACCTGGGCGCGCGCGCACTCGGCGGTGCCGGCCTGGTCATGGTCGAGATGACCAGCCCCGTACCCGAGGGCCGCATCACACCGGGCTGCCCCGGCCTGTGGAACGACGCGCAGCAGGCCGCGTTCCGGCGCATCGTCGATTTCGTGCACGGCGAAAGCAGTGCGCGCATCGGCCTGCAGCTTGGCCACAGCGGCCCCAAGGGTTCGACCCAGCTCGGCTGGGAGCAGATCGACGAGCCGCTGCCCTCGGGCAACTGGCCGCTGCTGTCGGCCAGCGCCGTGCCCTACGGCCCGCAGAACCAGGTACCGCAGGCCATGACGCGTGCCGACATGGACGCCATGACAGCGGCCTTCGTGGCCGCCACGCGGCGCGCCGCCGCCGCCGGCTTCGACTGGCTGGAGCTGCATGGCGCGCACGGCTACCTGCTCTCGGCCTTCATCTGCCCGCTGACCAACCGGCGCAGCGACGAGTACGGTGGTTCGCTGGAGAACCGCTGCCGCTACCCGCTGGAAGTGTTTTCCGCCATGCGCGCCGCCTGGCCGGCCGAGCGGCCCATGAGCGTGCGCATCTCGGCGCACGACTGGGCCCCGGGTGGCAACACGCCCGACGACGCCGTCGCCATCGCCCGCCTGTTCAAGGAAGCCGGCTGTGACGTGATCGACGTGTCCTCGGGCCAGACCACGCGCGAGGCCCGGCCGGTCTATGGCCGCATGTACCAGACCCCGTTCGCGGACCGCATCCGCAACGAGGTCGGCATGCTGACCATGGCCGTGGGCGCCATCAGCGAGGCCGATCACGCCAACAGCATCATCGGCGCCGGTCGCGCCGACCTGTGCGCCATCGCCCGCCCGCACCTGGCCGACCCGGCCTGGACACTGCACGAGGCGGCCAGGCTGCAGACGCGCGCCGTCGACTGGCCGAACCCGTACCTGAGCGGGCGCGACCAGCTTTACCGCGAGATCGCGCGCCAGCAGGCGATGCAGACCGCGGTCCAGGTGGCCGCCGATCCGGCGGAGGTGCCATGAGCCCGGGCCACCTCGACCTGGAAGCACGTGCCCACAGCGAGCACGCGCAGGAACTGCGCCTGTGGCTGCGCCTGCTGGCCTGCTCGCAGTTCATCGAGAAGCGCGTGCGCACCGGCCTGCGCGAGCAATTCGGGACCACGCTGCCACGCTTCGACCTGATGGCCCAGCTCGAACGCCACCCGGAGGGCCTGAAGATGAAGGAGCTGTCGCACCGGCTGATGGTCACGGGCGGCAACGTCACCGGCATCACCGACCAGTTGGTCGCCGAAGGCCTGGTCGAACGCACCGGCGTCGAGGGCGACCGCCGGGTGTTCCGGGTACGCCTGACCGCGCGCGGGCGCACCCTTTTCACCGAGATGGCGCGCCAGCACGAAGACTGGATCGTGCAGGCCTTCGAGGGCCTGTCGGCGCGCGAACTCGACCAGCTGCACCGGCTGCTGGGCAAGGTCAAGCAGCACCAGCTGGATCTGAACCGGCGCCTGGACGCCAACGCGGAATGAACCCCATGAAACACCCCATCCCCGAGCACAACCCCATGCATGGCCAGTTCGGCCCCGCCGCCAGCGCGACCCGCCATTTCTCGCTGGCCATCGCCGACGGCATCGCCACCGTCACGCTCAACCGCCCGGAACGCAAGAACCCGCTGACCTTCGACTCCTACGCCGAGCTGCGCGACTGGTTTCTGGGCCTGCAGCGCGCCACCGACGTCAAGGCCGTGGTGCTCACCGGCGCCGGCGGCAATTTCTGCTCGGGTGGCGACGTGCACGAGATCATCGGCCCGCTCACGAAGATGAGCATGCCCGAGCTGCTGACCTTCACGCGCATGACGGGTGCCCTGGTCAGCGCCATGCGCGCCTGCCCGCAGCCGATCATCGCCGCCATCGACGGTGTGTGCGCCGGTGCGGGCGCCATGATGGCGCTGGCGTCCGACCTGCGGCTGGGCACCCCCGTGGCGACGGTGGCCTTTCTGTTCACGCGCGTGGGACTGGCCGGCGCCGACATGGGCGCCTGCGCGCTGCTGCCACGCATGATCGGCCAGGGCCGCGCCAGCGAACTGCTGTTCACCGGCCGCGCCATGTCGGCGCAGGAAGGCCATGCCTGGGGCTTCTTCAACGCGCTGCACGAGGGCGGCGCGCTGCTGCCCGCCGCGCACAAGCTGGCCGCCCAGCTCGCGCAAGGCCCCACGTTCGCGCACGGCATGACCAAGACCATGCTGCACCAGGAGTGGGCCATGACGCTGGACCAGGCCATCGAGGCCGAGGCCCAGGCCCAGGCCATCTGCATGCAGACGCAGGACTTCCGCCGTGCCTATGAGGCCTTCGCCGCCCGGCAACGGCCCGTCTTCGAGGGCGACTGAAGCCATGCGCCCCCACCACCACGCGCATCACGCAGCGCATTCGCTGCCCCAGGCAACCCCTGGCGCGGCCCGCCGGGAGTCCTGACATGGTCGGCTTCGAACACCCCCATCCCCACGGCCGCCTGGTCCCCGGCGCCCATCTGGAACTGCCCTTCTTCGATGACGCCCACCGCGTGCTGGCCCACGCTCTGGTGGAATGGGCCCGGGAGCAGCAGGTCGACGAGTCCGACGACCGCACCGCCTGCCGCGACTGGGTACGCCGCCTGGGCCAGGGCGGCTGGCTGCGCTACTGCGTGCCGGCGGCCCACGGTGGTGCGCTACCGGCGCTCGACTCGCGCGCCCTGGTGATCCTGCGCGAAACCCTGGCCTTCCACTCACCGCTGGCCGATTTCGCCTTCGCCATGCAGGGCCTGGGCAGCGGTGCCATCACCCTGGCCGGCACACCCGCACAGCAGGCGGCCTGGCTGCCGGCCGTGGCGCGCGGCGAGAAGATCGCCGCCTTCGCGCTGAGCGAGCCCGAGGCCGGCTCCGACGTGGCGGGCATGCTCACGCGCGCCACGCCGGCGGGCGATGGCTGGCGTCTGGACGGCAGCAAAACCTGGATCAGCAACGGTGGCCTGGCCGACTTCTACCTCACCTTCGCCAAGACCGACCCGGACGCCGGCGCACGCGGCATCAGTGCCTTCATCGTCGACGCCGGCGCGCCCGGCCTGGACAGCAGCGACCATATCGCGGTGATGGCGCCGCACCCGCTGGCCACGCTGCGCTTCGACGGCTGCCGGCTCGGGGCCGACGCCCTGGTCGGCCCGGTCAACGGCGGTTTCAAGCTGGCCATGCAGACGCTGGACATCTTCCGTGCCTCGGTGGCCGCCGCCGCGCTGGGCATGGCCCGGCGTGCCTTCGCCGAGGCGGTGGCGCACACGCAGCAGCGCCGCCTGTTCGGCCAGACGCTGGCCGACTTCCAGCTCACGCAGGCGCGCCTGGGCGAGATGAGTGCCCTCATCGATGCGGCGGCCATGCTCACCTACCGCGCCGCCTGGCTGCGCGACTGCAGCACCACGCAGGGCGCGGGCACCCCGGCCTACACGGCCGCCGCCGCCAGCGCCAAGCTCACCGCGACCGAGAACGCCCAGAAGGTCATCGACATGGCGCTGCAGATGTTCGGTGGCCGCGGCGTGCGCGTCGGCGAGGTCGTCGAGCACCTGTACCGCGACATCCGTGCGCTGCGCATCTACGAAGGCGCCAGCGAGGTGCAACTGCTGATTCTGGGCAAACACGCCCTGAAGGCCGACCCCGGGAGAACGCCATGACATCCGCCCAGACCGACCGCTTCGTGCACGACCGCCTGCCACCGCGCGAGCAATGGCCCGAGCTGCGCTACGACCGCCCCGAACTGCGCATCCCCGACCAGGCGAACGTCATCCACACCCTGTTCGCGCGCGCCATCGCCAACGGCCATGGCGAGCGGCCGTTCCTGCGCAGCGAAGAGCGCACCCTCAGCTACACCGAGGCCCGTGCCGAGGTGGCCCGCATGGCCCACGTGCTCACGCAGACGATGGGGCTGGTGCCCGGCAACCGCGTGTTGCTGCGCGGCGGCAACTCCGTCGCCATGGCCCTGGCCTGGCTGGCGGTGGTGCAAAGCGGTCTGGTCTCCGTCGCCACCATGCCGCTGCTCAGGTCACGCGAGCTGGCCGCCGTCATCACCAAGGCGCGGCCCAATGCGGCCCTGTGCGACGTGAAACTGCAGGACGAGCTCGTCGCCGCGCTCGCGCAGACCGGCGACCCGGTGCCGATGCGGGTCTTCAACACCGGCGACGCCGCCGTGGCGCTGCCCGACTCGATCGAGGCACTGGCACGTCATGCGCCCGCCGACACCCCCCCCTGCCCCACCAGCGCCGACGACATCGCGCTGCTGGCCTTCACCTCCGGGACCACCGGCAGCCCCAAGGCCGCCGTGCACACCCACCGCGACCTGCTCGCCGCCTGCGAAGCCTGGCCGCGCCACGTGCTGCGCGCCACACCGGACGACATCGTCATGGGATCACCGCCGCTGGCCTTCACCTTCGGCCTGGGCGGCTTGCTGCTGTTTCCCATGTGGGCCGGCGCGTCGGTGTATTTCCCGAGCATTCCCTACACCCCCGAAGCCATGGTCACGCTGATGAACCGCGTGGGCGCCACCATCTGCTACACCGCACCCACCTTCTACCGCCAGATGGCTCCGTTCGCGCGCGAGCACGGCGTCGGCAAGCTGCGCCTGTCCGTCAGCGCCGGCGAAGGCTTGCCCGACGCCACACGCCAGCTCTGGAAGGAAGCCAGCGGCATCGAGATGCTCGACGGCATCGGCGCCACCGAGATGTTCCATATCTTCATTTCGGCCGCACCGGCAGACGTCAGGCGCGGTGCGGTGGGCCGCGTGGTGCCGGGCTACGAGGCCAGGATCGTCGACGACGAAGGCCGCGAGCTGCCACGCGGCCAGGTCGGCCGGCTGGCGGTGCGCGGCCCCACCGGCTGCCGCTACCTCGACGGCGAGCGCCAGACCCAGTACGTGCAGGATGGCTGGAATTTCCCCGGCGATGCCTTCCTGCAGGACGACGACGGTTATTTTTTCTACCAGGCACGCACCGACGACATGATCATCACCGCCGGCTACAACGTGGCCGGCCCCGAGGTCGAGGCGGCCCTGCTGCAGCACCCGGCGGTGGCCGAATGCGGCGTGGTCGGCAAACCCGACGATGAGCGCGGCATGATCATCCTGGCCTTCGTGGTGCTCAAGCCCGGCCTGCCTGCCGACGCCGACCAGGCCAAGGCCCTGCAGGACCACGTCAAACACACGCTGGCACCCTACAAGTACCCGCGCGAGGTGCGCTTCGTGCCCACCTTGCCCCGCACCGAGACCGGCAAGCTGCAGCGCTTCGCATTGCGCCGGCAGGCCGCCGAACCATCACAGGAAGGTTGACCCATGTCCATCACCCCGCTGCAACCACCCGGCTGGACCCAGCCCAGGGGCTACGCCAACGGCGTGGCCGCCCGGGGCACCCTGGTTTTCGTCGGCGGCCAGATTGGCTGGAATGGCCAGCAACAGTTCGACAGCGATGATTTCATCGCGCAAACGAAGCAGGCCCTGCTCAATGTGCGCGAGGTGCTGGCCTGTGCCGGCGCCGGCCCCGAGCACATGGTGCGCATGACCTGGTACGTCGTGGACCGCGACGAGTACAGCGCGCGCCTGGCCGAGCTCGGCGCGGTCTACCGCGAGGTCATGGGCAAGCACTTCCCGGCCATGACCTGCGTCGAGGTCAGCCGCCTGGTCGAGCCACGGGCCAAGATCGAGATCGAGGTCACCGCGGTGGTCTGAGCACCGCGGCCACCCTCAGCGCCGCAGCAGGCTGCCGCCGATCTTGAGCAGATCGGACAGACCCACCTGACCATCGCCGTCCTGGTCGAGCAGCGAGCCCAGCAGGTCGCCGGCAGCGCCACCGCGCTGTTGCACGCGCTGGCGTTCCTGGCCGAGCGCGCTGCCCAGGCCCGAGGCATCGAGACCGCCACCGCTGGCGCGTTGCGCCAGGAACGACATGACGATCGGCGCCAGCATCTGCAGCAGGCTGCCGACCTTGTTGCTGTCCAGCCCGGTCGCGCGACCCAGCCCGCTTTCGGCCTGACCCAGCGCGCCGCCGAAGATGTGTCCCAGGATCGCGGCGCCGTCGCTGGCACGCGCCGGCTGCGCCGGCGCCGCGCCGCCGCCCAGCAAGGCGCCCAGCAGCCCGCCCAGGTCCACGCCGGCGCCACCGGCATGGTCACGCTGCAGGGCACCGAACAGCGCCTGTGCCCCCTGGGGTTGCGCGGCATTGCGCCCCAGCGCCCCGAGCAGCAGGGGCAGCGCAGCGCCCACGGCGTCGCGTGTCTGGTCGGTGCTGGTGCCCAGTTGGCGGGCGATCTGCTGCAGGGGGGCACCCTGCAACTGCGCGAACAATTCGTCGGTCAGGCCGGCGGCAGGAGAGCTCTGGCTGTTCATGGCTCGTGTCCTTGAAAAGGCGGTCAAAGAAGGCATTCCATGGTACCCGTCGAGGGCGCGGCCGACATGGGCATTTGACACACTTTGACAAATCTCCTAGAGTCGCCCCATGGCCTCCTTCGCACATACAGTCGGCACCCGTGCCTGCGCGACCACCTATGTGGTGCGTGCAGTGCTGCGCGCGCTCGCCCTGTCCAGCGTCGGACACCGCCAGCTCGCCGCACATTCCTGAGCCCGGCGATACCCCTCCCCCGCACACACTGCGCACATCCTATCGCCGGGCCCACCCACCGCGCGATGCCGCCTGCCCGCCTGTTTGCAGCGCACCGGCAGAAGGCCCTTCAGGAATTTGCCATGTCTTCAATGAACCGCCGTGAGCGGGTGCTCACCGAACTGGACCACGTGCGCCTGAGCAAGCTCGGGCACCAGACCCTGGCCGACGTGCTCGACGAAGCCGAGGTCGTGTCCCCGCCGAGCATTCCGGCCGATGTCGTCACCATGTACTCGCAGGTCCTGATCGCCGAGACCGGCGCGCCCGAGCCCCGGAAATACACCCTGTGCTACCCCAATGATGCCGAACCCCAGCGCGGCTTCATTTCGGTGTGCTCGCCCTTCGGGGCGAGCCTGATCGGGCGACGTGTCGGTCACGACGCCGTCTGGACGACGCCGCACGGCGACGAGCGCGCGGTCACCATCCAGGCCCTGCTGTTCCAGCCCGAAGCCAGCGGCGACTACACCACCTGAGCGCGTCGGCCGGACCGGCCGGTGACGCAGCGCACCCGCCGGCGCGTCGCCGGGTATCGGTGCGCGCGCACGGCCCCGACCGCCCTGCCCATGCCCGCCCATGCCAGGCAGCGACCCTGGCAGGACGATCTACGTCAATTGTTTTCGAGGACATCACGATGGATTTGACGCGTGATTTCATCAAGGCCAAGCGCCCCTGCGCGTCGGGTTTTCGCTGGTTGCTGCGCACGCACGGCGAAGGCGGAGACTACCAGCCGCTGCTCGATGCCCTGGTGCGGGACGGCCGGATCGACGATGCCTGCTGGCTGCTCGATCAGTTCGGTCCCACCGACGCGGTGCTGCGCCTGAGCGCGCTGGAAACCGACGCCCTGGTCTTTGCCGGTGCCGTGGAAATCGACGGGCCAATCGAGATCGCAGGCCTGCTGCGCGCCGGCCGGTCGGTCACGGCGCGCGGCGGCGTGCGCACCGGTGGCGACCTGATCGCCGGGGAAGATATCCGGGCCGGCGCCAGCGTACGCTGCGACGGCGCACTGCGCGCCGGTGGCGACGTCCGCGTCGATGGGGCGATCGAAACCGCGGGGCCCCTCACGGCGCAAGGCATGCTCCGTTGCCGCTGGCACCTGCAAAGCGCCGGTGCCGTGAGCATCGGCGGCAACGCCACCATCGACGACGACCTGTTCTGCGAGGCCGATGTCGCCATCGGCAAGACGCTGCATGTGCGCGGCGCCATCGCGGTCAGTGGCGAGTTGCGGACCGCGCAAGGCCTGCTGTGCGGCGCCGACCTGCACTGCACGCAACACCTCGAGGCCGGCTGGGGCATCCTCGCCCATGGCCGGATGCAGGCCGGCGGTGCGATTCGCGCGGGCGAAAGCCTGATCGCCGGCGGCACCATCCACGCCGGCGAAGGCTACGGCATCTTCGCCGGCCTGGCCGTGCCGCGCGAGGCCTGGCCGGCCAGTGCCCGTGTCCAGGCCTTCGAGCAACCCGCCGGGCTGATGAGCGGGCACTGGGCGGGGCCCGACGCCACCGTCTGAGCACCCCGGCGTCAGCGGCCGTCGGGTCGGCCCCAGGCCACGAAGTGGGGGTTCTCCCAGCCGGGCTTGCCGTACGTCAGAGGCGCGCCGCCGGGCAGCACCTCGATGCGGCCACCCGCGCCCGCCAGCACGGCGTGGCCGGCCGCAATGTCCCATTCCATGGTGCGTCCCAGGCGCGGGTAGACGTCGGCCTCGCCGGCGGCGAGCAGGCACAGCTTGAGCGAGGAGCCGGCACTGCGCACGGCGGCCACCCGGCGACCCCGCAGGAAGGCGTCGAGCGCGGCGGCATCCCCATGCGAGCGGCTGCCCAGCACGGTCAGGCCTTCGGGCGGCTCGGCCCGGCAGGCAATGGCCCGGCGCTGGCCGGCGACATCCTCCACCCAACTGCCCAAACCCGGTCCTCCGCCATAGAGCGGGCCCAGCGCCGGCGCCAGCACCAGCCCGAGCACGGGTTGCCCCCCTTCGATCAGGGCGATGTTGACGGTGAACTCGCCGTTGCGGTGGATGAATTCCCGGGTGCCGTCCAGCGGGTCCACCAGCCAGAAGCGCTGCCCGACAACGGTGGGCGCGCGACCTTCGGCCTCGGCCTCTTCACCCACGACGGGAATGTCAGGCGTCAGGCGAAGCAGCCCGGCCGTGATGATGTCCTCCGCCCGCCGGTCGGCCTCGGTCACGGGGGAATCATCGGCCTTGCCCGTGACCGCGAAGTCGGTGGCATAGACGGCCATGACGGCCGCCCCCGCCGCGCGGATCAGGGGCACGAGCTGGTCGAGCAGATGCGGCAGGTTCGTCATTTCGGCCACAGCGCCCATAGTTGCAAGGGCTGATTGAGCCCGGCGGCGATGGTGTAGGCCGGATCACCGAAACCGCCCCAGCCGGTGAACAGGTCGGCGCGCACGGCGCCCAGGATGGCACCGCCCGTATCCTGGGCGAGCACGAGCTTCTGCTGGGTCAGCGTCGGCCCCTGGGTGACCAGCCAGACGGGCGTGCCGTAGGGGATGCTGTGCGGATCGACCGCGATGGAGCGGCCGGGCGTCAGCGGCACCCCCTGCGCGCCCCGGGGCCCGAACTTCGCGTCGAAGTCGTCAAGGGCTTCTTCGCGAAAGAACACCGTGCGCGGGTTGCTCCACATCATGTCGTTGACGCGCTGCGGGTGGCGCCGCGCCCAGGCGCGCACGGCCGCCCAGTGGCCTTCCCGGATGGCCCCCTGATCGAGCAGCCAGCGCACCGGGCTGCGATAGGTATGGCCGTTGTGTGCGGCAAATGCCAGACGCACCTGGCGCTGGCGGCCATCGGGCTCGGTGATGGTGAGGCGGCCCGAGCCCTGGATCTGCAGGATCATGGCGTCGATCGGGTCGGCCAGCCAGGCGATGACACGGCCTTCGAGCGCCCGCTGCGCCACCGGCTGGGTGTCGATCTGCTGGCGGGTATACCAGGGCTGCCCACGCGGCAGCCCCTGGGGCTCGGCATGCAGGGGTACGCGAAAGACGCTGTCGGGCAGGCGTCGCGCCTCCAGCACCGGCTCGTAGTAGCCCGTGAGCAACCCGACGGCCGCGCGGCCGTCGGGCTCGGTGATGCGGTAGGGAACGAAGCGCCGCTGCACCCAATCGCGCTGCTGTTCAGGCGTCGCGATGGACAACTGGCGCACCTGGCGGCACAGCTCGGGGCTGCCGGGCGTGGCCGGGGCACCGGTTTTCTCGCAGGTCTTGAGCCACGCGTTCCAGGCTTCATGCAGGCTGTCGCTCCCCCACCCAGGCAGCTCGGACCAGCGCGTCGGCGTCCACAGGCTCTTGCCGCGCACGATTGGCGCCGGCAGGGTGGCATCGTCCATCCCATCGGCGAACGGCGCCTCCGGCGGCCCGGCCCCGGGGTCATCGCCGGTGACCACGGCGCAGCCGGCCAGGCTTCCTACAATCAGGGCGATGAACGCGGCACGCAGCCCCCGCCGGGGTCCGGCGCGCCGATCCACCGTCACCGCCGATGGACCCGCGTCCGCCGGCTTGTTCTCATCGGGTACTTGCATGGGTTTGCTGTTGCTGGAAGCACTGGGCGCTTTGGTGCTGCTGGTCTTCATTGTCTGGTGGACGATGTTCTCCGGGCGAAAAGGCGGCGAGCCGGGCACGACGCCGCCCGGCAAGGACGATCAGGCCACACCGCCCGAACACTGACACCGGTCAGAGCCCCCGCAGCACATTGGCCAGTTCGACCGCCGACTTCACGCCCATTTTGTCGAACACCCGTGAGCGGTGGACCTCGACCGTGCGCACGCTGATGCGCAGCTGATCGGCCACGATCTTGTTGGGCAGGCCATCGACCACCAGGCGCATGACATCGCGTTCGCGCTCGGTCAGGCCGTCCAGCCGCTGCTGCAGATCGGTGCGGGCGCGGCGTCGTTCGATCTCCTGTGCCGAGTGGTCGAGCGCCTGCACGATGCGGTCCACCAGCACGTTGTCGGACAGGGGTTTTTCGCAGAAATCAAAGGCGCCACGCTTGACGGCATCAACGGCCGTGGGCACGTCGGCGTGGCCGGACAGGAAGATGACGGGCATGCCGGCCTGCCAGGGCAAGGTCAGCAGGTGATCAAACAGGGCCAGCCCGCTCATGCCCGGCATGCGCACGTCCAGCAGGACGCAGCAGGGCGTATCGGGCGGGCCCTTCCAGCTGTCGATCTCGGCCAGGAAAGCCTCGGCGCTGTCGAAGCCGACGCTGAGCAGGCGCCGCGTGCGCAGCAGCCAGGCCAGGGCTTCGCGCACGCCTGCGTCGTCGTCGACCAGGTAGATGCGGGCGTCGGAATGAGGCGTCATGACCGGATCATAGACCGATGGAAAACGTCCCGTGAGCCCCACCGCGGCAGATTCACCCGGCCGGCAGCGTGAAACGGAAGACGGTGCCACGTGGCTGGGCCGGCTCGTGGGTGAGTGCGCCGCCATGCTGCTCGACCACCGTGCGGCACAGGCTCAGCCCCAGGCCCATCCCTTCGGCCCGGGTGGTGAAAAACGGCGTGAAGAGCTTTTTGGCCACGTCGGGCGCCAGGCCCACGCCGTGGTCGGTGACGGCCAGTTCGACCCACTGGCGCACGCCCGTCGAAATGCCATCCGCCCCGGCCAGCGCACGCACCAGGCGCGCCGACAGCGTCAGCACGCGCAGACCCGATCGCAGGGGCGGATCGGCCGGTGGCATGGCCTGCATCCCGTTGCGCGTCAGGTTCAGCAGCACCTGCTCGATCATCGTCCGATCACAGGTGACGGCGGGGCAGCCCGGAGCGACGTGGGTACGCACGCGGATGTCCAGGCGCGTGGCCTGCAACTGGACCAGCGGTGCGATGTCCTCGAACAGCGTGGCCGGGTTGACGGTTTCGCGCACCCGCTCGCGCCGGCGCACGAAGTCGGCCACACTGCGGATGACACGGCCCGCCCGCTCGGCCTGCTCGCCAATGCGGCGAATGGCCTGGCGCAGGTCTTCCAGGGGCACGGCGGTGCTGTCGGTCCCGGCCTGGTCGAGCAGGTTGTCCGCGCCCGTGGTGTAGCTGGAGATGGCCGCCAGCGGCTGGTTGAGCTCGTGGCTGAGCATGGAGGCCATCTCGCCCATGGTGGCCAGCCGCGCCGTGGCCTGCAGGCGCTCCTGCGACGCCCGGTTGAGCTCTTCGACGCGGCGCTGCTCGGTCAGGTCGAGGATGGCGCTCATCCAGCCGGTCTGCACGCCCCGCGCATCGATCAGAGGGGCCTCGATGATGAGCACCGGAAAGCGCGTGCCATCGCTGCGCATGAACTCCGACTCCCAGCCTTCCCTGGGCAGCGACTGGCCTGCCAGGCGCACGGCCTGGCGCTGCGTGTATTCGTCGACCAGCTCGGGCGGCCACCAGGGTGCCGGCAGCCCGCTGCCGATGAGCTCCTCGGCCGTGAGCCCCACCATCTGGCAGAACGCCGGGTTGACATAGGTGATGCGGTGCTCCATGTCGCGCGCGCGCAGGCCGGTGACCAGCGAGTCTTCCATCGCCTTGCGGAACGCCAGCGCCTGGGCCAGTTCGGACTCGGCGCGCTGGCGACGCCGGATGTCGCGGGCCAGGGCGCCCAGCACGGCCAGCAGGGACAGCGACAGCACCCCCACGACGGCCGTCAGGACGTTGGGAAACAGGCTGTAGACGGCGCGCGGGCTTTCCAGGCGCAGCACCAGCGTCATGCCCTGCAGATCGATCAGTTGCGCCGCCACCTGGACGCGGCGGCGCACCGGCACCGCGCTGTACAGCGCCAGGCGCGTGCCATCGGCATCGGTGAAGGTCAGCCCGCGACCGCGCGCCAGGTCGCGGTTGATCAGCTCGGACAGCATGCCGGGCAGCGAGTACGTGGCCACCAGATAGCCCAGGGATTGGCCGGCGCGCACCACCGGCATGCACATCTCGATCATCTCCAGCCCATGCCCGCCGGGCAGCGGCCAGAAGTAGCTGGTCGAAAACGCAGGCCCCGACAGGCGCTCGGCGTTGTCACAGGCCAGCCGCAGGCTGGGTGCGGCGTCCTGACGCCCCATCTGGTCGTACAGGTTGGCGATGTAGGGGGAATCGTGCCAGGCCCGCAGGCTCATGGCATCGTCGCGCCACTCGAGGCGCACCATCTCGCGATGCTGGCGCAGGATGTCGGTGGCAGCGGCCAGCCAGTCGGCTTCGGTGGAGGTCAGGCCATGGAGCGACTGCAGGGTCTGGACGTTGCGCAGCAGGCCCGAGCGGATGTCGTTGGCCAGGACACCCGCATCCGCCTCCAGCGCCGCCTGGTCGCGGCCCTCTTCGTATTCGGCCGCCAGAAACGCCAGCAGGGCCAGCAGCGCCAGCACCAGCAACAGCATCGCCCCCCACAGCAGCCAGCGGCGTGAGGTTGATGCGGCGCCAGCGGAAGGCGCCGCCGGAACGGGCTCTGCGCTCAGCGGCACCTCACAGGCGGCGATGTTGCAGCGAGGGCAGTTGCTGGCGCACGCTGTGCAGTCGGGCCATGTCGATGTCGGCGAGCACCACGCCGGGGCCACTGGACTGCATGGCCAGCACCTCGCCCCAGGGATCGATCACCATGCTGTGGCCCCAGGTACGGCGCCCGTTTTCATGCGTGCCCCCCTGCGCGCTGGCGATGACGAAGGCCTGGTTCTCGATGGCACGGGCGCGCAGCAGCACCTCCCAATGGGCCTGGCCGGTGGTGAAGGTGAAAGCCGCCGGCACCAGCAGGATATCGGCCGCCAGCGCCCGATACAGCTCGGCAAAGCGCAGGTCGTAGCAGATGCTCTGGCCGACGCGCCAGTGCCGGCCTTCGCGGTCGGTCATTTCGAAACCGGTGGGCGTATCACCGGCGCGCAGCACGGCCGCCTCGTCGTAATGCTCGCGGCCGTTGTCGTAGCGGAACAGGTGGATCTTGTCGTAGCGGCTGGCGCAGTGCCCCTTGGGGGTGTAGGTCAGCGAAGCATTGGCCGCGTGCGCGGGATCGTCGGTTGCCATCGGCAGGGTGCCGCCGACGATCCACAGCTTCAGGTCACGCGCAGCGTCCGAGAGGAAGTCCTGCACCGTGCCCAGGCCCGGCGTCTCCGCCAGCACCAGCTTGTCCTCGTCCTTGTGCCCCATGAAACAGAAGTACTCGGGCAACACGGCCAGCTCGGCACCCGCCTGCGCCGCCTGGCGCAGCAGGCGCAATGCCTCGCTGAGGTTGGCATCCAGGCTGATGCCCGAAACCATCTGGATGGCGGCGACTTTCATGTCAGGTGACTCCTCGATCTGGAACGGCAATGATAGGGCGAGCGTACCGCAGCACCACCGGCTTCAGGGCACCTGCCCGGGCACCGGGGCCGGCACCTTCTCGACCTTGGGGTCCGCCCAGCTGCCGGTGATGTGGAAGTGCTGGGTGGCGGCACTTTGCAGCGGCTGGCGCAGCACGAACTGGGCCAGGAACGTGCCCAGTCCCACCGCCGGGTTGATGGCGGTGGCGATCAGTGCGGCCGTACCGGCGTTGATTTCGGGCACCACCACCACCTTCAGGTCCTGCGTCTCGCGACCGATGTCCGCCTGTCCCTCCATCAGCACCGCGGCGTTGACCCCCTTCATCTGCAGGTTGTTGGTGGTCAGCACGCCCTGGTCGATGACCGCGTCACCCCGGATGAAATCGAAGGAGAAACCGGCCGAGAACACGTCGCGGAAATCCAGCGCCAGGCGGCGCGGCAGGGCCTGCAGGCTCAGCACGCCCAGCAACTTGGCCGCACCCGGCTCGACCTGCAGAAACTGGCCGGTCCCGACTTCGGTGTGCAACTGGCCGGACATCGACGGGTAGTCGAGCCGGAACGGCGAACCCGCCCAGCCGATATTGCCCTCGATGACCCCCTGACCGCCGCGCACCACCCCCTCGCGGCCAAAGCGTGCCAGCAACTGGCCGGCGTCGCGCACGTCCAGATGGAAGTCGAGCGAAGCGCGGCGCTCGCCGCCCGCCGCCGGCGCCCACTGTCCGGTCGCATTCAGCCGAGCCTCGGGCACGGCCACCAGCAGGCGGCTCAGGCGCCATTGCGGCGCACGCTGCGGCCCGCGCGAATTGACCGCCACCACCTCGACCCGGCCCAGCGGCCGCCCATGGAGGACGAAGTCCTGGACGGCCAGATCCAGCGCCGGCAGACTGCTGGGCTGCTGCAGGATTTCCTCGACGTCGCTGGCGGCCGCCTGCGTCAGCTCCAGCCGGGCCAGGCGGGCATAGACATTGCCGGCAAACCGGCCCGCGGGCTGGCGGTATTCGACGAAGCCGTCGAACTCGCGCGCCGAGATGTTCGCGCGCCACAGGTCGTCCACCCGGTCACCCCCGATCACCACGTCGTGGAAGGTGCGCCCGGCCTGCGTCACCCGGTCGGCCCGCAGCGCCGCCACGGTGGGCAGGTAGTCCATCGGATGACCCGCATCCCCGGCCTGATCGCTGCTGCCACCCGGTGTACCGGCCCCGGACGACGACAGCGCCGCTTCCCAGGCATCGATGTCCAGCTCGTCCAGCCGCAGGTTCGCCTGCACACCGGCCGCCGGCACGATCACGGATTCGTCGCCTTGCAGCCCCAGGGCGATGCTGCCGCGCAGCACGCGGGGCACGGCACCGGTGATGTCACGCTCGTACCGCAGGGACAGCAGGCGCGCCAGCGGCGGGCCGACCTCCAGTTGCAGCAGGTCGCTCAGTGCCTGCTCGCTTTCGCCCGCCTCGCGCACGGCCTGCACGTGCTGCTCGAAGCGCACGGGCATGGCGGTATCCGCCGGTTTGCCCAGGGGCGCTGGCAAGTCCACGGCCATGCCCTGCAACTGGCTGCTCACGGTGATTTCGGGCACGCCAGCCTGGAAGCCCAGCTGCACATGGTAGGCCGCACTGCCACGGGCCCTGGCGAACAGCTGCGAGACCGGGCCCAGCCCGCCGTGGCGCAGGCCATCGGCCGACGCCGTGCCCTGTCCCTCGAAGCGGATGCGCGAGCCGCCCTCCGCGTGCGCTTGCATGCTACCTTCGAAGCGCAGCTCGCCGCCGAACACCCGCGCATGGGCGCCGCCCACGGCAAAACCCTGCTCGCTGAAGGTCACGCGCCCGCCGGCCTGTGCCAGCACCGGCGCCGCGGGTGCCAGGTGCACGTCGTTGCCCGCCAGTTGCACCACGCCCTTGACCGTGGTCTCGTGCAGACGCGCCAGCGGGATGCGCAGCTCGAACTGGCCGCTGGCGTGGCCCGTGGCGCGGGCTTCGCCGAGCGCACCGCTGGTCATGGCGTCCAGTGGCGAGTCGCGGACGATCGCCAGCATCTCGTCGGCCGGACCCTCGACCCGGCTGGCCACTTCCAGCGCCGGATCGGTCATCAGCCCGACCACCGCGAAACGACCCTGGCTCAGCCGCAGCCCCGGCAACGCGAGGGCGCCGCCCTTCAGGTCGGCGATGTGCAGCGTGTCGCGGTCGTACACGAACTGGCCATTCATGCCCTTGAGGGCCGGCCAGCCGGGCTCCCCGGGACCGCGCAGGTAGGGTGGCACATAGTCGAAATCGATGTCCCGCAACTGCGCCGCGATGCGGAATTCTCCGCGGGTGGCGGCCCCCTGCGCGAACGGCGCGTCCCACAGGTCACCCTGGATGCGGAAATCGACTTGCGGGGAGCGACCCGCCAGCGTCGCCTCGCGCAGGTAGTGGCGCACGTCGGCGGGCACCGTCAGCGGCAGGTAGCGGTGCACCCGCGTGGCCTCGGCACGGGTGAGCCTGGCACTCAGGTCCAGCACGCCGGGAAAACGCGAGCGCGCCGGGCTGGTGGCCGGATCGGCCGTGTGCCAGCGCACGGTCGCCGTGCCCTCGGCATCGGCATTGACGACGTGCGCCTCGTCGAGCACCACGTCGATGCGCCCGCCGGCCGCCACCGTCCAGCGCGCGCGCGCATCGAAACGGTCCAGCGTCAGGACCGGATCCTCAAACACGTCGGGCAATTCCAGGGCGCCGTCGCGCACCGCGATGCGTGCCCGCCCGCCCCGGTGATCGGCGTCGAATTCGATATCGGCGTTGCGGATACCCGGCTGCCCCGGCACCGGGTAGTCGCCGTGTTCCGACCGGCGGCCACTGGGTTGGCCCGCCAGCGTGAGGCCCTTCACACGTCCCTTGGCTTCATAGGTCAATGTGCCGTCTTCCGCACCGCCCTCCGCGGGATGCCAGGCCGCGGTCAAGCCCTCGATACGCCCCTCGGGTTGCAGTCGCGCCAGCTGCCTGTGCAGCTCGGCCGGCAGCGGCAGGCTGCTGGCCACGGCGGCCAGCGCCTCCAGATCGATCTGGTCGGCCCGCACCCGGGTGCCCGGCCGCACGCCGCCACGCAGCACCGGGCCATCGGCCGCCACGCGGTGCTGCACGCTCACCTGTCCGCCGGGCCAGAGCGCACCCTCGGTGGTGCGGAATTGCAGGTCGTCGGTGCGCAACTCGAAACCCTGCGCGCTCCAGCTCAGGTCCAGGCGACCCGCCAGGGTGTCGATCGCCAGCGGCGGCAGGTCCTTGCCCAGCGTCGCATCGACCGCCTGCAGGCTGAGGTCGGCCAGCACGCCGCGCACCGCCCCCTTGGCAACGTCGGCCCACGCGCGCAGTGCCCCCCGTCCGGCACGCAGCTCGACCTGCCAGCGCGACAGATCGACATAGGGGCGCAGCGTCGACACGTCCACCCCGGCCGATTCGGCATACAACTCGCCATGCCAGTCGTGCCAGGGCATCTGCCCGGGCTCGCGCTGGGCCAGCTCCAGCAACGGTTCGCGCAGCCGCCCGCGCAGGCTCAGCCGCCCGCCCGACTCGGGTGGCGGCGAGGCATCCAGCCGGAACGCGTGCACGCGCCGCTGGTTGCGCACCACCAGCGCCACGTCCGACAGGGCCAGCGGCGGCAAGCCCCGCAGGTCATCCGTCCAGCGGACCGTGCCCTGGCGGATGATGAACTCGCGCTGCGAAAAGAACCAGTCGAGCGCCGATCCGTCGGACGACGGCTGCGCCGTCACGTCCAGCCCGGCCACCTCGATGCGGCCATCGGACGTGCGTCGCACGTCCAGCACGGGCCCGTCGACCAGCACATGGTCGACGCCCCGGCGCCAGACCGAGGACGGTGACAGGCTGACCTGTACGCGCGGCAAACGCAAGGCTTCACGACCATCGGGGTCGAACAGGCGCACGTCCTGCAGGGTCACCGTCGGCATCAGCCCCCAGAACCCCTGCGGCAACCAGGGCGATGCGCGGCCGTGGTCGGCGTGGATGCCCCCGACTTGCACCGCAATCCCCAGTTGGCCGCCGGCCCAGCGCTCGAGCTCGGGGCGCCACTCGCCGATTCGGGGCACAATCCAGACGTGAAGCGCCCCCCAGGTCAGCACGAACAGCGACCACGCGAGCACAACCAGCCACAGCAGGCCACGGGTTGCCGTCGCAGCGATCTTGAGGAAGCGAGAGGGAATCCCACGCGCCAGAGGTTCGGCATCCAGTGCCAGCTTGGGTGCATTCATGTTGTCCGGTGCAAATTATGACGACCTGCCAGCACCCTGGTTCCGAAGATGACACCCCGGTGATCCCGGACAGCGTGGCCGCGGCGATCCATGCCCGCCCGACGTTGTCCGCCGCCGACGGCCGTGCCGACCATTCCCGCTTTGTGCAACGCATCCGCCGACGCTACGCGGGCGAGCTGGCCTGCCTGCCGCCCGGGCCGCCGACGCGCGCCTCCATGCACCAGGCGCTGACGGTCCTGCGCGACAGGGGCCTGCCGGTGCCGTCCGCGCTGCGCGTGCTGCGCCAACTGGTGATGGAGCGCCTGGTGGTGCTCGACTGCGAGCAGCAGGCGCCATTGGCCGACATCACACGCGCCGTCACCGAACTGGCCGAGATCGCCCTGGACGAGGCCTGCACGCTGGCTTTTGCCGAACTCGACGACCTCCATGGCGCCCCCCTCGTGCCCGCGCAGGCCGACGGTCCGGAGGCCCCCCCCTCGCTGGCCGGCCATCCGAGGCAGGAAACACAACGCCCGGCGGACACCGGGTTGCCTGCCCGGCGGGCGCAGTTGTGGGTGATCGGCATGGGCAAACTGGGGGCCCGCGAGCTCAACGTCTCCAGCGACATCGACCTCATCTATGTCTATGACCACGAGGGCGAAACCGCCGGCAACGCACAAGGCCGCAACCGCATCAGCAACCACGAATACTTCGCCAAGGCCGTGCGGCACATCCACCAGACGGTGGGCGACACCACCGAACACGGTCAGGTGTTTCGCGTCGACCTGGCACTGCGGCCGAACGGCAATTCGGGCCCGCCGGCGGTCTCGCTGGGGGCGCTGGAGGAGTATTTCCTGGTGCAGGGGCGGGAATGGGAGCGCTTCGCCTGGCTCAAGAGCCGAGTGATCGCACCGGCCGCCTGCATCGCCGACGGCAGCGCCAGCGCCCTGCGCGGTCCGGTGCTGCCCTTCGTGTTCCGCCGCTACCTCGATTACAACGTGTTCGGGTCGCTGCGCACCCTGCACCGGCAGATCCGCGATCACGCCGCCAAACGGGCCGCCGGCCATCCGGGGCGTGCCAATGACGTCAAGCTCTCGCGCGGCGGCATCCGCGAGATCGAGTTCACCGTGCAGTTGCTGCAGGTGGTGCGGGGTGGCCAGTTCCCCGAACTGCGCACCCGGCCCACGCTGGACGCGCTGCAGCGGCTGTGCAAGGCCGGTCTGATGCCGGCGGAGACGGCCGAGGCGCTGACCCGGGCCTATATCTTCCTGCGCCGTGTCGAGCACCGCATCCAGTACCTGGACGACCAGCAGACGCACCTGATCCCGACGCGCGACGACGACCTGGCCTGGATCGCCGCGTCCATGGGCTACCCGGATCTGTGCGCCTTCCTCGGCGAGCTCGACACCCACCGCGAAACGGTGGCGCACGAGTTCGACATCCTGCTGGGTGGCCCGACCAAGACCGGCTGTCAGGGCAAGGGCTGCCAGGGTGGTCGCGGCGGCAGCGCCGACGATCTGCGCAGCGTTCTGCCCGGACTGCCCGAAGCCTTTGCCAGCCGCGTGGCGCAGTGGCAAGACCACCCGCGCGTGCGCGCCCTGCGCGAGGATGCCCGCACGCGCCTGGCACGGCTGGTCGAGCGCACCGGCGCCTGGCTCGCCCAGGGCCGTGTGAGCGAACAGGCCGCCCTGCGCATGGCCGACTGGATCGAACCCCTGTTGCGGCGCGAAAGCTACCTGGCCCTGCTGCAGGAGCGCCCGGCGGTGCACGAACGCCTGCTGCGCCTGCTCGGCGCCGCTCGCTGGCCGGCGCGCTACCTGATGCAGCATCCCGGCGTGATCGACGAACTGGCCAGCCGCCAGTTGCTGGACGAACGTTTCGACCCCGTCCAGTTCGAGGCCGATCTCGAATCGCGCCTGCGCGCGCTGCAGCGCACCGGCGAGGACGGCGAGGAGGAACTGCTCAACCTGCTGCGCCGCGCCCACCATGCCGAGGTCTTCCGCACCCTGGCGCGCGACATCGAGGGCGTGCTGACCGTGGAGCAGGTGGCCGACGACCTCTCGGCCCTGGCCGACGCCGTGCTGCGCGTGACCGCGCGCTGGTGCTGGCAGCGACTGAAGAACCGCCACCGCGACGAGCCGTCGCTGGCAATCATCGGCTACGGCAAGCTCGGCGGCAAGGAGCTGGGCTACGGCAGCGACCTGGACATCGTCTTCGTCTACGACGACGAGCACGAGAGTGCCCCCGAGATCTACGCCGCCTTCGTGCGCAAGATGATCAACTGGCTCACGGTCAAGACCGGCGAGGGCGACCTGTTCGAGATCGATACCGCGCTGCGCCCCAATGGCAACTCGGGCCTGCTGGTGACCAGCTTCACCGCGTTCGAGAACTACCAGCGCGGCCGTGGCAGCAACACCGCCTGGACCTGGGAGCACCAGGCCATGACGCGCGCCCGTTGCGTGATCGCCCCCACGCTCCCCGAGGGGGCTGGCCCCACACCCCCGACGGTGGATCTGGCTGCGCGCTTCGAGGCGGTGCGCGAGGCGGTGATCACGGCCGAGCGCGACCTGCCCGCGCTGGCGCAGGAGATCCGCTCGATGCGCGAGCGGGTGCGCGCGGCGCATCCCGCGCATGGCGACCTGTTCGACGTCAAGCACGGCGCCGGCGGCATGGTCGATGCCGAGTTCGCGGTGCAGTACCTGGTGCTGGCCCATTCACGCAAACACCCCTCGCTGCGCGGCAATCTGGGCAACATCACGCTGCTGCGCCACGCCGAGGAGGTCGGCCTGCTGCCAGCCGGCATGGGGCGCGCCGCTGGCGACGCCTACCGCGAACTGCGGCGCCTCCAGCACCGCGCACGGCTGGACGAAGTTCCGCCACAGTTGCCGGCCGACGAAGCCAAGGCTCTGGCGGCCCCGATCCTGGCCGTCTGGCGGCACGTCCTGGGCAGCGAAACCCCCGTGGCCGCATGAGGGGATCGCGCACCTGGCTGCTGCTGTGCGCCATCCACGGCGTGGCCAGCGTGCTGCTGTGGTGGGCCCGGATCAGCGCCCAGGACGCCCTGACCTAGCACGCCGACACCTGGGTCGATCACCCCTGGACCCTGTGGACCAGCACCTGGGTCCATCGCAACACACCGCACCTGATCGTCAACCAGGTGGCACTGGGCGTGCTCACCGCGCTGGCCTGGGTGCTGCGGCCCACGCGCGCCGCCACCCTGGCCTGGTTCCTGGCCTGGCCGCTGTCGCAACTGTCGCTGCTGCTGTGGCCACAGATCGGCCATGCCACGGGCCTGTCGGGTGTGCTGCACGCCGGCGCCACCGTCATGGCGGTCGAGCTGGTCTTGCAGCGTGTGCGGGTGGACAAGGCACGGCGCTGGGGCCTGATGCTGGCGGCGGGCCTGGCCGCCAAGCTGACCATTGCCCGGGCCTGGCACCGGCCCGTCGTCTGGGACAACGCCAGCGAGATGTCGGTGGTGCTCGCGGCCGACCTGACCGGTGTTTTCTGGGGGCTGGCGCTGGCATGCGGCGCCTTCGGCCTGGGCCACCTGTGGCGGCGCCGGCGACACCGCACGATGGCCACCGGCGTCTGATCGACCGGTTTCTGACAGACGGCGCGGAACTTTTCGCGCGGTGCCACCCTCCATGTCAGTACAGGGGCGCCGGCAGCGGCGTCGCTGGACGAGTTTTTTGCACTGCGAAGCCTTCCGGCCACCAGGCCGGATGCAATCCTGAGGCGTTTCTCCTCCTCCTCCCTCCCTCCCTCCTTCGTCTCGGGGCGCTTCGCAGGCTCTTTTATTCACCCCCGTCGTGCGGCGGCGCCATGAAGCCGGCGGTCAGCCGCCCGTGGAGGCAAGCGCCGCGCAGCGGCGCCCGGGGACCTTATGCTGGCTGCGTATCGACGAAGCTCTGGCGCAAGGCCAGCTTGTCGGCCAGCCGGGCCAGGTTCGGGTAGGGGGTGCGCCAGTCCAGCGCGGGAAAGCGGAAGTCCAGATAGGCCAGTGCGCAGCCCACGGCAATATCCGACAGGCTCAGGTGAATGCCCGAGCAAAAAGGCTTGTCGCCCAGGCCCTGCCCCATGGCCTTCAGGGCCGCTTCGATCTTGCCCATCTGCCGGTCCACCCAGGCCTGGCTGCGCTCGCCCTCGGCCCGGCCGGGCCAGGTCAGTTCCAGGCGCGCCAGCACGGCCGCATCCAGCAGCCCGTCGGCCAGCGCCTCCCAGGTCTTGACCTCGGCACGCTCACGGCCCGAGGGGGGAATGAGCTTGCCCACCGGTGAAAGGGTGTCGAGGTATTCGACGATCACCCGGGAATCGAACATCGCGTCGGCGCCCTCCATCACCAGGCACGGCACCTTGCCCAGCGGGTTCGACTCCATGATCCGCGTGTCGTGGGACCAGACATCCTCCTGGATGAACTGGTAATCCAGCTTTTTCTCGGCCATCACGATGCGCACCTTGCGCACGTAGGGGCTGGTGATGGCGCCGATGAGTTTCATGGTCATAGATCGACAGAATGTGGGCCCACGATTCTAGCGGCCCGCCCCGGATTTCGTCGCCGCTCGGATGCACCGCCCGGCGGCCCGCACTTCTACAATCGGGGGATGAAACCGAACGCCCCTGCTGCCCCCGCCCTGTCACCGATTTCCGCCCTGTCACCGCTCGACGGCCGCTACGCCGGCCGCCTCGCCGCGCTGCGGCCCTTCATGAGTGAACAGGGCTACATGCACCGTCGCGTGCAGGTCGAGATCGCCTGGTTCATCGCCCTGTCCGACGCCGGTTTCGCCGAGTTCGCTCCCCTGACCCCGGGCGCGCGCACCTACCTGCTGGGCCTGGTCAAGAATTTCAGCGAAGCCGATGCGGCCGCGATCAAGGAGATCGAGAAGACCACCAACCACGACGTCAAGGCGGTCGAGTACTGGATCAAGTCCAGGTTCGAGGCCCGTCCCGAGCTGGAAAAGGCGGCCGAGTTCGTGCACTTCGCCTGCACCAGCGAGGACATCAACAACACCAGCCACGCGCTGCAGCTCAAGGGCGGGCGCGACCAGGTGCTGCTGCCGGCACTGGACCAGATCATCGACAAGCTGCGTGCCATGGCGCACGCCTACGCCGGGGTACCCATGCTCAGCCGCACCCACGGCCAGACCGCCAGCCCCACCACCGTGGGCAAGGAGCTGGCCAACGTGGTGGTGCGCCTGGCCGGCGCGCGCGAGCGCATCGCCGCCGTCCCCCTCATGGGCAAGATGAACGGTGCCGTGGGCAACTACAACGCGCACCTGTCCGCCTGGCCCGACTTCGACTGGGAGGCCTTCAGCCGCAAGGTCGTCGAAACCCCGGAGCCCCTGGGCCTGGGCCTGACCTTCCAGCCGTATTCGATCCAGATCGAGCCGCACGACTACATGGCCGAACTGTTCGACGCCATGGCGCGCGCCAACACCATCCTGATCGACCTGGCGCGCGACATCTGGGGCTATGTCAGCCTGGGCTACTTCAAGCAGAAGCTCAAGGCCGGCGAGATCGGCTCCAGCACCATGCCCCACAAGGTCAATCCGATCGACTTCGAAAACGCCGAGGGCAACCTGGGCCTGGCCAATGCGCTGCTCAGGCACCTGAGCGAGAAGTTGCCCATCAGCCGCTGGCAGCGCGACCTGACGGATTCGACCGTGCTGCGCAACATGGGCGTCGCCATGGGCTACGCGGTGCTGGCCTACCACTCGCTGATGACCGGGCTGAACAAGCTGGAGCTCAACGAGGAAGCGCTGGCGGCCGACCTCGATGCCTCGTGGGAAGTGCTGGCCGAGCCCATCCAGACCGTGATGCGCCGTTTTGGTGTGCCCGGCGCCTACGAAAAGCTCAAGGAAGTCACGCGCGGCAAGACCGTGACCGCCGAGGCGCTGCATGCCCTCATCCGCAGTCTGGAGATCCCCTCGGCCGAGAAGGAGCGCCTGCTGGCCCTGACCCCGGCCAGCTACGTGGGCAAGGCTGCCGAACTGGCGCAGCGCGCCTGACGCATGAACGGTCTTTCCTGCCGCGCCAGCGGTTCGGTCGCCCGCCGTTTGTATGACATAGTCGTCTTCATCGCCACGGCGGGTCGACCGGATAGGTTGCCCGCGCGCAGGCGCCTCTGCACATCCGTCTCTGCCCCTCTTGACCATCCTCCCCGACCGCAGGGGTGGTTCACCTATTTGCCGGAGTAGCCAGTCATGGCCATCGAGCTGTACAACAAAAATGGCCATGTGTGCCTGATGTTCGCCCATCTCAGCGATGAAGGCGGCGAGGCTGTGCAGGCCAACCAGTTCCTCGTCATCGACCAGCAACAGGGGGCGATCATCGACCCGGGCGGCAATGTCGCCTACAACGAGCTGCTGCTGACCATCGGCCGCTATTTCCAGCCCAACAAGCTGACCGAAATCCTGGCCTCGCACGCCGACCCGGACATCATCGCCTCGCTCGACCGCTGGATGACCAGCACCCAGGCCAAGCTCTACATCTCGCGCCTGTGGGAGCGTTTCGCGCCGCATTTCTGCAAGCCGGGCAAGACGGCGGGGCGCATCGTCGGCATCCCCGACCCCGGGATGCGCATCCCGCTGGGTCGCAGCGAGATCATCGCGCTGCCGGCCCACTTCATGCACTCCGAGGGCAATTTCCAGTTCTGGGATCCGGTCAGCCGCATCCTGTTCTCGGGCGACCTGGGTGTGTCGATCGGCACGTCGTCCGATGCGGCCAAGCCGATCACCGACCTCAGGCCACACCTGCCCCGCATGGAGGCCTTCCACCGCCGTTACATGGTGTCGCAGAAGGTGCTGCGCCTGTGGGCCAACATGGCGCGCACGCTGCCGATCCAGATGATCGTGCCGCAGCACGGCGCCCCGCTGGCCGGCAAGGCGGTGCCGGAGTTCATCGACTGGATCGGCACCATCGAGTGCGGCATCGACGGCCTGACACAGGCCAACTACACCGTTCCCGGGTAAAGGTCGCGGGGCCCGGGGTGGCCCGACGCCGCAGGAGCCTCGTCTTCAGGCGCCGTGGTCATTCGACCGCGCGCTCGGCGTAGCGGTTGAAGCGCCAGGCACTGGCCTCGAGGGTGATGCGACGCCAGACGGCGCGTTTTTCACCCGGGGACATGGCCGGCCAGCGCTGCACCTCCTCGAAGCTGCGCCCGCAGCCCTTGCACACATCGTCGCCCTGGCTGGTCGAGCAGATCGCGATACACGGTGTATCGGGGGTCGTCTCGTACCAGACCTGCCAGGCGCGGCGCGCCGCCGCCGGCATCCGGTCCTCGTCGACCTCGTCGTCGCGCCGCCAGGCCATGAGGGCGTACACCTCGGCCAGTGCACGCAATTCCGCGTTCAAAGACAAGCCATCTGAAGGGAGTGAGCGCTCACGCCAGTAATTGATGGATGCCTCGATGTCGGTGATATGGATGCCGGCCATGAGACGCGCATCATAGCCACCCCCTGAGGCACCGGGGGGCCACTTGTGGGAACCCCTTACCCGAGCGGTGTGCCGCGGCCTTGGCGGCCCGCCTACAATCGGCGCTTCGAAGGGGAGTAGCTCAACGGTCATCCCCCGACCGTCCGGTTCGTCGTCACCACGGGGCCTTGCCTGGCCTCCGGCGATCCGGGCCCGCCGCACCGGCGGGTCGAGCAAGACCTTTGACAGACCGGCCGTGGCCGGTGTCAGGCTGCGCATGCCCCTTCGATCGATGCATCGTTCAAGGGGGTTCCGCGTGCCTGCACCGCTGCACGGGCCAACCGTGGTGCCGCGACCGGCGGCACCATCAAAGAAGCAACGAGGACCACATGGATTTGGAATTTTTCATGCATGCCCCCTTCTGGATCGCGCTGGGGCAGATCATCGTCATCGACATCCTGCTCGGTGGCGACAACGCGGTCGTGATCGCGCTGGCCTGCCGCCGACTGCCACCGGCCCAGCGCACCAAGGGCATCATCTGGGGGACCGCCGGCGCCATCATCCTGCGCGTCATCCTCATCGCCTTCGCGATGACGCTGCTGAACATCCCGTTCCTGAAGTTCGTCGGCGCGCTGCTGCTGGTGTGGATCGGTGTCAAGCTGCTGGCCCCCGATGAAGAGGAGCATGGCAACATCCAGGGCAGCGACAAGCTGCTGGCGGCCATCAAGACCATCATCGTGGCTGACCTCGTGATGAGCGTGGACAACGTGATCGCCATCGCCGGCGCGGCCCAGAACGCCGGCCAGGACCACTCGCTGATCCTCGTGGTCATGGGCCTGCTGATCTCGATCCCGATCATCGTCTGGGGCTCGCAACTGGTCATCAAACTGATGGCGCGCTTTCCGGTCATCATCACCCTGGGCGGCATGCTGCTGGGCTGGATCGCGGGCGGCATGCTGGTGACCGACCCGGCCTTCGTGAACCCCGACCAGTGGACCTGGGCGCCCAAGCTCGGCACCCTCAACGACAAGGGCGAAGCCGTCATCTCCGGCACGCTGTACTGGACGGCCCATATCGCCGGTGCGCTGCTGGTGCTGGCCCTGGGCAAGTGGGCCGCCTCGCGCAAGCCGCAGAGCGCCGAAGAGGCCGCCTGAAGCACCGCCCGCGCGGCTGACGGCAATCGCCGTCGTCCCGCGCTGGCGCACGCCCACCCCCGGGACGGGTTGGGCAATGCTATGCTGGCATCATGAAACTGATCCTGACCTGGCTGCTTGCCGCATGCGCCCTGCTGCTGGTGGCCAACTTCCTGCCGGGCGTGCACGTGCAAGGGTTCGGCTCGGCCATGATCGCCGCCGCCGTGATCGGCCTGCTCAACGTGCTGGTCCGGCCCATCCTCGTGATTCTGACCCTGCCGGTCACCATCGTCACGCTGGGCCTGTTCCTGTTCGTGATCAATGCGCTGATGTTCTGGGCGGCCGGCTCCATCCTGGCCGGCTTCCAGGTGAGCGGCTTCTGGACCGCGCTGCTGGGCTCGCTGATCTACTCGGCCCTGATGCTGGTGATCAGCATGGCCATGCAGTCACTGCTTTCGCGCTGATTCTTCCCGCACGCGCTGCTCCATCTGGCGCGCGCGCGCATCGACGATGGCCAGCTCCATCGGATCGGCCGAGCGGTCGGCCGGCGGCAAGGCCTGCGCCGCGCGGAAGCGCTCCAGCGCACCGCTCCAGTCGAATTGCGCGGCCCGCGCCTCGCCGTCGGCACGGATGCCGCGCAGCTTCCGGCCCAAGGCCAGTTCCGCACCCGACAGCAACTGCCAGGCCAGCGCATCACGCGGGTGATCGACCACCCAGGCGTGCAAGCGTTCGGCCACCGGCTTCGCCCCGCCGCTGACCATCGCCGCCTGTGCCCCCAGCAGCACACCGGCACGCTGGCTGCCGGCCAGGGCCCGGTCGCGCCAGACCAGCCATTCGGGTGTGGGCTGGTCACCGGCGCGCTGGCGCAAGGCCGCGCTTCCCACCTCCAGTTGCAACCACTCGGCCGGGCGCTGCCCCGACGACCCGGCCCGTGCGACCAGGCGCGCAGCCAGTTGCCCGGCCAGCCCGTGCTGGCCCAGGCGCGAGGCCGACAGGGCGGCGGCGTACAGC
>NZ_JAQVEJ010000116.1 GCF_028698005.1 Hydrogenophaga sp.
GCGGCAGTTCGTAGCGTGAGGCCACGTTCAGCATGTCCAGGCTGTACTGCGTGGGCGTGGGCCGCGCGGCGGCGTCGGGCTGGCGGCCCAGCGCCTGGTCGGCGTTGCGCAACTGGCGCTCGATCAGCTCATCGAGCAAGGGCGCCGTGGTGGTGGTCTTGCGCCGGCCGTGTGACCTGGCGGGCGCGGCGGCCAGTTGGGCAAAGCGCATCGCGGTGCGGATCTGCGCCGGCGTCAGCCCCTTGCGCGCGGTCAGGCGCGCCACCAGCGCGTCGGACACCGCCACACCATCGAGCGTCTTGCGCACCAGTTGCTCGCGCGCGCCCGGTGGCGGGCTCTTGAGTTCGAGGTGGTAGGCAAAGCGGCGCCGGAATGCGGGGTCGATCTGCTCGATGCGGTTGGTCACCCAGATCGTGGGCACCGCATTCGATTCGAGGATCTGGTTGACCCAGGCCTTGCCGCTGACGCTGTGGCTGTGCGAGGCCGGGATCTGCGCGGCGCGCGCCATGAGCTGGGCCGCCTCGCTGCTGATGGGGGGGAACACGTCCTCCACCTCGTCGAACAGCAGCGCCGAATGCGCCGTGCCTTTGAGGAACACCTGGGCGATCTGCAGCGAGCGGTAGCGGTCGCGGCCGCTCAGGGCATTGCCGTCGCGGTCGGCATACTCGACCTCGAACAGCTCCAGCCCGGCGGCGGCAGCGACCACGCGGGCCAGTTCGGTCTTGCCAGTGCCCGGCGGCCCGTACAGCAGGACGTTGACACCGGCCTCCCGGCGCGCCACGGCCTCGCGCAGCAGGCCGATGAGCAATCGCACGTCCTCGCCCACATAGTCGAAATCGGCGGTGCCCAGCGCCGAGCGCGCCGCCGGCCGGGTGAACACCGCCATCAGTTCGCTTTCGCTGCGGTACTCGCGCATCAGCACCGGCGGCAGCTTCTCGCTGACCTTCATCAGGTCGGCCAGGTCGGTGATGTTGTGCTCGGAGATCAGGTTCTCGACCATGCCGATGCGCTCCAGGCGCGAACCGGCGCGCAAGGCCTCGCCCACCTCGCTGGCCTTGACGCCGGCCACATCGGCGATGGCCGCATAGGCCTCGGGCGCGTTGTTGACCTTGAACTCCACCAGGATGGAGCGCAGGTCGCGCTGGTAGCGTGCCAGCGTGCCGTACAGCAGCAGGGCGCGCTCGGCACGGTTGAGCTGCAGCAGATTGGCCAGCGCGTCGATGTTCTTTTCCACCAGCGTGGACTGTTTCTTCAGCGCCTGCGACAGCCATTCGCCCGTGGCGGCCAGCACCGACAGCAGGTCGCGCGGCATCTCCTTGGCGTACTCGTCGAGGTAGAAAAACAGCGTGCCTTCCTCGTAGGGGCCGCGCCAGACGCCATAGCGCTCCATGAAAACGGCCGTCGACAGGCCCTCGTGGCCATTCCACAGCTCATTGTCCTTGCAGCGGCGACCCAGGTATTCGCGCAGCCGAGCCAGCACCGTGTACGGCCACACCAGATGCCGGCCGGCCAGCGCCAGCAGGGTGTTGAGATCGCGCCGCACGTTGAAACGCGGCCCCTGGCGCGACGCCAGGACCAGCACGAAGTGCGAGCACATCAGGTCCAGCACCGGCGCCTGGCGCAGCCCCGCAGGCACGAAGACCCGCGTCTCGCCGCCCAGGGACGGCCGCCCGTCGCGGGGCTCGGGCGGCACGCGCGCGGCCCCGGCCCCCCGGGCGGCGGGACCATCGATCGACAACATGCGTTTGCCCATGCACTACCTCCTGACGGTGTGCCGGTGCCGGGTGGTCCACGGCGCTGGCACGCCTGAGCGGACCATAACGCAGCTTGGGCCATCGTGGAAGACACCGGCCATCCGACCGCGCGGGTTCTGCGGGATAGCCATCACCGGCGGCACACCCGAATGTGCGCACAATGACGGGCATGATCGAAATCGACGATGTCAGGGCCGCCGCCGCCCGCCTGACCGACCAGGTGCTGGACACGCCCTGTGTGGCATCCAAGACGCTGTCACAGCTCACCGGCTGCCAGGTGTTCCTGAAATTCGAGAACCTGCAGTACACCGCCTCGTTCAAGGAGCGCGGGGCCTGCAACAAGCTCGCCCAGCTCGCGCCCGACGAGAGGCGGCGCGGCGTCATCGCCATGAGCGCCGGCAACCACGCCCAGGGCGTGGCCTACCACGCCCAGCGCCTGGGCATCCGCGCGGTCATCGTCATGCCCCGCTTCACGCCGGGCGTGAAGATCGAGCGCACACGCGGCTTCGGTGCCGAGGTCGTGCTGCACGGCCACACGCTGGACGAAGCCCGTGCCCATGCCCGCGCGCTGGCCGAGCAGCAGGGCCTGGTGTTCGTCCACCCCTACGACGACGAAGCCATCATGGCGGGGCAGGGTACGGTGGCGCTGGAGATGCTGCGCGATCAGCCCAGCCTGGACGCCCTGGTGGTGGCCGTCGGCGGCGGCGGCCTGATCGCCGGCATGGCCACCGTGGCACGCGCGCTCAGGCCGGACATCGAGATCATCGGCATCCAGACCGAGCGCTTCCCCTCGATGTTCAACGTGATCAAGGGCGAGCACCGCCCCCTGGGCAACAGCACCATTGCCGAGGGCATCGCCGTGGGCACGCCGGGCACGCTGACGCAGGCGGTGATCCGCGAGCGCGTGGACGACGTGCTGCTGGTCGATGAAGGCGACGTCGAGCAGGCCATCGTCATGCTGCTCGAAATCGAGAAAACCCTGGTCGAAGGCGCCGGTGCCGCCTCGCTGGCCGCGCTGCTGCGCTACCCGCAGCGTTTCGCCGGCAAGCGGGTGGGCCTGGTGCTCAGCGGCGGCAACATCGATCCGATGCTGCTGGCCTCCATCATCGAGCGCGGCATGGTACGCGCGGGCCGGCTGGCCCGCATCCGGATCAGCGCACGCGACGTGCCGGGCAACCTGGCGCGCATCACCGCCATCGTCGCCGAGACCGGCGCCAACATCGACGAGGTGCACCACCAGCGCGCCTTCACGCTGCTGGCCGCGCAGAATGTGGCGATCGAACTGGTGCTGCAGACGCGCGGCCCGGCACACCTGCGGCAGGTGATCGAGGCACTGCAGACCGCCGGCTTCGACACCCAGCCGGCCTGACCCCCGGGCCGTACCGGTTCAGGGCGGCTGCGCCAGGAAGTCCAGCGCACCCCGGCAAGCTCAGCGGGACCCGCCGCCGCCCTTGAGGCGCCCCAGCCAGGCAATGATCTCCCCCATGATCCCGCGCCGGAACGCCAGCACGCAGACCACGAAGATCAGGCCGGTGACCATGGTCACCGATTCGCCCAGCGTGTTGAACCACTCGATGCCGGTCAGGCGCGACAGGAAGGTGCCGAACTCACCGATCTTGTTTTCCAGCAGCACCACCACGGCCGAACCGACCAGCGGACCCGAGAGGGTGCCCAGGCCGCCGACCAGCGTCATCAGGATCACGCCGCCCGAGGCCGTCCAGTGCACGTCCGACAGCGAGGCAAAGCCCAGCACCAGGGTCTTGAGCGAGCCGGCCAGCCCCGACAGCGCGGCCGAGATGACGAAGGCCAGCAGCTTGAAGCGGCCCACGTCATAGCCCAGGGAAATGGCGCGCGGCTCGTTTTCCTTGATGCCCTTGAGCACCTGCCCGAAGGGTGAATGCACCGTGCGTGCGATGAGCAGGAAGGCCGCCACCACGATCACCAGGGCCACGTAGTACATGGTCAGGTCGCTCGACAGGTCGAGCACGCCGAACAGCTTGCCGCGCGGCACCGACTGCAGGCCATCCTCGCCGCCGGTGAAGGGCGCCTGCAGCGCGATGAAGAACACCATCTGCGCCAGCGCCAGCGTGATCATCGAGAAATAGATGCCCTGGCGGCGGATCGCCAGCATGCCAAACAGCCAGCCCAGCAGCGCCCCCGTGGCCATCCCCAGGACAAGCCCGATCTCGGGCGTCACGCCCCAGATCTTCATCGAGTGACCCGCAATGTAGGCCGATCCGCCCAGGAAGGCGGCATGGCCGAAGGACAGCAGCCCGGTGTAGCCCAGCAGCAGGTTGAAGGCACAGGCGAACAGCGCGAAGCACATCAGCTTCATCACGAACACCGGATAGGCGCCCATGAACGGGGCCGCCAGCAGGCACAACAGGAGCAGACCGTAGCAGAAGCAGGAGAGTTTCTTGGCATTCATGGTGTTCGGCCCCTCGCTCATTTCTCTTTGCCGAACAGGCCGGCGGGGCGGATCAGCAGCACGATCACCATGATCACGAACACCACGGTGGAGGATGCCTCGGGATAGAACACCTTGGTCAGGCCCTCGATGACGCCCAGGAGCAGACCGGTGACGATGGAGCCCATGATCGAGCCCATGCCGCCGATCACGACCACCGCGAACACCACGATGATCAGGTTCTGCCCCATCAGCGGGGACACCTGGATGACCGGCGAGGCCAGCACGCCGGCGAAGGCCGCCAGCGCCACGCCGAAGCCGTAGGTCAGCGTCACCATCAGCGGCACATTGATGCCGAAGGCCTCCACCAAACGCGGGTTTTCGGTACCCGCACGCAGGTAGGCACCCAGGCGTGTCTTCTCGATCGCGTACCAGGTGACCAGGCACACCGCCAGCGATGCCACCACCACCCAGGCCCGGTACTTGGGCAGGATCATGAAACCGAGGTTGAACGCACCCGAGAGCGCCTCCGGCGTGTCATAGGCGAGGCCCGAGACCCCGTACACCGAGCGGAACACGCCCTCGATCAGCAGCGTCAGCCCCAGCGTCAGCAGCAGACCATAGAGATGGTCAAGCTTGTAGATCCAGCGCAGCAGCGTGCGCTCGATCAGGACGCCGAACGCGCCCACGATCACCGGCGCCGCCACCAGCATCACCCAGTAGTTGACCTCGAAGTAGTTCATCGCCATCCACGTCAGCACGGCGCCCATCATGAACAGGGCCCCGTGCGCGAAGTTGATGACGTTGAGCAGCCCGAAAATCACCGCCAGGCCCAGACTGAGCATGGCATAGAACGAGCCGTTGACCAGCCCCAGGAGGAGCTGGCTCAGCAAGGCGGGCATCGAGATCGACATAGGCAATGGTGTTGGACAGCGTCGGGATCAGGTCGGCTCAGGCGCTCACTTCCAGAGGGCGCACTTGCTCTCGGCCTTGGTCGTGTAGACCTGGTCGCCGGGCAGGGTCTTGACCACCTTCAGGTAGTCCCACGGTGCCTTGGACTCCGAGGGTTGCTTGGCTTCCACCAGGTACATGTCGTGCACCATGCGACCGTCCGGGCGGATCTTGCCGTTCTTGGTGTACGCGTCGTTGATGGTCAGCTTGCGCAGCTCTTCCATCACCTTGTCGGCGTCCGTGGTCCCGGCGGCCTGCACGGCCTTCAGGTAGGTCGCGGTCGCCGAGTAGTCGGCGGCCTGCACATCGGTCGGCATGCGCTTGGTCTTGTCGAAGAAGCGCTTGGCCCAGGCACGCGTGTCGTCGTTCAGGTCCCAGTACCAGCTCGTGGTGTGCAGCAGGCCCCCCGTGTTGCGCAGGCCCAGGCTGTGCACGTCCGAGAGGAACACCAGCAGGCCGGCGAGCTTCATCGACTTGTCGATGCCGAACTCCTTGGCCGCCTTGATCGAGTTGATCGTGTCGCCGCCCGCGTTGGCCAGGCCCAGGATCTGCGCCTTGGAGTTCTGCGCCTGCAGCAGGAAGGACGAGAAGTCGCTCGCGTTCAGCGGCGTGCGCACGGCGCCCACGACGGTGCCGCCCTTTTCCTTCACGATGCGGCTGGTGTCGGCCTCCAGCGCGTGGCCGAACGCGTAGTCGGCGGTCAGGAAGAACCAGCTCTTGCCGCCCTGGTCGACCACCGCGGCACCCGTGCCCTTGGCCAGTGCCACGGTGTCGTAGGCGTAATGCACGGTGTAGGGCGAGCACTGCTCATTGGTCAGCGCCGAGCTGGCCGCGCCGTTGTTGAAATAGACGCGCTTCTTCTCCTGCGCCACCTTGGCCATGGCCAGGGCCGCACCCGAGTTGGTGCCGCCGAACACCATGGTCAGGCCCTGGGTGTCGATCCATTCGCGCGCCTTGCTCGCCGCGATGTCCGCCTTGTTCTGGTGATCGGCCGTCAGCAGCTCGATCGGCTGGCCCAGCACCTTGCCGCCGAAGTCGTCGATGGCCATCTGGATGGCCAGCGCGCCGTTCTTGCCTTCCACGTCGGAGTAGAGGCTGGACATGTCCGTGATCAGGCCGATCTTGACCTGGGCGTTGGCCGCGGTGGCCAGCACCAGCGCGCCGGCCGCCAGGGCGATGGCAGTGAGCTTTCTCTTCATGGCAAACGTCTCCTTTGGAGTGGGTGGGAATGGAACCAGGGGCCGGGCGTCAGACGCCCAGCAGTTCGTTGAGCAAGGGCATCTTTTCCTGCAGTTCGTCGGCGCCGAAATGCAGGGCGATGCGGCCGTGCTCCATCACGTAGAAGCGGTCGGCCAGCGGTGCGGCGAAGCGGAAGTTCTGCTCCACCATCACGATCGTGTAACCCTTGGCGCGCAAGGTGGTGATCATGCGTGCCAGCGCCTGCACGATCACCGGCGCCAGGCCCTCGGAGATCTCGTCCAGCAGCAGCAGGCGTGCGCCCGTGCGCAGGATGCGTGCCACCGCCAGCATCTGCTGCTCGCCACCGGACAGCCGCGTGCCCTGACTCTGTCGGCGTTCGGCCAGATTGGGGAACATGGCGTAGATCTCGTCCACCGGCATGCCCGGCTCGCTGCCCTTGAGCGCCGGTGGCAGCATCAGGTTTTCCTCGGCCGTCAGGCTGGAGAAGATGCCGCGCTCCTCGGGGCAGTAGCCGATGCCGTAGTGGGCGATCTTGTAGGTGGGCAGGTCGATGGTCTCGTGGCCGTTGACCCGGATGCTGCCCTTGCGCGTGCCCGTCAGGCCCAGGATGGCTCGCAGCGTGGTGGTGCGCCCGGCCCCGTTGCGCCCCAGCAGCGTGACCACTTCGCCCGGACGCACCATCATGTCCACGCCATGCAGCACGTGCGACTCGCCGTACCAGGCCTGCAGATCCTTGATTTCCAGTGCCGGCGTGGTCATGATGCCTCCCGCCGGGCCGCCCCAAGGGAGGCATGCGCCCCCCCGGAGGGCAGCGAACCACACGAAGTGAGGAGCGTGGGGGTCATATCAGTGGGCTCCCTGGAGTTCGCCGTCGGTGGTGCCCATGTAGGCCTCCATCACCTGCGGGTTGTTCGACACCTCTTCGTACGGCCCCTCGGCGAGCACCGCGCCGCGCTGCAGCACCGTGATGCGATCGGCGATGGTGGACACCACCTTCATGTTGTGCTCGACCATCAGGATGGTGCGGCCGGCCGACACCTTTTTGATCAGCTGCGTGACACGGTCCACGTCCTCGTGGCCCATGCCCTGCGTGGGCTCATCCAGCAGCATCAGCTCGGGCTCCATGGCCAGCGTGGTGGCGATCTCCAGCGCGCGCTTGCGGCCATAGGGCAGGTTCACCGTGACCTCGTCGGCCAACTCCGCCAGACCAACCTCGCCCAGCAGCTGCATCGCGCGATCCTGGAGCCGGTCGAGCGTGCGCTCGCTGCGCCAGAAATGGAACGACGTGCCCAGCTGGCGCTGCAGGCCCAGACGCACGTTCTCCAGCACGCTCAGGTGCGGGAACACCGCGGAGATCTGGAACGAGCGGATCACGCCGCGGCGCGCGATCTGTGCCGGCCGCTCGCGCGTGATGTCCACGCCGTTGAACACGATGGTGCCCGAGGTCGGCTCCAGGAACTTGGTCAGCAGGTTGAAGCAGGTCGTCTTGCCTGCCCCGTTGGGACCGATCAGCGCATGGATGCTCCCGCGCTGAACGGCCAGATTCACATCGCTGACCGCCGTGAAACCCTTGAACTCCTTGGTCAGGTGGTGTGTCTCGAGTATGACGTCGCTCATGGCGCCTGCGCCGCTCCTTACGGCGATGGTTTTGCTGGCGGGCCGGCCATGGCTGTCTCCTGGCCGCCGCCGGCGTTTCCTTTTTTTGTTGCAATGCATCGTACGTCGGGGCATCGCGCATCGCATACTGGGGTAAAACCTATGCGGGCGTTCCCTGCTGACACCCCCGCGACAGCACGAAAGCCGCCTGACCCCGTGTGCTGGTTCACGCATCCGGTGCGCTTTTTCAATCATCCGCGCGACAACAGCGGCCAAAGGTCACAAAAGCGCCCGCACGGGTTGACGTCACGCACCCCGGTTTGCATGATGACCCCGTATCCACTCTCGATGAGGAGAACGGCATGGACATGCACACGCTATGGGAATCCCTGCAGAGCACGCTGGGCGGCCACATTCCCCAGTTGCTCGGCGCCCTGGGCATCTTCATCCTCGGCTGGGTGATTGCCGTGCTCGTGCGCGCCGGCGCACGGCGCAGCCTGGGCGCGCTGCGCATCAACGAGCGCTTCGGGCGCCTGACCAGCAGCCGGATCGATATCGAGGGTGCGGTGGGTCTGGCCCTGTTCTGGGTCGTCCTCCTGTTCACCCTGGTGGCGGTCTTCAATTCGCTCGATCTGGCCACCGTCTCCGGCCCCTTCACGGCCTTCACCACCGAACTGTTCGCCTACGCACCCCGTCTGCTGGGCGGCATGGCCCTGGCGCTGGTGGCCTGGCTGCTGGCCAGCGTCGTGCGGCTGGTGTCGCAAAAGCTCCTCGACCGCACCACCCTCGACGAGAAGCTGTCCGAGCACGCCGACATGTCACCCATCGGCGACAGCCTGGCCGGCGCCCTGTTCTGGCTGGTGATCCTGCTGTTCGTACCCGCCATCCTGGGCGCCCTGGGCCTGCAGGGCCTGCTGGACCCGCTGACCGGCATGATGACCAAGGCGCTGGACATGCTGCCCAACGCGGTCGCTGCCCTGGTGATCGGTGGCGTCGGCTGGATCCTGGCCACCGTGCTGCGCAACCTGACCACCAACCTCACGCGCACCGCCGGTGTCGACAAGGTGGGCGAGCGGGCCGGCATCGGCGAGGCGGTGCGCCTGTCCGGCGTCATCGGCATGCTGGTGTTCGTGGTCGTGTTCGTGCCTTCGCTGATTGCGGCACTCGATGCGCTCAAGATCGATGCCATCTCCAGGCCCGCCACCGACATGCTGGGCATGATCCTGGAGGCCGTGCCCCACCTGATCGCGGCCGCGCTGATCCTGGTCGTCACCTGGCTGGTGGCCACCTTCGCCAGCCGCCTGCTGGCCAGCCTGCTGGCCACACTGGGCTTCGACACCCTGCCCGAGCGCATCGGCCTGGGCCATGCCTTCAGCCAGGTCAGCGCCTCGACCTTCGTCGGCCGTGTGGCGCTGTTCTTTGCCATGCTGTTCGCCACCGTCGAGGCCGCCAACCAGCTGGGCTTCGAGCAGGTCGGCGGCATCGTCGAGACCTTCATCCGCTTCGGCGCCGACATCCTGCTGGGCTCGGCCATCCTGATCATCGGTTTCTGGCTGGCCAATGTGGCCTTCACGGCCATCGACCGGGCCGCCGGCCCCAACAGCAAGGGTCTGGCACGCATTGCGCGTTTCGCCATCCTGGCGCTGGTGGTGGCCATGGGCCTGCGCG
>NZ_JAQVEJ010000010.1 GCF_028698005.1 Hydrogenophaga sp.
CTCACCCGACCTGATCGAGCTCGACGAGTACGAGCGCGGCCCGCAGCGGCCGGCCCAGTTGTTCATGGCGCGCGAGGGGTTCCGGTTCTGAGCGGCGCCGCCCCAAGGCAAGCGCTCAGCGCCGATGGATCGCCTGATGGAGTTTGAGTGCCAGATCGGCCTTCTTGTACGGTTTGGTCAGGAGCAGGTCGTCCGCAAACCGGTGATCGTGCAGGGTCATGGCGTCTTCCGTGTAGCCGGAGGCAAACAGCACCGGCAGTGTCGGCCGGATCTCCCGGGCCTGGGCGGCGAGTTCCGGGCCGGTCATGCCGCCCGGCATGATCACGTCGGTGAACAACACCGCGATGTCCGGTTGCGACCGGATCAGCTCGAGCGCCTCTCGCCCGTCCGCGGCCGACACCACCTCGTAGCCGAGTTTCTTCAGCACCGTGGTCGCGTAGCTGCGCACCAGGTCATCGTCTTCGACGAGCAGCACCCGCTCGCCCTGGCCCATGGGGAGGTCCGCCGTGTTCACGGATGGCGCCGGTACGGCGTCGGCCTCCGGTTCCCGGCGGGCGACGGGCAGGAGCATCTTGATGCTCGTGCCCCGGTTTTCCGCGCTGTCGATCGCGATGTGGCCGGCCGACTGCTTGATGAAGCCATGCACCATGGCCAGGCCCAGCCCGGTGCCCTGCCCTTTGGGCTTGGTCGTGAAGAACGGATCGAACACCTTGGACAGCATGCGCGGCGAGATGCCCTTGCCGGTATCCGCCACCTCGATCTGGACGTAGGTGGCCGGCGTGCCGCTCCCCTGGTGCACCGGCGGTGCATCGGGCGTGACGGTGGAGGTGGCAATCGTCAGGCACCCGCCCTCGGGCATCGCGTCACGGGCATTGATCGCGAGGTTCAGCAAGGCGCTTTCGAGCTGCACCTCGTCCACCACGGCAGGCGGGACAGCGGGGTCCAGCGCCAGGGTGATCTCGATGTGCTCGCCCAGTGTCCTGTGGAGCAAACCGTGCATGCCCTGCGCCAGGCGGTTGACGTCCACCGGGGCCGGTGAGAGTTCCTGCTTCCTGGCAAAGGCCAGCAAGCGGCGCACCATGATGGCACCTCTGTCCGCCGCGTCGCTGATCGATTGCAGCAGTGGCTTGTTGCCGCTGTCGTGTGTGCTGTCCAGCAGCAGCCCCGTATTGCCCCGGATCACCGTCAGCAGGTTGTTGAAGTCATGGGCGATGCCGCCCGTCAACTGCCCGATCGATTCGAGCTTCTGGGACTGGTTGAGCTGATCCCTGAGCACCCGTTGCTCGGTCATGTCCCGAAAGTAGACCGAGATGCCTTCGGCTGACGGGTAGGCGTTCACCTCGAAGTGCTTTTGCAGCGGCTCGTACCACTCCTCGAAACGGACCACTTCGGCGTGGCGCATGCACCGCTCGTAGTTCTGCTGGAACGCGGTGCCAACCGCTTCCGGAAACGCCTCCCAGACGTTCTTGCCGATGAGGTCCTCCTTCTTGCGATCCAGCAGGACTTCTGCGTGCGAGTTCATCAGGGTGACGTGCCAGTTCCTGTCCATGGCAAAGATCGCGTCGGTCATGCTCTCCAGCACGGTCTCGTAGCGCCTTGCAGCCTGCTTGACGTCACGCTCCAGCCGGATGCGCGCATCGATGTCCATGGCAGTGCCGTACCACGAGTCTTCCGGGTCACCCTGAAGCTTCATCCGGGTCACCCGGGCCAGGTGCCACCGGTACTGGCCATCCTTGCGGCGGATCCTGAACATGGACTCGAAGCGGACATCGCTACCGCTGGACGGAACCCAGCCGGTCGCGACATGGGTGACGTCATCGGGATGCACGATCGCGGTCCAGCCATCGCCCAGCAGCGCCTGCGCCGCGATGCCCGAGTAGTCGGCCAGGGAGCGGCTGGTATAGGTGAGCTGGCGGCCCTGATCGGCCGTCCAGATGATCACCGGGAGGGTTTCCGCCAGGCTCTGCCAGCGTTGCAGACTCCTGGCCAGTTCGAGTTCGATCTCCTTTTGCCGGCTGATGTCCTGGAACGTACCTTCGACGCCACGGACGCGTCCGCCGTCGTGGACGACGGCACGAGCGGTCACCCGGATCCATCGGCTGGCCCGGGAGCCGCTGGCGATCCGGAACTCATCCTCGAAGCCGGTCCGGGTGCGGGCACAGGCCTCCAACTGTTCCTTGAAGCGCTGCCGGTCCTGCTCGCTGTAGCAGGCCAGGACTTCTTCCAGCGCGTGGTCGTGCTCCACGGACAGGCCGTGCAGCCGGAAGACCTCGATGGAGCAGGTGGAGGCCCGGGTGCCGGTGCTGTATTGCCAGGCGCCCAGATGACCCACTTCCGAGGCCATGGCCAGCAGGCGCGACATGGTCTGCGCCGTGTTCCTGGTCATTTCGAGGCCGGCACGCGTCTTGCCCAGCCAATAGGCGATGACCGTGGTGACGACCACGGCCAGCATCGAGATCAGCCGGTTTGAGACATACACCTTGGCCGCCACGCCCGGCGGCGGCGGTGGCGACCACATCCATCCCAGCAGCGTGAGCAGCACGGCCGTGGCCCCCAAGACCACGAGCGCCCTGGGGGGCGCGAATGTTGCGGCCAGCACGAGCACGGGCACGTAAAGAACCCCGTGGGCAAACCCCAGCGGGGTGAACAGGTCGCCCACAAACAGGCCGGCCATCAGCAGCCCGGAGACCACGGCCATGATCAATCTGGCCTGCTTTTGAAGGGCATTCGGCGATGGAAATACCGGCATGGGCAATGAAATGGTTGAAGATGGTCGGTGAATCCAACGCCATTAATTAGGTCATCGATCGCAAGAATCCCATAACAACAACGTATTCAGTTTCAAGACCGCCGGCCACGGTTCCGCCTAGCTTCAATTATTGCGCACCTGCGGCAGGAATCGGCGCGGCGGCCACGGCCGCTCGGACAATGGGCCTGCGGGGTATATTTACAACCAGAAACACCGGCCGGCGACGCCTCCCCCTCCTGTGCGTGGCCCGCTGGCCCTCATGGCGGTGCCCCCCGGGCGCCGCATGAGCCATCCACTCCGGACCCGGCGCAATCCATGGCAATTTCCACCGACACCAGCATACATCCTGTCTACGATCCCGATGTCATTGCCCAATATGCCGAGGATGACGAGGATCTGGCGGCGGAGCTGCTGACCATATTCACGAATCAGCTCAACCGGGAAGCGGTATCGATTGCCGAAGCCCTGCGCGACCGGGACTGGAACAAACTGATGAGCACGGCGCACCGGCTCAAATCGTCGGCGCGCACCGTGGGTGCCATGGCGTTGGCGGATTACTGTGCGCGCCTGGACAACCCCGGCAACGTACCGGCCGACGATATTGCCCTGGCGCTTGGCGGCCGCATTGCGGCCGGCATCTTCGAAACCGCGGAAAAAATCAGGGCGAACACCGGCCAGTGACCTGCTGGCGTGCCGCCCATGAAGGCCACGGCACACGGCACCCCTGAAAACCTGCGAACATCCGTCATCAAAGAACCACGCGACGCCACCTCACCAGCTGCACAGAGGCTTCATGAATCCATCAGACACCCTGGTCCCGGAAACGCCGGCGGACAAGCTCGCCAGGTATTCAGCCTGCGGCATCATCGAACTCGATGCCTCTTTGCGCGTCGTTGCCATCAATGCACCCTTGCTCGACTGGCTGAATATCGAAGCCAAAGACTGCGTGGGGCCCGATGGTGCCGGCGTTTCGTTTGTGGAGCTGGCCAGGATCAACGATGAAGAATGCGTGCAGCGCCTGCGGAAGTTTGTCGCCAGCGCGTTGGCCGGGATACCGCCTGCTGCGTTGCACATCCGGCTCTGGGGGAAGGGGCGTTCGTTCATCACCGCCAGGCTGCTGGCCGGCGAAGTGGACTTGCAGGCGCCGGTGCCAACCGTCAACGTGTCCATCATCGATGCCACGGAGGAAATGGACACCATCCGGGAACTGAAGGCAAAGATCGCGTTTTTGCAGGGCACGGTTGACCGCTCACCGTCCGCGCTGGCGTATTTTGACGCCGACCTGGTCTGCCGGTTTTCCAACCGGGCTCACTCGGCCCGGTATGGCCGCGTGCCGGCGGGTGTCGTCGGGCTGCACCTCGAGGACATCCTGTCCCCGGCACTGCTCAAAGATCTGCTGCCCAGAATCGCCCGGGTTCTGAGCGGTGAATCGCTGTCGTTTGAGGCCGAGCGCCAGGGCGACAACGGTGAACACAAGTTCTTTTCCGTGCGGCTGACGCCGGATTTTGACGGTGCCCATGTCGTGGGGTTCTTCGCCGAGCACAACGACATCACCGACCGGAAGATGACCGAGGATCTGGTCTTCGTCGCCAACCAGGAGCTGGAGGAACAGTACCAGCGCAAGGCGCTGGAATGCCGGCAGCAGGCGGAACAACTCGCGCACCTGGCGCTCGAGGCCCGTGACCGGGCCCAGTTCGTTGTCGACGCCGATGGCACCATCGTGGCCTGGCCTCCCGGTGCCGCCCGCCTTTTTGATCGCAGCGAAGCCGCCTGCCTGGGCCGGAACATCGAAGAGTTGTTCGTCAGCGAGCGGTCAACCCCTTTGAACGGCGACCTCATTCGCCGCCTGCCGCAAGAGGACAGCGAGACCGTGGCCCGTGTCAGCGCCTGGGGCCTCAGGTCGGGCGATCGCCGTTTCTGGGCCGATTGCAGTTTCGCCCCGCTGTCCTGCGGCGCCGATGAACGCCGGCTTTTCTCCTGCGTGGTGCACGACCTGACCGAGTCCGGGCTGCTGGAGGGCATGTTGCGCTCGCAGGGCCGCTCGCTACAGGACGAGGTGCAAAAGCAGGCGGCACTCCTGTCCCGGATCAACGAGGATTTCGACAACTTCTCCTATCTCGTCGGGCATGATTTCCGCGCGCCGTTGCGGCATATCAAGGGCTACGTCCAATTGCTCAAGGAGTCGGAGGTCGTGGCCGCGTCAAGCCCGGATCTCCGGTACGTGGATGACATCGATCGTCTGGCCTCCAAAATGGGCGGCATGGTCGATGCGCTGCTGGAATACACCCGGCTGGGCAGCGAGACACCCGCCTTTGCCAAGGTGGATGTCGGACAACTGATCAAGGCCACCGTCGGTCAGTTCAAGGCGCAGCACAGCAACCGGCTGATCCACTGGGAGGTCGAGCCGGAGATGCCGCAGGTCAGAGGTGATCCTGCCCTCCTGGGCGAAATGTTCTCGCGTCTGGTCGATAACGCGGTGAAGTTCACCGCCAAAACGGCGGGTGCAACCATCCAGGTCGGCGTGCGCGAAGGCTCTCCCGGGCGGTGCGTGATCTTCATCAAGGACAATGGCGCGGGCTTTGACGCCGCGCAGGCCCCCAATCTGTACCTGCTGTTCCAGCGCCAACACCACACCATGGATTTCCCGGGTCTGGGCACAGGGCTGGCGATCTCGCAGCGCATCGCACAAAAGCATGGCGGCACCATCGAGTGCGTGGCCAAGCGCGATGAGGGCTGCACCGTGTACCTTGAAATTCCCCTGTGGACGCAGCAGACCGCGGCGGCTTGAGCGCGGGCCGCGGCGACGCGCGCCTGCGTCAGCGGCGGCCGCCGCCAGCCTGCGCCAGCCGGTTCATGACCCAACTGGCCGCACACAGGCCGAAGGTGGCGGTCACCGTCACGGCCGAGCCATAGCCGTGGCAATTGAGGCTGTGGTCACCACCGCCTTCGACCACGCAGGAGGCATCGGCGGGTACCACCGCTTCGCGGCTGAAGACGCAACCCACGCCGATGCGGCCTGACCGGGCCGCACCGTGGTGGCGGCGCAGGCGGTAGCGCAACTGGGCGAGCAAGGGATCGTGTGTGACCTCGGCCAGATCCGCCAGGTCCACCGCATGCGCCAGGCGTTTGCCACCGGCCGCACCCACCGTGATGAAGGGCACGCCCGAGCGCATGGCCCAATGTGCCATGGCCGTCTTGGCCCTGATCTGGTCGCACGCGTCCACCAGCGCGGACGGCAGGGCCGCACCGTCGCCCAGCAGGGCCGGCCAGTTGTCGGGCGTCACGAAATCGTCGATGACGCGCACCTGGCAATCGTGGTTGATCTGGGCGATCCGGGCGCGCATCGCCTCCACCTTGGCCGCACCCAGCGTGCTGTCGAGCGCATGAATCTGCCGATTGATGTTGGACTCGGCAATGTGGTCCATGTCGATCAGGGTCAGGTGCCCCACCCCGCTGCGCGCCAGCGCCTCCACGGTCCACGAGCCCACGCCCCCGATACCGGCGACCACCACGTGAGCATCGAAGATGCGCTGTGCCGGCTCGATCCCGTACAGGCGCTGCAGGCCACCGAACCGGCGCGCGGGATCGGCGCTGGCCGCCGCGCTCAGGGCAACCATGTCAGGCACGCTCCAGCAGCCACATCTGGAAGCGGAAACCGCCAAGCGCCCCCAGCACGATACCCGCGACAGCAATCACGCTGGTCAGGCCCAGGGTTGACAGGCCGGACAGGCCCTGCCCCACCGTGCAGCCCATGGCGGTGACACCGCCAATGCCCATGCAGGCGGCGCCGGCCAGGTGCAAGGCGGTATCCTGGGTGCCGCGAAAGCCCTCCCAGCGGAACTCGCGCGCCAGCATGGCCTGCACCCAGGCACCGGCCACGACGCCGAAGACCGACACCACGCCCAGGGTCAGGCGCTTGGACGTATCGCTGAAGTAGATCAGCCAGTCGAGCGTGTAGGCCATCGGCGCCGTGAATGTCATCGCCTCCATGCGGCTCGAGTTGGTGGCGAGATACACCGACTCCAGCGTTTCGGGGTGCTCAGGCACAAAGCCCAGTTTGCCACTGACCCACCACATCGCGGCAATCGTCGCGCCAATGCCGACGCCCGCCAGAAGACCATGACCGGTACGGAAGTCGGCACTGGCCAGGGCCCAGGCTATCAGGCCCAGCCCCACCACCAGCGCCATGACCAGCGATGCCGTCTCGGGGGACAGCCCGACCGACGCAGCCAGCGCCACGGGGATGGATGCGCCGGTTTCGACATCAAAGGCCACCTTGTCGACCGAGTTGACACGGGCCACCGCCATGAAACCGCGCATGGTCGCAAAGGCGGCCAAGCCCATCACGAAGAAAACCACCAGTGACTTGAGACTGCCGCCGCCGATGCGCACCAGCGTCTTGCTGCCGCAGCCCGAGGCCAGCACCATGCCGAAGCCGAACAGCGCCCCACCCGTGAGCGCCGACAGCCAGATGATGCGCCCGGAGGCGTAGATGGTCATCGCCGGATCGATCCAGCCCGCCCAGGCCATGAGGTGAAAGCCGATCATGGCCACGCCGACCGCCATGCCCCACATGCGCATGCGCACCCACGAGCCCATGTTCACGACATCGCTGATGGCACCCATGGTGCAAAAGTGGGTGCGCTGGGCAATGAAGCCAAATACGGCGGCCACCGCGAAGGCGGCCCAGAGCACGGTGTTTTGCAGGGAGTGCAGTTCGGCGATTTCCATGGGGCGTGATTGTAGAAGGTGAGCGCCACCGGCGTTCGCCGGTGGGTCGGCCTCCTCGACCGTCCCCGTCCAGCCTGGCTCAGCGCAGCTTCGCCAGCCGCTCCTTGGCGACCGCGGCCGCTTCCGATGCCGGATGGGCCTTGATCAGATCACTCAGCGTTTGCCGGGCCGCCTTCACCTCCTTGAGCTCCACCAGGCTGTTGGCCACGGCCAGCATGGCCTCGGGAACGCGCGGGTGCGACGGATGGTTGTTGATCAGCTGCCGGTGGGTGCCGACGGTCTCGCGGTATTTGCGGTTGGCGTATTGGGCGTTGCCCAGCCAGTAGAGCACCGAAGGCCGGAAACCACTGTCGGGGTACTGCCGCAAAAAGTTCTGAAAGGCGGTTTCCGCCTGCGGAAAGTCGGCTGCCCGCATGGCTTCCAGCGCCGATTCGTAATCGCGCTTTTCAGCGGGCAAGGCCTTGAAGGACTGCCCGTCGAAGGTCACCAGCGCCGGCTCCATCTCGCGCAGGCGCTCCTCCACGCCCTGCTGGGCATCCTTTTGCTGCCGTTGCAGCTCGGACACGTGGCGGGCCAACTCTTCATTCTGGCCCCGCAACTGGGCGACTTCCGCGCGCAACTGCTCGATCTGGCTGGCCAGCTCGATCAGGCCACGCTGGTGTGCCGAACTCTCCCGGAGTTCCTTGAGCGCAAGGTCGGAGGTCGCCTTGTAGGCCTCGAAGCGCTGGCGCAGATCAATGATGGCCTTGCGGGCTTCGTCGTCGTTGAACAGCGCATGCGCCTGCAGCGGCCACCACGCCGCCGCCAGCAACGCCAGGGCTGCCCACCCTGATCGCCGCCCCGGATTCCGTGCAGTCCCGGCCATCATCATCAGCGGTAAACCAGTTCAACGCGGCGGTTCTGGGCGTACGAACCTTCGTCGAAGCCCACCGCGGCGGGCTTCTCTTCACCAAAGCTGACGGGCTCCATCTGGCTGTCGGGGATGCCCATCAGGGACAGGGCCCGGCGGACGGATTCGGCACGCTTCTGACCCAGTGCCAGGTTGTATTCGCGGCCGCCACGCTCGTCGGTGTGACCCTCGAGGTTGACCTTGCGGTTGGGGTTGGCCCGGAGGTAGCGCGCATTGGCCTCCAGAATGGGGGTGGCGTCCGAGCGCACATCGAAGCTGTCGAAGTCGAAATACACCAGGCGCTCCAGACCGGCAGGCTGAGGGGTGTCGATGCCCGGCACGTTGACGCCGTCCATGCTGCCCTGGTCCATGGCGGTGCCGCCCTGGTCGGTGCCGGTGCTGGCCGTGGCTGCCGAGCGGTCCTCGACAGGCGCCTCGTCGAGCTTGACGCTGGAGCCGCAGGCGGCCAGTGCCATCAGCAACGCCACGGCAGCCGTGCGCTGGACAAGGGGACGGGAGAGTCGGGTGGCCAGGGACGTGGCGATGCTTCGAGTGGTCATGGCAGTGCTAGGGAAGGAGGGGAAGAAGGAAAGGTCGTGTGTCATGTGGCGCCGGCACGGGGCCGGCGCGGTCAGGTTCATTTCAGGAAAGGCCCCCAGTCGGGCTCGCGGATTTCGCCCTGCACGCTGGCCAGCCGGGTTTTGACACGGCCGTCCAGCGTGGTGGTCATCAGGGCCTCCCCGCGGTCGCGCGTGGCGTAGATGATGAGGCGGCTGTTGGGCGCGAAGCTCGGGCTCTCGTCAGCCGACGTCTCGGTCAGTGCCGTGGTGTTGCCCGACGCCAGGTCCATGACATGCAGTCGGAACGCGCCACCGAGGCGGGAGATGAAGGCCAGCCATTTGCCATCCGGGCTGGGTGCCGGCGATATGTTGTAGTTGCCGTTGAAGGTGATCCGCTGCGCGCCCCCGCCATTGGCATCCATGCGGTAAATCTGCGGCGAGCCGCCGCGGTCGCTGACGAAGTAGATGCTGCGGCCGTCGGCGCTGAACACGGGCTCGGTGTCGATGCCGCCCGACTGCGTGAGCCGGCGCGGGGCCGTTCCGTCGAGGTTCAGCGCATAGACCTGGGCGTTGCCGGAAATGGACAATGCAGCGACCATGCGGCGTCCGTCGGGCGACCACGATGGCGCACTGTTGGAGCCGCGGAAGTTGGCCAGCAAGCGGCGGCGGGCCGTGAAGATGTCGTGCGAGTAGATGACCGGCTTGCGGGACTCGAACGAGACGTACATCAACTCGTTGCCGGCCGGCGACCACGAGGGCGAGATCAGGGGCTGGTTGCTGCGGAACACTTCCTGCGCGACCTCGCCATCGGCATCGGCCACCCACAGGCGATGCGTGTTGCCCTGTTTGGACACATAGGCGATGCGGGTCGAGAACACCCCCTTGTCACCGGTGAGCTTCTCGTACATGAAGTCGGCGATCCGGTGTGCGGCCTGGCGCAGATCGCGCGTGGTGACCGGATAGCTCATGGCCCCCAGGTCCTGACCACGGACCGCGTCCCAGAGGCGGAAACGGACGTCGAAACGGCCATCGGCCAGCCGCGACACGCTCCCGGTCAGCAGGGAGTCGGTGCCCTTGCTCCGCCAGGGCGCCAGATCGGGGCGGGACGACTCATCGAGGTGGTAACCCAGCGGCGGCACGAAGCGGAACTGGCCAGAGCGCTCCAGGTCGGCGCGAATGATGGCCGCCATGTCCTGCGTCACCAGCCCGTTGTCGCGAAACGGTGCAATGGAAAAGGGGATCTGCGTGGCCCCGGCGCCCGCCACTTCGACGCGGAATTGTGCCCAGGCCGGGGTGAACGGGACGGCGGCTACAGCCGCGGAAGCTGCGGCCTGGCCCAGCCAGGTGCGGCGCGAAAAGCGAAATGCAAGGCGGTGGTTATCGTGCATGCGAGGCGTTGGGGTTATTGGACCTTGGTGGATGAATTTCACTCAAAGTTCCATGCGATGCATCGCATTGGATAATACCGGATGACGCAAGGCTGTCCGTCACAAGATGTGATCGCCTTGGAGGCCATTGGCGCCTGCAGTCCTCCCGCCCACTTCGCACATGTCCGATAAGCCGCCCGAGTCCCTTTCCATCCTTCAGCGTCTGCGGCGGTTCTGGCCCTATTTCCGGCAGGCCCGCAGCGGCATCGCGCTGGCCGTGATCGGCACCGTGATCGGCGCCGTCAGCGAGCCGATGATCCCGGCCCTGCTCAAAACCCTGCTCGACCGCGGCTTCACCGAAGGCCGCATCGATCTGTGGATGGTGCCTGTCGCCCTGCTGGGCCTGTTCGGCCTGCGCGGGATGGCGGGTTTCGTGGCGCAGTATGCGCTGTCCTACACCGCCAGCCTGGGTCTGCTCAACCTGCGGCGGGCCATGTTCGTCCGGCTCAACGTGGCCGAGCCGGGCCTGTTCGCGCGCCAGAGCGCCAGCAAGCTGTCCAACACCCTCGTCTACGAAGTCCAGAACGGATCGACCACCCTGGTCAATGCCCTGCTCACCCTGGCCAAGGACAGCCTGACCTTGGTGGCATTGATGGGCTACCTGATGTACCTGAACTGGAAGCTGACACTGATCGTGCTGCTGCTGTTCCCGGGACTGGTGGTGATCATGAAGGTGCTCTCGCGCCGCCTGTACAAACTCACACGGGCCAGCCAGCAGGCCACCGACGAGCTGGCCTACGTGGTGGAGGAGAACGCGCTGGCACACCGGATGATCCGGCTGCACGGCGCCCAGGCCCAGCAAGGCGGCCGCTTCGAGCGGCTGAGCGTGGTGTTGCGCCGGCTGGCACTGAAGTCAACCATCGCCCAGGCGGCCATGACGCCCCTGACGCAGTTGCTGGCCGCCGCTGCGCTGTCGGCCGTGATCGCCATCGCGCTCTGGCAAAGCAGCACCTCGGGCGTGACGGTGGGCAATTTCGTGGCCTTCGTCACCGCCATGCTGATGCTGATCGCCCCGGTGCGCCACCTGGCCGAGATCGCCGGGCCCATCACCCGCGGTCTGGCCGCGCTGGAGCGTGGCCTGGAGCTGATCGAGGGCACGCCCGAACAGACGGGTGGCCACCACGCGCCAACGCAGGTCAAAGGCGAGCTGTCGCTGCAGGATGTCTGGGTCCGATACCCGAGGCGCGAAGGTGAAGTCGACGCGCGCCCCGCCCTGCGCGGTGTCACGCTGGATGTGCGTGCCGGCGAGGTGCTGGCCCTGGTCGGGCCCTCGGGGTCGGGCAAGACGACGCTGGTCAACCTGCTGCCGCGTTTTCTCGAACCGAGCCAGGGGCGCATCCTGCTCGATGGAGTGGCCCTGCCCGACTGGGATCTGATGGCCCTGCGGCGCCAGTTCGCCATGGTCAGCCAGGATGTGGTCATGCTCAACGACTCCCTGGCGGCCAACGTGGCGCTGGGGTACGCCGATGCCGAAGGCATCGACGAGCAGCGTGTCCTGGCGGCCCTGCAATCGGCCAACCTCGGCGAGCTCGTGGAGCGCCTGCCCGAGGGTATCCACACCGGTGTCGGGCACAACGCCACCGAGTTGTCCGGCGGCCAGCGCCAGCGCCTGGCCATCGCCCGCGCGATCTACAAGGACGCGCCCATCCTGATTCTCGACGAGGCGACCTCGGCACTGGACAACGAATCCGAGCGCCTGGTGCAGGATGCCCTGTCGCGCCTGATGGCAGGCCGCACCACCCTGGTGATCGCGCATCGCCTGTCCACCATCGAGCACGCCGACCGGGTGGTGGTGCTGGCCGACGGCCAGCTGATCGAACAGGGTACGCACCAGCAGTTGCTGCGCCTGGGCGGGATGTATGCGCGGCTGCATGCGCAAGGGTTCGGTCCGGCCAGCCCGGTGGCCAGCACCGACATTCCGATCGACTGACACCGGCCGCCGGTCGCCGGTCTGCCATGCAACAAAAAAAGGCTCCCGCGGGAGCCCTGGTACTGACCCGGAGCCGGATCAGAAGTTGTACTGGACGCCGGCACCGAAATAATCGACGTTGCCCCAGCGCGGGTTGTTGCTGCGGCCTTCCCGCGGGAAGTGATCGGCATCGAAACGCAGCGACAGCTTGTCGGTGAGCGAGTAGGTGGCGCCAACGCCATACACGCCACGGGTCTTGGCGTCGCTGCCGCCGCCGAAGCTGTCGTGCTTGACGCGGGCGGCGCCCAGCTTGCCGAACAGGCGCAGCTTGTCGGTCACCTGGCCACCCAGGGTGACGCGTGCGCCCAGCGCCTGCGCGCCGACGTCAAAGGTGCGCGAGCCGTCCACGGCGCCGTACTGATGATCCTTGCCGCCCTGGAAGAACACCTCGGCACCGAGCAGTTCGTTGAACTGATAGCCGGCCCCGAACTGCGTGCCGATCTGGCGGTCGGTGTTGCCCACGCTGGTGGACGCGTCGGCGCCATGGTAGACGACGCTGTCATTGACCGCGCCCAGTGTGCCGAACACATACGGCCCCGCCACTTTCCTGGGCTCGGGTGCTGGCGCAGGCGCGGCCACCGGCACCGGTGCCGGTGCGGGCGCAACCACGACAGGCGCGGGAGCGGGTGCGGGTGCGGGCGCCGGGGCGGCAGCCACCGGAGCAGGCACCGGCACCGGCCGCGGGAAGGCACCCGCGAAGCGGTTGTCGCACTGGGCCATGCTGGCGCGCACCGGCTTGCCGGTGGCATCCGCGTACACGTTCACGTCCATATCGGGGGCAAACGGCACGTACTTGCCCTGCAGCACCTTGGAGACGCCGTTGCGGCCATTCTGGCGGCCGACGCCGAGGTCGCAGGCACCGTTGGCGTACTCGGGGCCCAGATCGGCCAGCTTGACGGTCTTCACGCTTTTTTCGCCCTTTTGCAGGCGCGTGGGCATGCGGGTGACCGGCTGGTAGAAGCGGGCCTGGCCGGCCAGCACCGCCGCATCGCATTCGGCGGCCGTGTCATAGCCGGTGTTGCCGGTGGCATCCGTGGTCGGTGCGGCCCAGGCCGCAGCCGACATCAGGCTGCCGGCGACAAGGGCGATCGGGGTGAATCGAAACGTTCTCATGGCTTTCCTTCGCAATGAACAAAACAATGGGATGGATGCACTGTGCCTGTGCTGCGGCGTGCTGTCTGCCAGAGAAGTCCTACAGATTGCCCGAAGTGCCGGTCACTGCACACCGCTGTGGGCTGCATGCATCAGACTGTCGACACCGTAGCGGCAAACGCCGCGCACGGGATGTGACAAACGGTAAGAGCCGTGCGCGGGCGCACGCACGGCAGTGAGGCCGATCAGAGCAGCACGATGTCGTACTGTTCCTGGGTCATGGACGCTTCGGACTGCAGCGAGATCGGTTTGCCGATGAAGTCGGACAGACCGGCCAGGTGCTGGCTTTCCTCATCGAGAAACAGCTCGACCACCTGGGGTGATGCGACCACGCGGAACTCCCGGGGGTTGAAGGCTCGGGCCTCGCGCAGGATCTCGCGCAGGATGTCGTAGCAGACGCTGCGCGCGGTCTTCACGGTCCCCCTGCCTGCGCAGGCGCTGCAGGGTTCGCTGAGCATCTGCGCCAGCGACTCGCGGGTGCGCTTGCGGGTCATCTCGACCAGGCCCAGTTGCGAGAACCCGCCGATCATGGTCTTGACCCGGTCGCGCGCCAGTTGCTTGCGAAACTCCATCAGCACCGCTTCGCGGTGATCCTCGGGCACCATGTCGATGAAGTCGACGATGACGATGCCGCCCAGGTTGCGCAACCGCAATTGCCGGGCAATGGCCTGCGCCGCTTCAAGGTTGGTGCGGAACACCGTGTCATCAAAATTGCGTGCCCCGACAAAGCCGCCCGTGTTGACATCGACGGTGGTCAGCGCCTCGGTCTGGTCGATGACCAGGTAGCCCCCCGACTTGAGCTCCACCCGCCGCCCCAGCGCCTTGGTGATCTCCTCGTCGACACCGAACAGATCGAAGATCGGGCGCTCGCCACTGTAGTGTTGCAGCTTGGGCAGCGTGTCGGGCATGAACTCGGCGGCAAACTGCCTGAGCTGGCCGTATTGCTCGCGCGAATCGATCTTGATCGACTGTGTTTGCGTGCTGGCCAGGTCCCGCAGCACGCGCTGCATGAGGGTCAGGTCTTCGTGCAGCAGCGAGGGCGGGGGCAGGCGCGTGGCGGCGTCGCGGATGCGCTGCCAGGTCTTGCGCAGGTAGGCAATGTCCTCGCGCAATTCCTCGTCGCTCGCGTCCTCGGCGTTGGTGCGCAGAATGAAACCACCGGCGGTAGTGCCGTCACCCTGCGCCGCGGTCAATTGCATCACACGCTGGCGCAAGGCTTCGCGCTGGGCCGGTGGAATCTTCTGGCTGACACCGATGTGGTCATCCTGCGGCAGGTACACCAGCAGACGCCCGGCGATGCTGATCTGCGCTGTCAGCCGCGCACCCTTGGTACCGATCGGGTCCTTGAGCACCTGCACCATCAGTGCCTGTCCCTCAAAGATCTGGCGCTCGATCGGCAGCACCGGATCGGGCTGGAGGACCTTGCTGGCGGCGCCGTTGGTGGCGGCAGCCGTCGCCGCCGTCACGCGTTCGCGCGGCGCGGCATGCTTGGCCGTGATGTTCGGCATGAGGTCGGCGACATGCAGGAAGGCGGCACGGTCCAGGCCGATATCGATGAAGGCGGATTGCATGCCGGGCAGCACCCGCGAGACCTTGCCCAGATAAATGTTGCCGACCAGGCCACGCTCGAGCGTGCGCTCGATGTGCACTTCCTGCACCGCGCCCTGCTCGACGATGGCGACCCGCGTTTCCTGCGGTGCCCAGTTGATCAAAATGTCCTGGCTCATAGATTCTCTGGATAGGGTTCCGATCGCTCAGCCCAGGCGCACGCGGGCCTGCCGCAGCAGTTGGGCCGTCTCATGGGCGGGCAGCCCCATGATGCCCGAGTAGCTGCCGCTCATGTGCCGCACCCACATCGCTGCCCTGCCCTGGATGGCATAGGACCCGGCCTTGCCCAGGGGCTCGCCACTGGCCACATAGGCACGGATCTCGGCGGCGCTCATCGGTGCAAACTCGACCCAGGACACCGACAGCGCCTCCAGGCAGCGGTCCTGGCGCGTGCCGGGCACGCCGATGGCCACCGCCGTCAGCACCCGGTGGCGCCGCTCCGACAGGGAGGCCAGCATCCGCCGCGCATCCGCCTCGTCCAGCGGCTTGCCCAGGATACGCCGGCCCAGCGCCACGGTGGTATCGGCACACAGCACCGGCGATGGTGGCAGGCGCCGGTCGCGCATGCGCTGCAGGGATGCCTGCAGCTTCAGGCGGGTGACCCGCTGCACATAGGCCGCCGGCGTTTCGCCAGGCCGCACGGCCTCCAGCGACTCGACGTCCTCGTCCGCCCCGGGCAGAAGCAGTTCGCAACGCACTCCCCATTGGGTCAGCAGTTGCCGCCGCCTCGGGCTTTGCGAAGCCAGGTATATGAAATCAGCCATCGTGATCCTGGGAATTGTCCGGCCAGCGCCTGGCCTCATTCGCGGTGATAGGGGTGCTTGGCATTGACCGACCAGGCCCGGTACAACTGCTCGATCAGCAGGACCCGCACCATCGCATGGGGCAGGGTCAGGTCCGACAGGCGGATGCGCTGGTGGGCCTGGGCGCGAAAGCCAGGGTCCAGCCCGTCCGGGCCACCGATCACCAGGGCCACGTCATCACCGTCAAGCTGCCACTGCTGCAGTTGCTGTGCCAGTGCTTTGGTGGTCAGCGCCGTACCACGCTCGTCGAGCACCACCACACGGCACCCCTTGGGCAAGGCGGCCTGAATGCGATCGCGCTCGGCCGCCATCACGGCATCGACCGTGCGCGAGCCCCGTGGCTCGGTCTTGACGGTTTTGAGTTCGACCCGCAGTTCCGGCGGGAAGCGCTTGGCGTAGTCGTCGTAGGCCGTCTGGGCCCAGTCGGGCACGCGCTGCCCGACCGCGACGATCACCAGCTTCATGCCTTCTTCTTGGCAGCGGGCTTCCTGGCGGGCGCCTTGGCCGCCGCCGTCGGGGATGCGGTTTTGCGCGCCGGCTTGGGGGCATTGACCACCACCTTGGGCAATGCGGCCTTGCGCTTGGCGGGCGCAGTCTTGCCGGCGCCGGCCGCTGCCGCCGCGCTCTTGCGCGGTGCCGGCTTGGAGGTGGCGCTTTTCTTGGCGGCAGGAGGTGTCGCCGGCGTGGCGGTCTTGCGCGCCACCTTGCGTGCGGGCTTGGCAGGCACCTCGGCGCTCGCGGCATCCTTGGCGCCGGCAGCCGCGCGCGTGGTCTTGGCGCCGGCGGTCTTGCGGGCCACCGCCTTGGCCTCGCCCGATTTCAGGCGCACCGGCTTGGCACCCCAGATCTCCTCCAGGCGGTAGTACTGGCGGATGACAGGCTGCATCACGTGCGCCACGGCAGCGCCGCAGTCGATGATGATCCACTCGCCGTTGTCTTCGCCTTCAATGCGGGGTTTGTCGAAACCGGCCTCCCGCACGGCGTCGCGCACGCTGTTGGCCAGTGCTTTGGTCTGGCGATTCGAGGTGCCACTGGCAATGATGACGCGCTCGAACAGAGGCGACAGATCGGCCGTGTTGAACACCACGATATCCTGCCCTTTGACGTCCTCCAGCCCCTCGACAATGGCGCGTTGCAGTTTCTGGATATCCTTCTTGGCGGTGGATTCGCTGGTCATGAATGGTTCTGGTAGAGGTTGTGGGTCGAAATATAGCCTGCCACCGCAGGTGAGACCAGTGGCACGTCATCCAGCACACCATCAAGCCAGTCCTGCTGCATGTGGCGGCGCAGGGCCGTGGCGCTGACATTGAGGGGCGCCATGGCCAGTGTGACGAAGGGGATCTCCACCGCCGACAGGTTGGACGGTCGGTGTGCCGGCGACAAGGCGTCGGTCCCGATGTGCTCGGCCCGGTTGGCCACGGCCAGCGTGGCCCGGGACAGAATGTCCTGCCAGCGGTGCCAGGTCGGGAATTGCTGCAACTGGTCGGCCCCGACGATCAGGAACAGCTCGGCATCAGGGTGTTCGGCCGCCACCTCGGCCAGGGTGTCGATGGTGTAGGTCGGTCCGGTGCGGTGCAGTTCGCGCTCATCAACGCGGGTGCGCGGCAGATCGGCAAATGCCAGGCGCGCCATCGCCAGGCGGTGCTCGGCGCTGGTCAGTGGCCGGGACTTGTGCCAGGCTTGCCCGGTGGGGATGATCAGCAGCAGATCCAGGCCCAGTTGGCCCAGGGCGGCCTGGGCGACCGCATGGTGTGCCACGTGTGGGGGGTCGAAAGCGCCACCGTACAGGCCAATGCGCGGGTGCACCGGCATCACACCCATTCCCGCCGCACCAGGAACTTCCGGTACAGCTCGTCCTCCGGTGCGCCCTTGCGGGTCTTGCGGCCGTAAGCCCAACTGACCAAGGGCGGCATGGACAACAGGATGGACTCGGTACGGCCACCCGATTGCAGCCCGAAATGCGTACCCCGGTCCCAGACCAGATTGAATTCGACATAACGGCCGCGCCGGTACAGCTGGAAGCTGCGTTCGCGCTCGCCATAGGGCGTGTTCTTGCGGCGATCGACGATGGGCAGGTAGGCATCCAGAAAGGCGTCGCCGACCGATGTCGTCATCGCGAAGCTGCCATCGAACCCCAGCTCCGAAAAGTCGTCGTAGAACACGCCACCAATGCCGCGCTGCTCGTCGCGGTGCTTGAGGTAGAAATACTCGTCGCACCACTGCTTGAAGCGGGGGTACTTGTCGATGCCGAACGGGTCCAGCGCGTTCTTGCAGGTGCGGTGGAAGTGGATGCAGTCCTCTTCGAAACCGTAGTAGGGTGTCAGGTCCATGCCGCCGCCGAACCAGCACACCGGCTCCTTGCCAGCAGGCTTGGCGGCGATCATGCGCACGTTCATGTGCACCGTGGGTACGTAGGGGTTGCGCGGGTGGAAAACCAGGGATACGCCCATGGCTTCGAACGGTGCGCCGGCCAGCTCGGGCCGGTGCTGCGTGGCCGACGGTGGCAATGCCGGCCCACGCACATGGGAGAAGCCACAGCCTGCGCGCTCGAAGACCGCCCCATCTTCGAGGATCTGGGTGATGCCCCGTCCTTGCAGGCGCTCACCCCTGGGTTTGAGCCACTTGTCGACCACGAACTGGCCGCCATCGACCAGCGCGACCGTTGAGGTGATCCTTTGCTGCAGATCGACGAGGTATTCGCGGACGGCGCTGATGGAAACGTTCATGCTGTCTGGCCCGTTCAGAGGGCCCGGTAGCCGATGTCACGACGGTATTGCATGCCGTCGAAGCGGATGCCTTCGGCGAGCGTGTAGGCCTTTTCCCGGGCCTGACGCACGTCATCGCCCAGGGCGGTCACGCACAGCACGCGGCCACCGGCGGTGACGATCTGCCCGTTCTGGTCGGCCGTGCCGGCGTGGAACACCATGGCATCGCTGCTGTCGGCCGGCAAGCCGGTGATCACATCACCCTTGCGTGGCTGCAGCGGATAGCCTTCCGCCGCCAGCACCACGCCCAGTGCCACGCGCGGGTCCCAGTCCAGCGTCACCCGGTCCAGCTCGCCGCGCGTGGCGGCCAGCAGCACCTGTGCCAGGTTGGAGCGCAGACGCATCATGATCGGCTGCGTCTCCGGATCGCCCATGCGGCAGTTGAACTCCAGCGTCTTGACACGCCCATCGGGCGTGATCATCAGGCCGGCGTACAGGAAACCGGTGTAGGGCACACCGTCGGCCTTCATGCCGCGCAGCGTCGGCAGGATCACCTCCTCCATCGCGCGCTGATGGATGGCTGGCGTCACCACGGGCGCGGGCGAATAGGCGCCCATGCCCCCGGTGTTCGGCCCCTGGTCGGCATCCAGCAGGCGCTTGTGGTCCTGGCTGGTGGCCAGCGCCAGCGCATGCTCGCCGTCGCACAGCACGATGAAGCTGGCCTCCTCGCCTTCGAGGAACTCCTCGATCACCACGCGCGCGCCGCCCTCGTTGTGGGCCACGCCAAGCTTGTTGTCCAGCAGCATGAAGTCGATCGCCTCATGCGCCTCGGCGGCGGTCATGGCGACCACCACCCCCTTGCCCGCAGCCAGGCCATCGGCCTTGACCACGATCGGGGCACCCTTGGCATCGACGTAGGCATGCGCCTGGTCGGCATCGCTGAAGGTCTGGTACTCGGCCGTGGGCACGCCATGGCGCTCCATGAAGGCCTTGGAGAAGGCCTTGGAGCTTTCGAGCTGGGCCGCCCTCTGCGTCGGACCGAAAATGGCCAGGCCATGCGCGCGGAACTCGTCCACCACGCCGGCGGCCAGTGGCGCCTCGGGCCCGACCACCGTCAGGCCGATGCCGTTGGCCTGCACCCACTCGCGCAGCGCCACCTTGTCGCCGATGGCCACGTTCACCAGTTGCGTGTCGCGGGCCGTGCCCGCGTTGCCCGGTGCCACATAGACCTGGCTCACGCCCTCGGACTGCTTGAGCTTCCACGCCAGGGCATGCTCGCGGCCACCGCCGCCGATCACCAGGACTTTCATGCGTCGATTTCTGCGTTATGGAAAACGTCCTGGACGTCGTCCAGGTCTTCAAGGGCGTCAAGGAGCTTCTGCATGCGCTCGGCGTCCTCGCCCGTCAGTTCGATGGTGTTCTCGGGGCGCATCGTCACCTCGGCCACCTCGGCCTTCAGACCGGCCGCCTCCAGTGCGTTTTTCACCGCCTCGAAATCGCCCGGCGCGCTCAGCACCTCGATGGAGCCGTCGTCGCCCGTGATCACGTCCTCGGCGCCGGCCTCCAGGGCGACTTCCATCACCTGGTCCTCGCTCGTGCCCGGCGCGAAGATCAACTGCCCGCAGTGCTTGAACTGGAAGGCCACCGAGCCGTCGGTACCCAGGTTGCCACCGTGCTTGCTGAATGCATGGCGAACCTCGGCCACGGTACGCACGCGGTTGTCCGTCATGGTGTCGACGATGATCGCTGCCCCACCGATACCGTAGCCCTCGTAGCGAATTTCCTCGTAGCTCACGCCGTCGAGGTTGCCGGTGGCCTTGTCGATGTTGCGTTTGATGTTGTCGGCCGGCATGTTGGCCGCCTTGGCCTTGTCGACGGCCAGGCGCAGGCGCGGATTGGCGTTGATGTCGCCCCCGCCCTGCCGGGCCGCCACCATGATCTCACGGATGATGCGCGTCCAGACGCGGCCGCGCTTCTCGTCCTGACGGCCCTTGCGGTGTTGAATATTTGCCCATTTGCTGTGTCCAGCCACGATGGTGCCCTTCTTTCTGAACAGAATTTGGTCTAATCAGACGGGATTTTACGTTTGCCCGTACCCCGCACCGCCCAAAACAGGATCGACAACATGGCTGAACCGATACACATCGCCCAGAATGCCCAGACCCAGTGCCTGCTGCTGCCCGGACTGGCCAACCGCCATGGCCTGATCACCGGGGCCACCGGCACGGGCAAGACCGTCACGCTGCAGAAGCTGGCCGAGGGCTTTTCTGCCATCGGCGTGCCCGTTTTCATGGCCGACGTCAAGGGTGACCTGACCGGCATCAGCCAGCGCGGCCAGATCGGCAGCAAGATGGCCCAGACCCTCGCCGACCGGGGCATTGCCCTGCCCGAGCCCGTCGCCTGCCCCACCACCCTGTGGGATGTGTTCGGCGAGCAGGGGCACCCGGTACGGGCCACCATCTCGGACATGGGGCCACTGCTGCTGGCGCGCATGCTCGATCTCAATGACACCCAGGCCGGGGTGCTCAACCTGGTGTTCAAGATTGCCGACGACCACGGCCTGTTGCTGCTGGACATGAAGGACCTGCGGGCGCTGCTGCAGCACGTGGGCGACAACGCCAAGCAGTTCACGACCGAGTACGGCAATATCAGCGCCGCCAGCATCGGCGCCATCCAGCGCGGCCTGCTGGCCATCGAATCGCAGGGGGGCGACAAATTCTTCGGCGAGCCGATGCTGGACATCAGCGACTTCATGCAGACCGTCGGCGGCCAGGGGGTCATCAACATCCTGGCGGCGGACAAGCTGATGAACTCGCCCCGCCTGTACGCCACCTTCCTGCTGTGGATGCTCTCGGAGCTGTTCGAGCAGCTGCCCGAGATCGGCGACCCCGACAAGCCCAAGCTGGTGTTCTTCTTCGATGAGGCCCACCTGCTTTTCGATGGCGCTCCCAAGGTGCTGGTCGAGCGCATTGAACTGGTGGTGCGGCTGGTGCGTTCCAAGGGTGTCGGGGTGTACTTCGTGACCCAGAATCCGCTGGACATCCCCGACAGCGTGCTCGGCCAGTTGGGCAACCGCGTCCAGCACGCGCTGCGTGCCTTTACGCCGCGCGACCAGAAGGCCGTCAAGGCCACGGCCGAGACCATGCGGCCCAAGGCCGGTCTGGACATCCAGGCCGCCATCACCGAGCTGGGCGTGGGCGAAGCACTGGTCAGCTTCCTGGATGCCAAGGGGCGCCCGTGCGAGACCGAACGCGTCTATGTGATCCCGCCGGGCAGCCAGATCGGCCCCATCACGCCGGAGCAGCGCCAGGCGATGATCCGGGATTCGCTGGTGGCCGGCGTCTATGAAAAGGTGGTGGACCGGGAGAGCGCCTACGAAGTGCTGCGTGGCCGTGTCGAAGGCAGCGAGCAGCCGGCGCAAGACGCGCCGAAGACCCCGCGCATCCCCGGCGCGACCAAGCCGGCCGCCAGCGACAATGGCGGCGGCATCGGCACCATGATCAATGAAGCCCTGTTCGGGCGAACGGGGCCGCGCGGCGGTCAGTACGACGGTCTGGTCCAGACGATGGCCAAGACGGCGGCCCGCAGCGTCGCCAGCGGCATCGGTCGCCAGATTGTGCGCGGCGTGCTGGGCAGCCTGCTGGGCGGCAAGCGCTGACTGAGTTCCCGGCATCAGGAATAAAACACATGGCGTACCGTTTCTTTGCCCATGCCTGCCTGGGTGGCCTGATCGCACTGCTGAGCGCCTGCGGCGGCGGCGGTGACGACGACGAGGCCGAGGGCACCCGTGGCACGACCGAGAAGGTGGCGGGCTGCGGATTCGATGGCGATCCTCTGCGCATCATGCCGTTGGGTGACTCCATCACCGAGGCGGAAGCCGGTCACAACAGCTACCGCAGGGTGCTGTGGCAGCGTCTGAACCGGGCAGGTTGCGTGGTCAATCTGGTGGGCAGCAAAACGGGTGTGTCCAGAGGCCGGCGCGATAGCGGGTCGGTCAACCCGCCCAACGCCGACTTCGATCTGGATCACGAAGGCCACTGGGACTACACGGTGGCCGAACTCCTTCCCCGCGTGGGCACTCTGGTGGCCCAGGCACAGCCCGATGTCGTTCTGGTTCACCTGGGGACCAATGACGTGCTGCGCGGGCGACCGGCCAGCCGCATCGCCCAGGACCTGGGCGGGCTCATCGACGCCATCCGGGCCGGCAAGCCGGACACCCACATCCTGCTGGCCAAGATCATCCCGGCGGCGCCCTACCCGGCCGGCACCGCCGCCCTCAACCGCCTGATCGATGGCATTGCATCCAGCCGGTCCAGCGCCACTTCGCCGGTTGCGGTGGTCGACCAGGCCAGCGGCTACTCGACGGGTGACAACTACGATGGGGTTCACCCCGGGGTCGCCGGCGAGGCCAAGCTTGGCAACCGCTGGGCCGACGCAGTACTGGCCTGGAGCAGCCTGTAGCCGGCCTGGACGGGCATCTGCCGCCCAAGAAAAAACCCGGCATGGCCGGGTTTTTATGACTGAGCGCGATGTACCTCAACCGGCCGTGGCCTCTTCGGGCTTGGCCTTGCCTTCTTTTTTCGGCAACGGCTGGATGTCGAGCTTGACCTCGTGGGTCTCCTTGCCATCCTCGCCAAGCTTGGTCTCCAGGTCCACCGTCAGGCGACCGCCATCGGTCAGGCGTCCGAACAGCAGCTCGTCGGCCAGGGCCTTGCGGATCATGTCCTGAATCAGCCGCTGCATCGGTCGTGCGCCCATCAGCGGGTCGAAGCCCTTCTTGGCCAGATGCTTGCGCAACGCGTCGGTGAAGGTAACCTCCACCTTCTTCTCGGCCAGCTGGCTTTCGAGCTGCAGCAGGAACTTGTCCACCACGCGCAGGATGATGTTTTCGTCCAGCGGCTTGAAGCTGACGATGGCATCCAGGCGGTTGCGGAACTCCGGCGTGAACAGGCGCTTGATGTCGGCCATCTCGTCGCCGGCCTCGCGCGGGTTCGTGAAGCCGATGGTCGCCTTGTTCATGGTTTCGGCGCCCGCGTTCGTCGTCATGATGATGATGACGTTGCGGAAGTCGGCCTTGCGCCCGTTGTTGTCCGTCAGCGTACCGTGGTCCATGACCTGCAGCAGCACGTTGAAGATGTCCGGATGCGCCTTCTCGATCTCGTCGAGCAGCAGCACCGCGTGTGGCTTCTTCGTGATGGCCTCGGTCAGCAGGCCGCCCTGGTCGAAGCCCACGTAGCCGGGTGGCGCGCCGATCAGGCGGCTGACCGCATGGCGCTCCATGTACTCCGACATGTCGAAGCGGATCAGGTCGATGCCCAGGATGTAGGCCAGTTGCTTGGCGGCCTCGGTCTTGCCGACGCCGGTCGGGCCGCTGAACAGGAAGGCACCGATCGGCTTGTCGGCCTTGCCCAGGCCGGAGCGCGCCATCTTGACCGAGGAAGCCAGCAGCTCCAGCGCCTTGTCCTGTCCGAACACCACGCTCTTGAGGTCACGTTCGAGCGTGGCCAGCTTGCTGCGGTCGTCGCTGGACACGTTCGCGGGCGGAATGCGCGCGATCTTGGCCACGATGTCCTCGATCTCGGCCTTGCCGATGGTCTTCTTGCGTTTGCTGGCCACGGCGATGCGCTGCGCGGCACCGGCCTCGTCGATCACGTCGATGGCCTTGTCGGGCAGATGCCGGTCGTTGATGTACTTGGCCGAGAGCTCGGCCGCCGCCTGCAGCGCCGCGTTGGCGTACTTGACGCTGTGGTGCTCCTCGAAGCGGCTCTTGAGACCCTTGAGGATTTCCACCGTCTGCTCGACGGTCGGTTCGACCACGTCGATCTTCTGGAAGCGCCGGCTCAGGGCCGCGTCCTTCTCGAAGATGCCGCGGTACTCGGTGAAGGTCGTCGCGCCGATGCACTTGAGCTGGCCGCTGGAGAGCGCCGGCTTGAGCAGGTTGGAGGCGTCCAGCGTGCCACCCGAGGCCGCACCAGCCCCGATCAGCGTGTGGATCTCGTCGATGAACAGCACGGCGTGCGGCTTGTCCTTGAGCGCCTTGAGCACGGCCTTCAGGCGCTGCTCGAAATCGCCCCGGTATTTGGTGCCGGCCAGCAGTGCCCCCATGTCGAGCGAGTACACCGTGGCTTCGGCCAGAATCTCGGGCACGTCACCCTGGGTGATGCGCCAGGCCAGACCCTCGGCGATCGCCGTCTTGCCCACGCCGGCCTCGCCGACCAGCAGCGGGTTGTTCTTGCGGCGCCGGCACAGGATCTGGATCGTGCGCTCGACCTCGTAGTCGCGGCCGATCAGGGGATCGATCTTGCCGTCCTTGGCTGCCTGGTTCAGGTTCTGGGTGAACTGCTCCAGCGGCGACTGCTTCTCGTTGCCCTTGGCCCCCTGCTCGACGGCCTCCTCGTTGTCGGCCGCGCTTTCGCCCGGCTTGCCGGCCTCTGGCGGATCGCTCTTGCGGATGCCATGGGCGATGAAGTTGACCACGTCCAGGCGCGTGACGCCCTGCTGGTGCAGGTAGTACACGGCATGCGAGTCCTTTTCGCCGAAGATGGCCACCAGCACGTTGGCACCCGTGACTTCCTTCTTGCCGTTGCCGGTGGACTGCACGTGCATGATCGCGCGCTGGATCACGCGCTGGAAGCCCAGGGTGGGCTGGGTGTCAACCTCTTCGGTGCCGGCCACCTGCGGGGTGTTGTCCTTGATGAAATTCGTCAGGGACTTGCGCAGATCGTCGATGTTGGCCGAGCAGGCGCGCAGCACTTCGGCGGCGCTGGGGTTGTCCAGCAGCGCCAGCAGCAGGTGCTCGACGGTGATGAATTCGTGTCGCTGTTGCCGGGCCTCGACAAAGGCCATGTGCAAGCTGACTTCAAGTTCCTGGGCAATCATGGACACTTCCTTTGGTGCTGGTGGATCAGGATACGCGATTCGTCCGGTGGAGATCAGTGGAAGAGACCATCACATGGGGTTGGGTTCGTCCTTATTCAATAGGTTCAGTGGTGCACTGCAAAGGGTGCCCCGCATGACGGGAGGCCTGCAGCACCTGGTCCACCTTGGTGATGGCGACGTCGCGGGTATAGACCCCGCACACGCCTTTGCCCTCCAGGTGGATCTTGAGCATGATCTGGGTGGCGGTTTCCCGGTCCTTGCCGAAAAATTCCTGAATGATCTGGACGACAAACTCCATCGGCGTGAAATCGTCGTTGAGCAGGACCACCTGGTACATCTGGGGCGGCCGGACCCGCTGGGCGCGGCGCTCCAGCACCACCGCGTCATCGCCTGCCACGCTGGGGCGCGATGCGGGAATCACGGGTTTTTTGGGGGTTTGGGCAACCATGAAAACCATTCTACCGGCGGGCATTAGGCCCGCACATCATATGGAATTGAAAAGACACAGTCTGCTGCGTTTCTGGAGGGGCTAAGCCAGCTGGCGCGCCAGCCGTATCAGCCGCGGTCCCACATCCTCCAGCAGCCACCGCTCGTTCATCTCGCGACCGAAGAACGAGCAATTGATCGCAGCGGGCATGCCACCGTCGATGCGACCCAGGGGAACAGCGACCGCTTGTACTTCCGGGTAAACCTCCCCCATCGAGATGCAGCATCCCCGTTGGGGATATTGCGCGACGTTGTCCATCACCCGCTGGGCATGCCGCTCCCACTCGAGCGGCGCCTTCACCTTGATCTCGTTGATGAGCGTCATCCGCTCCTCCGTGCTGCAGGACATCAGATAGGCACGCCCAACGGCGGTGCCGGCCAGTGACTGGGTGACACCCACGTCCAGCGCATAAGCGCCGCGTTCGCGAGCACGGATCGACTCGATGTAAACAATGTTCAGGCGGTCACGGATGCCAATCGATACGTTGCCGTCAACTTCCTGTGCGAACGCCATGAGGAGAGGCCGCACGCGCTGGCGAAAAGGAAATTGGTCCAGCAGCGGGTACCCCAGGGACAGCATGGCCACCCCAAGCCTGTATTTGCCCCAGCCCTGTGCTTGTGTCAGATAGCCCATCTGCACCAGGGTGTACGCAAGCCGGGACACGGTTGACACGGGAAGACCCAGGCGACGGGCCAGTTCGGTCACACCGAGCAGCGGCTCTGCTGGGGTGAAACAGCGCAACAACTCCAGGCCCCGCGCCAGCGTCGTGGCGAAGTGCCGGTCACCAGCGAATTCGCTCCAGGCAGCAGGAACCTTCCGCCTCGAGCCGATGGATGGGGGATGAGAAGACTTCGACATAGCGAGAATCATAGTGTCATATCGGAAATCCTTCTCTGCTCCAGTTGGGCATACCTATCATCGCGCCCAACATTCAACCAACAGGAGACAAGCCATGGCAATTCACTTGAGGTATTGGCACGCAGCCCTGGGCGCCGCAGCGACGGTGACGCTGGCGGGTGCGGTCATGCCGGCAGCGGCGCAATCCGCCGACCAGCCCAAACGCGGCGGCACACTGGTGTTCCCGATCCACATGGGAGAGCCCAACACGCTGGACTGCCATGCGGCAAGCACGCCTGGTGTCATGTGGCGCATTGCGCCGCACTACTCCACATTGCTGCAGTTGGAGGATGACGGCACTATCAAGGGGGACTTGGCACGCAGCTGGAAAATTTCGAGTGATGGCCTGAGCTATGAGTTCAAGCTGCACCCTGGCATCAAGTTCCATGATGGTTCGGCGCTGACATCACGCGACGTCAAGGTCAGCATCGACCGCATGCGCAACCCGCCCCCGGGCGTCGTTTCGATGCGCATGGGCATGTACAAGGACATCAAGTCGGTGGAGACGCCAGACGCGGAGACCGTGGTGCTGCGCCTGAGCGAGGTCAACGCCGCGATGCTGAATCTGCTGGCAACCCCCTACGCCTGCATCCTGTCCGCACAGCGCCTGGAGACCGATGCGTCCTACCCCGCCAAAACGGTGATGGGCAGCGGGCCATTCCGGTTTGTGCGCTACGTCCCCGGGACCGAATGGGTCGGGGAACGCTTTGATAGCTACTTTATGGCGGGAAAACCCTATATCGATGGCTTCCGAGCTCTCACGGTGTCCGCGGCCGCGGCCACCAATGCGGTGATTTCCGGACAGGTGCATTACAACCTGCGCGGGCTGACCGAAAGCCAGATTGCCCAGGTCCTGGCCAGCCGTGCCGATCAGGTCAACATCGTCGGCACGGGTGCCGCCGGCGACCTCCTTTTCGTGGTGTCGCTGAACACCACCCAGAAACCGCTGGACGATGTGCGGGTTCGCCGCGCGCTGCTGCTCGCCCTGGACCGCCAGGCGGGCGCCAAGGCCATGAAGCAGCTCACCTCGGCCAACGTCATTGGTGGCCTGAGTCGCCCGGGGTCGGTCTGGGCGCGTAGCGAGCAGGAGTTGGAAGCCCTGCCGGGCTTTGGCCGCGATGTCGAAGCAGCACGAGCCGAGGCACGCCGGCTGCTCAAGGAAGCAGGCCATCCCAACCTGAAGCTGCGGTTTACCTTCAATGGCCTGTACAGCTACTTTGCCGTGCTGATGGCCGACCAATTGCGTCAGATCGGCGTCACCGTCGAGACCCAGACCGTGGATTCACTGAGTCTGGCCGCCGTCAAGCGCAGCGGCGACTACGACATGCTGTTTGACAACCTGCCCGAGTACCTCGACGACCCCAGTGTGCGGCTGGGCTGGTTCCTGCCTTTCAAGACAAACCCGCTCAACACAACACGCGCCAACGACCCGCTCCTGGAGTCGCTGTACGACCAACAAAAGCGCGAGATGGACACGGCGCGCCGTACCGTCCTGGTGCAGAAAATGGAGAAGCACATTGTGGACAACGCCTATGTGATCCCGTTGTACTGGATGGAATGGCAGCGCGCCATCTCGAAGGACGTTGGGGGCCTGCGGTCGATGCCATCGAACTTCATGAAGATCAACCTTGCCGACATCTGGCTGCGCAACGCCGGCACGCGCTGACCTGCCTCACATTCATTCAACGCAATTTTTTCAAGTCATCACATGTCCAAAGTCATCGTTACCGTCGCAGTCACCGGCTCGCAGCCCACCCGGGAAATGAACCCCAACCTGCCCGTGACACCGCAGGAGATTGCCGATTCGGCCATTGAGTGCTTCAACGAAGGTGCATCGATCGTGCACGTGCATGTTCGCGACCCGAAAACCGGCCGAGCTTCCATGGCATTGGAGCACTATCAGGAGGTCATGGAGCGGGTACGCGCCAAAGTACCGATGATCATCAATCTGACGACCGGCCCGGGCGGTCGGCTGGCTGTGGATGCCGATGCCCAGCCTTTGCCTGGCAGCCCGCATCTGATGTCGGCCCAGGAACGGGTCGCGCATGTCCTGCAACTTCGTCCGGAGATGTGCACGCTCGACCTGGGCAGCATGACCACCCGGCTGGGCATCATGGCGAATGCCCAGCCGGTGGTCGAGCGCATGGCGGAACTGATGAACGAGGCCGGGGTGAAGCCCGAGGTCGAACTGTTCGAACTGGGCGCGTTCAAGCTGGTTCGCTCGATGATCGACCGCGGCCTGCTCGATGCACGTTGCCATCTGCAGTTGTGCATGGGCACGAGCGGCGGTATCCCCGCCGACCCGAGGACCGCGCAACTGATGATCGACAGCGTTCCGTCCACATGCACCTGGTCCATCTTCGGCGTCGCCCGGACACAGTTCCCGATGGTGGCCATGGGTGTCATGAACGGGGGACACGTGCGCGTGGGCATGGAGGACAATATCTACCTGCGCAAGGGGCAACTCACCAGCGGTAACGCCGAACTGGTGCGCAATGCCGTTCAGATCATCCGGAACATGGGTGCCGAAGTCGCCAGCGTCGAGGAAGCGCGCCAAATGCTTGGCCTTGCGGCACACTGATGCCCCTGCCTGCACGGCACCGGCCATCCGGTCGCCGCCTGTCCGAAGCCACTGCCTTCCCAAACCCATGCCCACGCCGCCGCCACGCCTCCTGACGCTCTCTCGCTGCACACTGGCCTACCGGGACACGGGCGATCCGCCACATGACGCCGGTACCCCTCTGGTGCTGCTGCACGGCAGCCACGGGGACTGGCGGCACTGGTCGGCGAACCTGCCCGCGCTCTCGCGCACGCATCGCGTCCTTGTGCCCGACATGCCCTGCTTCGGCGCTTCCTCCAGCCTGCCTGGCGAGCCCGAGCCGGGTGATCTGGCCCAGGCGCTGAGCGAGTGGATGGCGCAGCTGGACCTGACCGGGGTGACACTCGTGGGTTTCTCCTTTGGTTGCCTGGTGGCCACGGCGCTGGCACAGGCGGCACCTGCGCGTGTCGCGCGCCTGATGCTCGTTCACCCGCCTGGACTTGGGATCACCGGCGAACGGGGAGCCCACATTGCAGCCACCGCCTCTGCGATCGCGCGCAGCGAAGGACGCCGCGCCGGCATCCGGGAAACATTGACCTCGCTGATGCTGGCCGATGCGTCCAAGATCGATGAGGCCATGATCGACGACGCGCTGTCGATGGCGCAGGCATCGAGGTTGCGCACGACGGCCCTGTCGCGCAACGCCAAATTGCCGCCGGTGCTGGCGAACCTGCCCCAGCCGCTGACGGTGGTGTTCGGCGACCGCGATCCCTACCATGCGCACGACCTGGATGGCCGGCGATCACGCCTGCTTCAGGCACGCGAAGACGCCAACTTCGTCCTGGTCCGTGGTGCCGCACACTGGTTGCAAAGAGACCAGCCGCAAGCGTTCAACAAGTTGCTGCTCGACTTTGCCCGCTGACCGCTGACCACTTATGGCGCCACGGCCCAACTCTGGTACAAAGGACATGCCATTCGGCACATTCATCCATTGAGCAGAGGAGCGCGATCCATGAGCGGAAAATTCGAGATCAGCAAGGCCAAGAACGGCAAGTTCATGTTCCACCTCAAGGCCGGCAATGGCGAGGTCATCCTGAACAGCCAGATGTACGAAACCCGGGCCAGTGCCCTGCAGGGTGTCGATTCTGTCAAGGCCAATGCCGCCCAGGACGAGCGCTACGTGCGTGCCACGTCTTCCGACGGCAAACCCTATTTCAACCTGAAGGCGGCCAATGGCCAGATCATCGGCAGCAGCGAGATGTACTCATCGGCCGCGGCCATGGAAAACGGCATTGCCTCGGTGAAGAAGAACGCCCCGGGCGCCAGCACGACCGACCTGAGTTGACCCACCGTCCGGCGGTGACCCCGCGCGGCTGCCGGAAATGCCGGGCACGAGGCCGGGCAGAAACCGCACCGGAGGCTAGCGGGAAAAAGTGCCTGGCTGGCGGAACGGAGTCCGTTGGCTGGCAAAAAACGACCCTGGCGACTGCTTGCCGCCCCGGGTCGCCCCACGATGAGCCAAAGCATGACCCAGGCTTGGCGTTCCGGCCTGGGGAGCTGTCATAGGGTGGACCCTACCACAGTTGATAATAATCATTATTCAACTGCGAGCCATTCTTGCCGGGGTTCTCCTGCAGAAGATCGATGCTCTCTCCCAGGGCATTTCCCGGACTATTCGTCCATCGCCTCGATCATGGCCTGGCCGAAACCCGAGCACGACACTTGCGTGGCGCCGTCCATCAGGCGGGCGAAGTCGTAGGTGACCTTCTTGGCCAGGATGGTGCGCTCCATGCTGGCAATGATCAGGTTGGCCGCTTCGCGCCAGCCCATGTGGCGCAGCATCATCTCGGCCGACAGGATCAATGAACCGGGATTGACGTAATCCTTGCCGGCATACTTGGGCGCCGTGCCGTGCGTGGCCTCGAAGCAGGCCACCGTGTCACTCATGTTGGCGCCCGGCGCGATGCCGATCCCGCCCACCTGCGCGGCCAGCGCGTCGGAGAGGTAGTCACCGTTGAGATTGAGCGTCGCGATCACCGAATATTCGGCCGGCCGCGTGAGGATCTGCTGCAGGAAGGCATCGGTGATGACGTCCTTGATGATGATGGAGCGGCCGGTCTTGGGGTTTTTGAGCTTGCACCACGGCCCGCCGTCGAGCAGTTCGGCGCCGAATTCCTTCTGCGCCAGCGCGTAGCCCCAGTCACGGAAACCGCCTTCCGTGAACTTCATGATGTTGCCTTTGTGCACCAGGGTCACGTTGGGCTTGTCATGATCGATCGCGTACTGGATGGCCTTGCGCACCAGACGCTCGGTGCCCTCGATCGAGACCGGCTTGATGCCGATGCCCGAGGTCCCGGGGAAGCGGATCTTGTTCACGCCCATTTCTTCCTGCAGGAAGCGGATGAGCTTCTTCGCGTCATCGCTTTGCGCAGGGTATTCGATGCCGGCGTAAATGTCCTCCGAGTTTTCGCGGAAGATCACCATGTTGGTCTTTTCCGGCTCCTTGAGCGGACTGGGAACCCCCCTGAAATACTGCACCGGACGCAGGCAGACATACAGATCGAGCTCCTGGCGCAACGCCACATTGAGCGAGCGGATACCGCCACCCACCGGTGTCGTCAGCGGCCCCTTGATCGACACCACGAAGTCCTTGAAGACCTGCAGGGTTTCCTCGGGCAGCCATACGTCCGGGCCATACACCTTGGTCGACTTCTGGCCGGCATACACCTCCATCCAGTGGATCTTGCGCTGGCCACCATAAGCCCTTGCGACGGCCGCATCGACCACCTTGAGCATCACCGGCGTGATGTCGACGCCGACACCGTCACCTTCGATGTACGGAATGATGGGCTCATCCGGCACATTCAGCGACATGTCGGCATTGACGGTGATCTTCTGGCCTTGCTCAGGCATCTGGATGTGCTGGTACATGGAAATCCGGTCTCCTGGATTGTCGGGAATCAAACGGGCCGCCAAATTCTATCCACCCGCTCAGCATGCCGCGGGTGCCCGGCATGGCGCACAATGCCGGCACCCGATTGATTCTTCGTTGTTGTTGTCGCTTGCCATGAAAAAGACGATCGCCAGCCTGCTGCTGGCCCTTCTGTCCACCCTGTCAGCCGCTCAGGAAATGCAGCCGCAGATGAATCTGCCGCGCACCACCCTCAGGGCCGGCATGCACCTGATCCAGGCCCAGGTGGCAACCACGCCGCAGCAGCGCGCCATGGGACTGATGTTCCGCCGCGAGATGCCGGCCAACGAGGGCATGCTGTTCGTATTCGAGCAGCCCGCCGTGCAGTGCTTCTGGATGAAAAACACCCTGCTGCCGCTGACGGCGGCCTTCGTGGCCGACGACGGGACCGTGGTCAACCTGGCCGACATGCAGCCGCTGAGCGAAGCATCACACTGCTCGGCCGAGCCCGTGCGCTATGTGCTGGAAATGCACCAGGGCTGGTTTGCCAAGCGCGCGATAAAGCCCGGCTTCAGGCTCGGCGGCCCCCCTTTCGGCGGCCGCTGAGCCCTCCCCTGGGCTTTGCTTGGTTGGCCGAGGCCGCTTGTCAGGCGGCGAGCTTGGCCAGTGCTTCGTTGAACAGCTTGCTCGGGCGCATCACGGCCTCGAGCTTGGCGAAGTCCGGCTTGTAATAGCCGCCGATGTCTGCCGGCTTGCCCTGCACCGCGTTGAGTTCGGTCACGATGGCCTCTTCCTTCTCGGTCAGTTCCTTGGCCAGCGGGGCGAACTTGGCTGCCAGTTCGGCGTCATCGGTCTGCGCGGCCAGCTCCTGCGCCCAGTACATGGCCAGGTAGAAGTGGCTGCCGCGGTTGTCGAGCTGGCCGGTCTTGGGGCTCGGGCCCTTGTTGTTGTCCAGCAGCTTGCCGGTGGCAGCGTCCAGCGCCTTCGCCAGCACCTTGGCCTTGGCGTTGTTGTTCTTGATGCCCAACTCTTCCAGACTCACCGCCAGGGCCAGGAACTCGCCCAGCGAATCCCAGCGCAGGTGGTTTTCCTCGATCAGTTGCTGCACATGCTTGGGTGCCGAACCACCGGCGCCCGTCTCGTACATGCCGCCGCCGGCCATCAGGGGCACGATGGACAGCATCTTGGCCGAGGTGCCCAGTTCCATGATCGGGAACAGGTCCGTCAGGTAGTCGCGCAGGATGTTGCCGGTGGCGCTGATCGTGTCCAGGCCACGGATCACGCGCTCCAGGGTGTAGCGCATGGCACGCACCTGGCTCATGATCTGGATGTCCAGTCCGGTGGTGTCATGCTCATGCAGGTACATCTTGACCTTGGTGATGAGCTGCGCCTCGTGCGGGCGGTACTGGTCGAGCCAGAAGACCACCGGCATGCCGGAGTTGCGGGCACGCGTGACGGCCAGCTTGACCCAGTCGCGGATGGCGGCATCCTTGACCTGGCACATGCGCCAGATATCCCCTGCTTCGACGTTCTGGCTCATCAGCACCTCGCCGGTGTTCAGGTCGGTGATGTTGGCCACGCCGTCCTCGGGGATCTCAAAGGTCTTGTCGTGGCTGCCGTACTCCTCGGCCTGCTGGGCCATCAGGCCGACGTTGGGGACCGTCCCCATGGTCTTCGGATCGAAGGCGCCGTGCCACTTGCAGAAGTTGATCATCTCCTGGTAGATGCGGGCGAAGGTCGACTCGGGCATGACGGCCTTCACGTCCTTGAGGCGACCGTCGGCACCGTACATCTTGCCGCCATTGCGGATCATGGCGGGCATGGAGGCGTCCACGATCACGTCGTTGGGCGAGTGGAAGTTGGTGATGCCCTTGGCGGAATCCACCATGGCCAGTTCCGGGCGGTGCTCGTGGCAGGCGTGGATGTCGCGCTTGATCTCTTCCTGCTTGCTTTGCGGCAGCACGGCGATCTTGTTGTACAGGTCGACCATGCCGTTGTTGACGTTGACGCCCAGTTCGTCGAACAGCTTGCCGTGTTTCTCGAAGGCTTCCTTGTAGAAAATCTTCACGCAATGGCCGAACACGATGGGGTGCGAGACCTTCATCATCGTGGCCTTGACGTGCAGCGAGAACATCACGCCGGTCTTGCGAGCATCCTCGATCTCCTTCTCGTAGAAGGCCAGCAGCGCCTTCTTGCTCATGAACATGGAGTCGATGACCTCGCGGTCCAGCAGCGAAACCTTGGGCTTGAGCACGATGGTCTTGCCGCTCTTGGTGATCAGTTCCATCTTCACGTCGCGCGCCTTGTCCAGCGTCATCGACTTCTCGCCGTGGTAGAAGTCACCGGCGTGCATGTGCGAGACGTGCGAGCGCGACGCCTGGCTCCACTCGGCCATGTGGTGCGGGTTCTTGCGGGCGTACTCCTTCACCGCCTTGGGTGCGCGACGGTCGGAGTTGCCCTCGCGCAGCACGGGGTTCACCGCCGAGCCGGTGCAGCGGTTGTAGCGTGCGCGGATTTCTTTCTCTTCGTCGGTCTGCGGGTTCTCGGGGAAGTCGGGGATTTTGTAACCCTTGTCCTGCAGTTCCTTGATCGCGGCCTTGAGCTGGGCAACCGAGGCGCTGATGTTGGGCAGCTTGATGATGTTGGCCTCGGGACGCAGCGTCAGCTTGCCCAGTTCGGTCAGGGTGTCGGGAACGCGCTGTTCTTCGGTCAGGTAGTCGGGGAACTGGCCAAGAATGCGGCCGGCCACCGAAATGTCGCTGGTCACGACGTTGACACCTGCCGGTGCGGTAAAGGTCCGGATGATGGGCAGGAGGGAGCTTGTGGCCAGCAGGGGGGCTTCGTCGGTGAGCGTATAGACGATGGTGGAAGAGTCGGTGCTCATGAGGGTTCTCCGGATGTCGTTGTGGATATCGGCTGCCAGCCTTGCCTGTTGGGTTCGGCCAAACCTGTCTATTTTGCGTTCAACGGTCGTTGGCGGGCATCGCTTTTTGACCTGATTTACCGCATTATGGTATCTGATACCAAAATTACGGCTTTTTTTTGTCGCCACCCCCGCTGTATCCCGGCAGGCGAAAAAAAACCCGAGGTGCCATACCTCGGGTTTCGTCATGGGGTGAGCGCGATCAGCCGAAGTTCTTCTCGGCGAACGACCAGTTCACCAGCTTGTCGAGGAAGGTTTCGACGAACTTGGGACGCAGGTTGCGGTAGTCGATGTAGTAGGCGTGCTCCCACACGTCGACGGTCAGCAGCGCCTTGTCCTCGGTGGTCAGCGGCGTGCCGGCGGCGCCGGTGTTGACGATGTCCACGGAACCGTCGGCCTTCTTGACCAGCCAGGTCCAGCCGGAACCGAAATTGCCCACGGCGGACTTCACAAAGGCTTCCTTGAAGGCGGCGTAGCTGCCCCACTTGGCGTTGATCGCAGCGGCCAGCGCGCCCGAGGGTTCGCCACCTCCGTTGGGCTTCATGCAGTTCCAGAAGAAGGTGTGGTTCCAGATCTGGGCTGCGTTGTTGTAGATGCCGCCACTGGATTTCTTCACGATCGATTCGAGATCCATGTTCTCGAACTCGGTGCCCTTCTGGAGGTTGTTGAGGTTCACCACATAGGCGTTGTGGTGCTTGCCGTGGTGGTACTCCAGAGTCTCGCGGCTGTAGTGGGGAGCCAGATCATCCAGTCCATAGGGCAGCGGAGGCAGGGTGTGTTCCATGGGGTTTCCTCGTTGAAAGTTGTGTTGTTTGACACCTGCGAAGGGCGGTGCCTTCGCCGGAATGGGCATTGTAGGTAAGCTCAGCGCGCAGTGTCGCTCATGCACCCTTGTCCAGTCCAGTCACAAGGACATCCATGCGCCCGTCGGCCAGCCGCGCCTGCAGCGACGCGCCCACCTGCGTCTGCCCGATGCCCGTGATGGCACGGCCCTGGGCATCGGTCAGGTAGGCATAACCGCGCTCGAGCACCAGTTGCGGGTCCAGGTGGGTGAGCGCGGTTGCGCACCGGTCCAGCCGTCGCTGTTGCCGCTGCAGGTACTGCGCCGCCGACTGCTCCAGCACTGGCGACAGACGCTGCAGCTGTCCGCGCCGGCGCTCCAGCGACAGCCGCAGCGCGCCCTGCAGGCGGTGCTCCAGGCTCAGCAGGCGCTGCCGGCCTTCGTGCAAACGCGCGGACGGACGCCCCAGCCGCTGGGCGATGCGATCGAGCCGCTGGGCGCGCGTGTCGAGGTTCTGCAGCATCAGATCGCTCAGGCGCGAACCCAGCCACTGCAAAGCGGCCAGTTGCTCGTCGCGCGCCGGCGTGCACAGCTCGGCCGCCGCGGTGGGCGTGGGCGCGCGCAGGTCCGAGGCGAAATCGACCAGGGTGAAGTCGGTTTCGTGACCCACGCCGGTGATCACCGGCATGGGCACGGCCACCACGGCACAGACCACGCGCTCGTCGTTGAAGCTCCACAGATCCTCGATCGAGCCGCCGCCACGCACCAGCAGCAGCACATCGCACTCACCCGAGGCGTGGCGGCCCGCCGCCTGCCGCAGGGCAGCGACGATCTCGTCGGGCGCGGAGGCGCCCTGCACCGACGCCGGATAGATGGTCACCGGCACATGGGGCGCGCGCCGGCGCAGCGTCGTGACGACGTCGCGCAGCGCTGCGGCCCCGAGCGAGGTGACGACACCGATGCCGCGTGGAAAACGCGGCGGCACCCGCTTGCGCCCGGCATCGAACAGGCCCTCGGCCTCCAGCTTGGCCTTCAGGCGCAGGAACTGCTCGTACAGACTGCCCAGGCCGGCCGGCTGCAGGCGCTCGACGATCAACTGCAGGTCGCCGCGGGGGCCGTACAGGTCCAGCCGCCCCTGTGCCTCGACCACCATGCCTTCGCCCGGCTGGAACTTCAGGCCGTCGGCCGAGCGCCGGAACATGGCGCAACGGATCTGGCCCGCACTGTCCTTGAGCGAGAAATAGCAATGCCCGCTGGACGCGCGGGAAAAGCCCGAAATCTCGCCGCGCACCGTGACCGGATTGAACCGGGCCGCCAAAGTGTCAGCAATGGCGCGCAACAGCGGGCCAACTGCCCACACAGCCCTTGAAGATCCGGCATCGGAGATGAAAAACCCTTCAGCCACCAGCGTCTCCGGGCAGGATGTGTCCACAACCCGCATGAATCCAGGGATTCACTGCAAAAACACCCGTCAATCCAAGAATCTTCGTACAACCCATTGATTTATATGACTTTTTTTGCGCCTAATTGTTAAGCAAACCCATGAATGGCGCTCTGACCAAGGCCTGGCGGCGTCGGCCCACAGGGTTTTTCACAAAGTTATCCACAGAATCTGTGCAAGAACGCCGGTGGTGAGGGCGATGGGTGCGGGCGCGCCGCGCGGGCAGATGCGCCGGCCGGCTGCGTCATAATGGCCGCCGGTTGCCGCCCGCAGCGGGCGGCATGTCGTCGGGAGCCCCGTTTTGCTGTCCATCATACAAGCCGCCGGTTGGCCGATCTGGCCCTTGATCATCTGCTCGGTTCTGGGCCTGGCCCTGATCATTGAACGTTTCATCAGCCTCAAGGCCTCGCGCATCCTGCCGGCCAAGCTGCTGGATGAAGCGATCCAGGTTTCCCGCGACGGCATTCCCTCGCCCGATGTGGTCAGGCAGCTCGAACAGAACTCGATGCTCGGTGAGGTGCTCGCCAGCGGCTTCCGGACCTTCAACAACAACCCTTATGCGACCGAGGCCGATCTGCAGGCCAACATGGAGTCCACCGGCCGCCTGGTCGCTGCCCGGCTGCAGAAATACCTGGGTGCGCTGGCCACGATCGCGTCGGCGGCACCGCTGATCGGCCTGCTCGGCACCGTGGTGGGCATGATCGAGATTTTTGCGTCGCAGGGCGGTCACGGTGGCATGGGCACCATGCCCGGTGGCGGCGACCCGTCACAACTGGCCCGGGGCATCTCCATCGCCCTGTACAACACGGCCTTCGGTCTGATCATCGCCATCCCGGCGCTGATCTTCTGGCGCTACTTCCGCGCCCGGGTGGACACCTACCTGCTGGGCATGGAGGTCGCCTCAGACCGTTTCGCCCGCCACCTGCTGACCCTGCACAAGTAATCCGGAAGGAGCGGCACCGGCATGAATTTCCGTCAAGGCAACCGGGATGAGCCGGAGATCAACCTCATTCCGTTCATCGACATCCTGCTGGTCGTCCTCATTTTCCTGATGCTGACCACGACCTACAGCAAGTTCACTGAACTGCAGGTCAATCTGCCCGTGGCCGATGCCCAGCCACCGAAGGACAACCCGCAGGAGATCGTGGTGTCGGTGGCCAGTGACGGGCGCTATGCCATCAACCGGGAGGCGGTGGATGGCGGCAGCATCGACCACCTCGTGCAAGCCCTGCGTGCGGCCGCCAAGGCCGACGATCCGGTGGTCGTTGTCAGTGCCGACGCCGCAGCGACGCACCAGTCGGTGATCAATGTGATGGATGCGGCGCGCCGTGCCGGGCTGGTCCAGATCACCTTTGCCACGCAGCGGCCCGGCGGCGGCCACTGACCTCCATGCCGTCCCCCCGCCGAGCCGCCCGCTGGTCTGCCCTGTGGCGGCGGGCCAGCGAGCGGCGAGGCGCCCTTGCCCACGCCCTGCTGCCACTGGCCTGGTTGTACGGCAGATTGGCGCGCCAGCGGCGCGCGGCGTTCCTGTCCGACGCGACCCGGACATCCCGCTTGCCGGT
>NZ_JAQVEJ010000117.1 GCF_028698005.1 Hydrogenophaga sp.
ACACGTAGGCCCCCGCCAGGCCGCACAGCGCCCCACCGGCCACCACGGCCAGCAGCCGGATGCGCCGCACCGGGTAGCCCAGGGCGTGCGCCGATTCGGGGCTTTCGACCACGCTGCGCAGCACCAGGCCGGCGCGCGTACGCCAGAGGAACCACATCAACGCCAGCACCAGGCCCACGCAGACATAGACCATGGGGTGGTGGCGGAACAGCGCCGGGCCCAGCAAGGGAATATCGCCCAGCAGCGGCAGCGCGAAGGACGCCTGCTCGGGCAGCTTTTCCTGCACGTAGCCGGTGCCGGCAAAGGCCGAAAACCCGGCACCGAACAGCGACAGCGCCAGACCGGTGGCGTACTGGTTGGTGTTGAGCCAGATCACGAGCACGCCGAAGGCGGCGGCCAGCACGGCACCCGCGGCCATGCCGGCGGCAAAGCCGGCCAGGGTGCTGCCCGTGTGCACCACGGTGGCGAAACCGGCCAGCGCGGCGCACAGCATCATGCCTTCGGCACCGAGGTTGACGATCCCGGCCTTTTCGTTGATCAACAGGCCCAGCGAAGCGATGGCCAGCACGGTGCCCGCGTTGAGCGAGGCGGCGATGAGCAGGGCAATGGATTCCATGGTGTTATTTCCCCCACTTCACGCGGTAGGCGATCAGGGTGTCGCAGGCCAGCAGCGCGAACAGCAGCAGACCCTGGAACACGCCGGTGATGGACTTGGGCAGACCCATGCGCGACTGCGCCAGCTCGCCACCGATGTAGAACATGCTCATGAGGATGGCCGAGAACACGATGCCCACCGGGTGCAGCCGGCCGACGAAGGCCACGATGATCGCCGCGAAGCCGTAGCCCGCCGGCACATAGGGCGTGAGCTGGCCGATCGGCCCGGCCACCTCCAGTGCGCCGGCCATGCCGGCCATGCCACCCGAGGTCAGCAGCGCCACCCACAGCGCGCGCCGCGACGAGAAGCCCGCGTAGCGCGCCGCCGCCGGCGCCAGGCCGCCCACCTGCTGGGCATAGCCCGCGTAGGTGCGGAACAGGAACAGCCAGATCGCCACCACCCCGGCCAGCGCCAGCAGCAGGCCGATGTTGACGCGCGAGCCCTGCATCAGGCGCGGGATCTGCGTCACCGACTCGAAGGTCTTGGTCTGCGGGAAGTTGTAGCCCATGGGGTCCTTCCACGGGCCGTAAACCAGGTAATTGAGCACCTGCACGGCCACGTAGACCAGCATCAGGCTGACCAGGATTTCGTTGGCGTTGAAGCGGTCGCGCAGCAGCGCCGTGATGGCGGCCCAGAACATGCCGCCGAGCACGCCGGCCAGGATGACGGCGGGAACGATCCAGGGGCCGGTGTCCTTGGTGGCGGTGAGCGCCACGCCGGTGGCGAACACGGCACCGATCAGGTACTGGCCCTCGGCGCCGATGTTCCACACGTTGGAGCGGAAACACACCGCCAGCCCGAGCGCGATGATCAGCAGCGGTGTGGCCTTGACCATCAGCTCGGAGACGGCATAGGCGTTGCGGACCGGTTCCCAGAAGAACACCTGCAGGCCACGCACCGGATCCTTGCCCAGCAGCGCGAACAGGATCACCCCGATCAGCACGGTGATGACCAGCGCCAGCAGCGGCGAGGCAAGGCTCCAGGCCCGCGAGGGTTGGGGTCGGGCTTCAAGCCGCAGCATGGGCGAACTCCTCGTTGTTGTTCTTGCTGTTGCCGGCCCCGTCCCACAGACCCGACATCCATTCGCCGATGCGCTCGACCGTGGCCTCGGCGCGGGCCAGGCTGGGCGACAGGCGCCCCTTGGCGATCACATAAAGGCGGTCGCTGATCTCGAACAGCTCGTCCAGCTCCTCGCTGACCACGAGCACGGCGCAGCCGGCGTCGCGCAAGGCCAGGATCTCGCCCCGGATCTGCGCCGCAGCCCCCACATCGACCCCCCAGGTGGGCTGGCTGACGATGAGCAGGCGTGGCCGTGCCTCGATCTCGCGCCCGACGATGAATTTCTGCAGGTTGCCGCCCGAGAGTGACTTGGCCGCCGCCCCCGGGCCGTTGGCCTTGACCTGGTAGCGTCCGATGATGTCCTCGGCCTGGGCCCTGAGCCGGCCCAGCCGCAGCCAGCCGCCGGCCCCGACGGCATCGCGCCGGGTCAGCAGCAGGTTCTGCGCCAGCGACAGCGTGGGCACCGCGCCGCGGCCCAGGCGCTCTTCGGGCACGAAGTGCAGACCCAGCGCGCGGCGGCGCCCCGGGCTGATGCGGGCGATGTCCTGGCCCGCCATCCGGATGCTGCCGGCCGGCGCCCGCCGGTCTTCGCCCGAGAGCGCGCGCAGCAACTCGCTCTGGCCATTGCCGGACACGCCGGCAATGCCGACCACCTCGCCGGCCCGCACCGCGAGCGTGATGCCGGCCAGGGCGGTGCCGAAGGGGTCGTCGCTGGCCAGGGTCAGGCCGCCGACCTGCAGCACCTCGGCGCCCGGGTGGTGTTCGTGCGCATCCAGGGCCGGCGGCTCGGCACCGATCATCAGGCGCGAGAGCGAGGCGTTGCTTTCCTGGCGCGGGTCGCACTCGCCCGTGACCTTGCCGCCGCGCATCACGGTGCAGGCGGTGCACAGTTCGCGGATTTCGTGCAGCTTGTGGCTGATGTAGAGGATGCTGCAACCCTGCGCCGCCAACTGGCGCAGCACGACGAACAGTTTGTCAACCGCCTGCGGCGTGAGCACCGAGGTCGGCTCGTCCAGGATCAGCAACTGCGGCTGGGTCAGCAGGGCGCGGATGATCTCCACGCGCTGCATCTCGCCCACCGACAGCGTGTGCACCGGGCGGTCGGGGTCGATGTCCAGGCCGTACTCGGCCGCCTTGGCGGCGATGCTGGCGGCCACCTCGGGCAGCTTGAGCGATTTGTCCAGCCCGAGCCAGACATTCTCGGCCACCGTCAGCGTGTCGAACAGGCTGAAGTGCTGGAACACCATGCTGATGCCCAGCGCGCGCGCCTCCTGCGGGTTGCGCACATGGACCGGCCGGCCGTTGAACAGGACCGCGCCCTCGTCGGGTTTGACCGATCCGTAGATGATCTTCATGAGCGTGGATTTGCCGGCACCGTTCTCGCCGAGTACGGCATGGATCTCGCCGGGTGCGACGGTCAGCGAGACATCGCTGTTGGCCACCACGCCCGGGTAGCGCTTGGTGATGCCCGTCAGTTGCAGTCGGGGTGTGGTCAAGAGATTCTCCTCGGGCACATGCTCAGGCCGCCGCGACATCGGCTTCGGGGCGGCGCAGCGAAGCCGCCACGCCCTTGATTTGCTCCCTCAGCCAGCGCGCCGCCGCCGCCGCGTGCGTCCGTTCATGCCAGAGCTGGTAGTACATCAGGCGCGGGAATGGTACCGGGCAGGCCAGCACCTGCACCGGCAGGCGATCCACAAAGTGTTCGCAATACTGGCGTCCGGTGGTCAGCACCAGCAGGCTGCCGGCCACCATGGCGGGGATCTGGCCGAATATCGGGCAGCGCACGGCGATGTTGCGCGCCAGCCCCTGGGACGCCAGATGGTCGTCGATCACGCCACGCGCGCCGGGGTGGGTGGGCATGGGCGCCACGTGCTCGGCGGCCAGCCAGGCCTCGACGTCCCAGCCGCGGCGCACGGCCGGGTGCTCCCGGGAAACGAGGCAGACCACCTCGTCGCCGAACAGGCGTCCCAGGTGCAGGTCGTCGGGCGGCTTGGGCCAGTTGCCGATGACCACGTCGTAGCGCCCCTGGGCCAGGTGGTGCCGGTAGTCGCCATCGGCCGACAGGGGATGGATCTCGATGCGGCTGTTGGGTGCCTGGGCCTTGATGCGCGTGACCAGTTGCGGCAGGAATTGCGGCTCCATGTAGTCGCTGGCGGCCAGGCTGAAGGTGTGGTGGGCGGTGGCCGGGTCGAAGCTGCGCGCCTCGGAGAACAGCACCTCGGCACTGCGCAGGATCTCGGCCGCCGGTTCGATCATGCGCAGCCCCGCGACCGTGGGCACCATGCCGGCGCCCGAACGCACCAGCAAGGGGTCACCCGCCAGTTCGCGCAGGCGCTTGAGCGCCGCGCTGACCGCCGGCTGGTACATGCCCAGCTTCAGGGCGGCGCGCGAGACGCTGCGCTCGGTCAGCACCATGTGCAGCACGCGGATGAGGTGCAGATCGATCTTGTCGAACATGGAGGCATATTTCATACGCGGGGGCCATATGGCGAAATGGGCAATCCGGCATTGGCGCCATATGGCAGAGCATATGCCGTGCCAGGGGCCAGGCGCTATGCTGGCTCGCATGAAGCCCCAAAACTCCGGACAAACCCTGAGATTCCTGCACCGCGGGCAGGCGGTGACGCTGGCGAATGTAGCACCCGAGCGCACGCTGCTGGACCTGCTGCGCGAAGACCTGCACCTGAGCGCCACCAAGGAAGGCTGCGGCGAAGGCGACTGCGGCGCCTGCACCGTGGTGCTTGGCGAGGAAGTGAACGGCCAGTTGCGCTACAAGGCCATCAACAGTTGCATCCGCCTGGCGCACTCGGTGGACGGCATGGCGCTGTGGACCGCCGCCGACCTCGCGGCCCCGACGGGTGACCTGCACCCGGCCCAGGAGGCACTGGTGCGCTGCCACGGCAGCCAGTGCGGCTTCTGCACCCCCGGCTTCGTGATGAGCCTGTTCGGCATGTACCAGAACACCCGGGGCGGTCAGGGCATCACCCGCGAGAGCGCGCAGGCCGACCTGTCGGGCAACCTGTGCCGCTGCACCGGCTACCGGCCGATCCTCGACGCCGCCCAGGCCATGGCCGACCTGCCGCTGCCACCGGCCTGTGCCGTGGACGAGGCCGCCACCGTGGCACAGCTCAAGGCGCTGAAGAAGCAGGCCGCCGCCCACCGTGGTGACAGCTACCTGCGGCCGGGCACCCTGGCCGGCCTGCTGCACGCCCGCGCCACCCACCCCAAGGCACAGGTGGTGGCCGGCTGCACCGACGTGGGGCTGTGGGTCACCAAGCAGCACCGGCGCTTCGGCCAGGTGCTGGACGTGACCGGCGCGCGCGAGCTGCAGCGCGTGGAGAGCTACCCGCACCACATCGCCATCGGCGCCGCCGTGACGCTGAGCGACGCCTTCGCCGCGCTGGTGGCCGAACGGCCGCAACTGCTGTCCTTCAGCCGGCGCTTTGCCGGCCTGCCGGTGCGCAACTCGGGCACGCTGGGCGGCAACGTGGCCAACGGCTCACCCATCGGCGACTCGATGCCGCTGCTGATCGCCCTGGGCGCCAGCGTGGTGCTGATGCGCTGGAAGAAAAACCGTGCCGGCGGCGGCGAGATCGCCCACCGCGAGGTGCGGCTGGAAGACCTGTACACGGGCTATCGGACGAGCATCATGCGCCCCGACGAGATCCTGGCCTGGATCAAGGTGCCGCGCCCCACGCCGGACGAGACGCTGAAGGTTTACAAGATCAGCAAGCGCTTCGACGACGACATTTCGGCGGTGTGCCTGGCGGTGCGGCTGGCAATCGACCACGGCCGGGTCGGTGCGGCGTCGATCGGAGCCGGTGGCGTGGCCGCCACGCCGGCGCGCGCGCGGCGCACCGAAGCGGTCCTGCGGGGCCAGCCCTGGAACGAGGACACCGTGATGGCCGCCATGGACACGCTGCGCAGCGAGTTCCAGCCGATTTCCGACATGCGCGCCAGCGCCCACTACCGCCAGACGGTACTGGGCAACCTGCTGCGGCGCTTCTGGCTCGAGAGCCAGGGCGCGCACGGCATCAACCTGGAACACCTTCAGGACATGGAGGCCCTGGCATGAACGCACCCGAGCTCAAGCTGGTGGTGGACAACACGCCCGAGCGCGCGGCCGGCGTCTCGCGCTTTCACGAGAGCGCGCGCGCCCAGGTGGCCGGTGCCGCCACCTACATCGATGACATCCCCGAGGTGCGCGGCACCCTGCACGGCGCGCCGGTGTGCTCGCCCGTGGCGCACGGCGTGCTGCGCGGCATCGACGCCTCGGCGGCGCTGGCCGTGCCGGGCGTGCGCGGCTTCGTGAGCGCGGCCGATATCCCCGGCGACCGCATCCTGGCGGCGTTCGGACACGACGAGCCGGTGTTCGCCGACGACACCGTGCAGTTCCTCGGGCAGGTGGGCGGTCTCATCCTGGCCGATGACGCCATGACCGCGCGCCGCGCCGCGCGCCTGGTGCGCTGGGACATCGACCCGCTGCCGCCCGTGCTCACGGTGCAGGAGGCGCACGAGCGCGGCAGCTACGTGCTGCCGCCCGTGCATGTGGTGCGTGGCGACGCCGAGGCGGCCCTGGCCCGCGCGCCGCACCGGCTCGCAGGCGAGTTCGAGGTCGGCGGGCAGGAGCACTTCTACCTGGAAGGCCAGATCGCCTATGTCCTGCCGCTGGAGCAGCAGCAGTGGTGGATCTACAGCAGCACCCAGCACCCGGGCGAGGTGCAGCACTGGGTGGCGCACGCGCTGGGCCTGTCCAGCCACGCCGTGACGGTGGAGTGCCGGCGCATGGGCGGCGGCTTTGGCGGCAAGGAGACCCAGGCCGGGCACCTGGCCGTCTGGGCGGCGGTGGCGGCGCACAAGCTGCACTGCCCCGTGAAACTGCGGCTGGACCGCGACGACGACTTCATGATCACCGGCAAGCGCCACCCGTTCGCCTACCGCTACCAGGTGGGCTTCGACGACACGGGACGGCTGTGCGGCCTGACGGTGGACATGCTGGCCAACTGCGGCTTCTCGGCCGACCTCTCGGGCCCGGTGGCCGACCGGGCGGTGTTCCACATCGACAATGCCTACTACCTGGAGGATGTGGCCATCCACTCGTACCGCTGCAAGACCAACCAGCAGAGCCACACGGCCTTCCGCGGCTTCGGCGGCCCGCAGGGGGTGATCGCCATCGAGCGCATCATGGGCGACATCGCGCGCCACCTCGGACGCGACCCGCTGGACGTGCGGCTGGCCAACCTCTACGGCATCGACGAGCGCAACGTCACCCACTACCAGATGACGGTGGAAGACAACATCCTGGAGCCGCTGATGACCACGCTGGCCGGGGATGCGCGCTACCGCGAGCGGCACGCGCAGATCGCCGAATGGAACGCGAGCAGCCCGGTGATCAAGCGCGGCATCGCGCTGACGCCGGTGAAGTTCGGCATCAGCTTCACCGCCACGCTGTTCAACCAGGCCGGCGCGCTGGTGCACGTGTACACCGATGGCAGCGTGCAGGTGAACCATGGCGGCACCGAGATGGGCCAGGGCCTGAACACCAAGGTGGCGGCCATCGTGGCGGACGAGCTGGGCGTGCCCTTCGAGCGCGTGTGCTGCACCGCCAGCAACACCGGCAAGGTGCCCAACGCCAGCGCCACCGCCGCCTCCAGCGGCACCGACCTGAACGGCCGCGCCGCCCAGTACGCCGCGCGCCAGATCCGCCAGAACCTGGCGGCCTTCGTCGCCGGCCTGGACGGCTGTGGCGCGGGCGCGGTGCGCTTCGAGGGCGGCCGGGTGATCAGCCCCCACGGTACCCGACCCTGGGAAGAGGTGGTGGGCGCGGCCTACGGCAACCGCATCCAGCTCTGGAGCGACGGCTTCTACCGCACGCCCAAGATCCACTACGACAAGGTCACCATGCTGGGGCGCCCGTTCTACTACTTCGCCTACGGCGCGGCCTGCACCGAGGTGGCCATCGACACGCTCACCGGCGAGTACCGCGTGCTCAGGGTGGACATCCTGCACGACGTGGGCCGCAGCATCAACCCGGCCATCGACATCGGCCAGATCGAGGGCGGCTTCATCCAGGGCATGGGCTGGCTGACGACCGAGCAACTGGTCTGGAACGAGCACGGCAGGCTGCTCACGCACGCGCCCAGCACCTACAAGATCCCCGCCACCGGTGACGTGCCGGCGCACTTCCACGTGACGCTGTGGCCCGAGGCCAACCGCGAGGACAACGTGCACGGCAGCAAGGCCGTGGGTGAGCCGCCCTTCATGCTGGCGATCAGCGTGTACGAGGCACTGCGTGATGCCGTGGCCCAGGCCGGCGGCCGGCCCGAGGCGATGAACGCGCCGGCGACGGCCGAAGAGGTGCTGCGCACCTGCGGCTGACGGCAGCGATCGGGCACCCGGCCAGATGACCGGCCGGGTGGACCCGTTACCATTGCCGCCATGAGCACTTTGCCCCCCTGCCCCCAATGCCAGTCCGAGTTCACCTACGAGGACGGTGAGCTGTACATCTGCCCCGAATGCGCCCACGAATGGAGCAAGACCGGCGCTGACGAACCGGCCGAAGAAGCCAGGGTATGGAAAGACGCCTTCGGCAATCTGCTGGCCGACGGCGACAGCGTCACCCTGATCAAGGACCTCAAGCTCAAAGGCTCGTCCGCCGTCATCAAGGTCGGCACCAAGGTCAAGAACATCCGCCTGGTCGACGGCGACCACGACATCGACTGCAAGATCGACGGCTTCGGCGCCATGCAGCTCAAGTCCGAGTTCGTCAAGAAGAGCTGACGCGCCCTTGCCCGCACCATGGGAAAAATCGTCGTCTACTGCCAGCCCGGTGCGAAGCAGACCCAGCTCGTGGGCCTGCACGATGGCAAACCCAAGATCCAGCTCAAGGCGCCGCCCGTCGATGGTGCGGCCAACAAGGCCCTGATCGCTTTCCTGGCCGATCTGTGCAAGGTCCCCAAGTCGGCCGTCACCATTGAGCTGGGCACCTCCGGCCGCACCAAGCGGGTGGAGGTGGCCGGCGTGGACGACGGGCAACTGGCCCGTCTGTTCGGCATGGACACGGCCTGAAACCTGGCCTTCGGGTACAATACGCGCTGTCGGTGCAGCTTGCGCGCCTTTGCACCGACTGTTGTCTGACACGGTCTGCGGTTCCCTCAACACCGCCCCCACCTTGAGAGGTCGATGAAACCGGCCTCGTCAAAGGTCATACGTTCTCCCCCCGGCGCGCATCACACCGGCTCCTGAACCCCAGGATCCCCTTCTCTTTCCGGCATTCGTCTGGCCTCTGTGCCGTCGTGGCCGGCTTCCGGCTTTTTGCCTTTGCGCGCCTGGCAGCCATGCGGGCGCGCCGTTCTGTTGTTTCTCCCCATGACCAAGCCATTCTCGATGGGCAAGTTTCTTGTCTCACCTTTGAGCCGGAAGACCGAATCCGGCGACTACGCCCCCAGCATCTCCATCCGCAGCGGCCGGGGCACCGGCACCCATGACCGGATTTTCCGCCTCGAGCCGCGCTTCGCCACCACCCAGGGCGCCCTGGACTACGCCGCCCGCCAAGGCCGGGCGCTGGTCCTGCAGGAATACGCCCGCTGAGGCGGCCGGAACGGCTTCCCTACAATGGGCGCATGACCGTCCACCCCCCCTCCCCGCCACTGAAGTTTGCCGTGATGGGCGCCGGCGCCGTCGGCTGCTTCTACGGCGGCATGCTGGCCCGTGCCGGCCACGCCGTGACGCTGATCGGCCGGCCTTCGCATGTAC
>NZ_JAQVEJ010000118.1 GCF_028698005.1 Hydrogenophaga sp.
GTGGTGTCACCGGTGATGGCGGCCTGCTCAGTGGCGTGCTGGGTGACGAAGGTCTGCTGGGCGGTCTGCTCGGTGGCGAAGGTGGCCTGCTCGATCCGGTGCTTGCCGACGGCGGCCTGCTGGGCGATGTGACCGGCAACAGCGGCCTGCTCGGCGCTGTGACGGGCTCCGAGGGTTTGCTCGGTGCCGTGGCGGCCGACGGCGGCCTGGTCGATGGCCTGCTCGGTGTGTCTCTGCTGGGCGACGGTGCTGCCGGCTCGGGCGGTGGCCTGCTCGGTGGTGTGCTGGGCGGCGAGGGTGGTCTGCTCGGTGCTGTCACCGGTGACGGCGGCCTGCTCGGCGGTGTGCTGGGTGAAGAAGGTCTGCTCGGCGGTGTGCTGGGTGGCGGCTTGCTCGGCGGCGAAGGCGGCCTGCTGGATCCGGTGCTTGCCGACGGCGGCCTGCTGGGTGCCGTGACTGGCAACAACGGCCTGCTCGGTGCTGTGACGGGCTCCGAGGGTCTGCTCGGTGCCGTGGTGGCAGACGGCGGCCTGGTCGATGGCCTGTTGGGTGTGTCGCTGCTTGGCGAAGGTGCTGCCGACGCCGGTGGCGGTCTGCTCGGTGGCCTCCTGGGTGATGGCGGCCTGCTGGGCAGCATCACGCAGCCGCTGACCAGCCAGCCGGAGTCCTCGGAGGCCGGCGCTGGTGACGGCGCAGCGGTGGGCGGCTTGCTGCAAGGCCTGCTGGGCTGAGTATCCCGATAAGGGATTTCCATGAACAAGCCGCTGGTGCCGGGCACCGGCGGCTTCCATGAGAGTCGTCACATGAACACATCACATCTCATCAGTTGGGTCGCGGTGGCTGCATTGGCAGCAGGCTGCGCCGGTGCGCCGCGCGATGGTAGCGAGCAGACCGACTACTATGTTGCCAAGCGTCGTGCTGCAGCCCCTGTCGAATCACCGACGATCCGGACCTTGGAGGCTCCGCCGGCACCACCCGTCGGCCGCGGCCCGGCCGATGTGGCCCATACCGTGTACTTTGGTTTTGACCAGTGGCACCTGGAGCCTCAGTATGCCGAGGTCGTGCAGAAGCACGGTGCGTTCCTGCGCGCCAATCCACACCGCTCGGTGATGCTTGAAGGCCATACCGATGAGCGTGGCGGCATCGAATACAACGTCGGCCTCGGTCAGCGCCGCGCCGAAACCGTTCGAGCGGCGCTGAGCCGGATGGGGGTACCCGATCGCCAGATCGAGGCTGTCAGCTACGGTGAAGAGCGGCCGGCATCCCTGGAAAAAACCGAAGAAGGGTATCGCCTCAACCGCCGCGTTGAGTTCAACTACCGTTGAACACCAGCATGTCGCATCTGATCGATCAGCTCAGCGCTGCGCGCCAGTCGCTGGCGGCGTTGGCTGGTCGTGCCGGCTTCCGGCCATCGGTTGTCGTGCTCGACATGCCGGCAGGTACGGGTGGTGCAGCGCAGCCCGATCCGGCGGCTGTGCCAGCCTGCACACTGTTTTTTTCGGTGACCGACGGCCAGTGCCGGGCCCGTACCATCCACGTCAGCGCTGACACGTTTGTCCAGGCGTGGGCGCAGGGCGAGGCCAGTGTGCGGTCGCTGTGCGAACAGGAAGGCTGGGGACCGGGTGCAACCACCTGGCTGCGGGTGGACATGGTCGATCAGGTGCGCATCATGCCGTGGCAGGGGCTTCAGCAGGCCCTGTTGCGCGTCAAGCGCAACTATTTTCGCCATGGATTGGCATTCGATCCCGGTTTTCGCTGGGCTTTCACCGAGCAGGAACTCAACGCCAATGCCATGCTGTATGGCGGTGGCAGCAAGGCCCATGCCGTCGTCAACATCGCCCATTTCCGGCGCTATGGGCGCCAGCGCCATGGCCCGGAGTTCAAGCTGCCCCTGACCCCGGATACCCCGGTTTATTTGCTGGGCATGACCGGGGTGTTCTGTGGTGCTGACGGCGTCGTGCACAAGCTGATCGGGCAGGGGCCTGATGTCGGGCGGCGTGAGGTGGTGTTGCAGACCGGCGAGGTGCGCGCGCTGATCGAGTCGGCTGCAGGGCATCTGGTGCGCCAGGTGCTGCCCAGTGGGCGCTTCATCTATGGCTACTTTCCCTGTTTTGATCGGCAGATCGCCAGCTACAACACCCTGCGCCACGCCAGCACGACCTACGCCATGGCCGAGGCCTGGGGCCTGACGCGGGACGCCGCACTGCGGGACGCAATGGAGCGCGCGCTGTCCTACCTGACCGAGGGGCTCATCGAACGCCGCCACCTGCCAGATGGCCGCCAGGCAGCCTTCGTGGTTGATACGGGTGGGGAAATCAAGCTGGGTGGCAATGCGGCGGCCATTCTGGCGCTGGTGCAGCACGCCGAGGTCACCGGAGTCAACGCTCATGCGGGGCTGATGGCGCTCCTGGCCGAGGGCATTGCCTTCATGCAGGACAGGCAGAGTGGGGGGTTCAGCCACGTGCTTCATGCCTCGGACCTCTCGATCAAGGAGCAGCATCGCATCATTTATTACGATGGCGAAGCGGCCTTTGCACTGTGCCGGCTGTACGCTTTCGATGGTGATCCACGCTGGCTGCAAGTGGTCGAGCGGGCCTTTGAGCATTTCATTGCCGAGCAGCATTGGCGTGCGCACGACCACTGGCTGGCTTACGCGGTCAACGAACTGACCAAGTACCGGCCGGAAGAAAAATATTTCCGCTTCGGTGTGCAGAATGTGGCGGGCCATCTGGATTTCGTTCTCAAACGGCAAACCACTTTCCCCACCTTGCTGGAGCTCATGTTGGCGGCCCAGCGCATGCTGGACCGTCTCCAGACCATGCCGGAACTGAGTCACCTGCTCGACGACATCGATCAGGTCAAGTTCGCGCGGGCGCTCACGCACCGCGCGAATCATCTGCTCAATGGTTTTTTCTGGCCCGAGATGGCCATGTTCTTCAAGCGGCCAGAATCGATCAGCGGCTCGTTTTTCATCCGCCACCAGTCGTTCCGGGTGCGCATTGATGACATCGAGCATTACCTCTCGGGCTATGTGGCATATCACCATTGGCTGAGCCACCGGGGCGTCGGGCAGGTCATGCTGGCCGCGTCGCACGACTGCGCGACCGCAGAGCTTGCCTAATGGCCCGTTCGTATGCCAGCGGGTTTCCATTGGGGGCGTGTGCCCTGAAAATCGATAGAAAACACCAAGGAACCGCATGATCAAATTTCTGCTGCCGCGCCAGTTGGTGGCGAGGGCGCCCGACGAGGCGGGCACCCATCCTTACGCGGCCGCACTGTCCCAGGCCTTCGAGCGTGCCTATCCACTGCTCAAACGGGCGGCATTGTGGTCGGTGCCCATCAGCCTGTTCGGGTTGTTGCCCTCGATCTTCGTGCTGCAGGTTTATGACCGGGTCATTTCGCGCAGTGCCATCTCGACATTGGTGGCCCTGGTGGCCGGCATCTTCTTCTTTCTGGGCCTGGAGTTTTTCCTGCGCGCGCGGCGCTCGAGAGATCTGCGCAACGCTGGCGCCACGATCGACCATCAGGTTTCGCAGGCGTTGCTGGGCTCCATGCTCAACCGCCCGCTGCGCGTGCTCGAAGAGCGACCCACTTCCACCTGGCTGATGCTGTTCCGGGATGTCGGTGCCGTACGCGGCACCGTCACGGGTGGCCTCATGAGTGCCATCTTCGATCTGCCGATGGCACTGTTCGCGTTGATCGTCATCGGCATCGTGGCCTGGCCGGTGTTGCCCGTTGTGGTGGTGTTCCTCGGTGTCATGAGCTTTCTGGCCTGGTGGTGGGCCGATGAGGTGCGTGCCGGCCGGGTGGAAGAAACGGCACGTGCGCGCGACCTGGATCGCATCGCCTCCGAGATTTGCCGGGCGCGCGAGACCATCAAGACCTTGAGCCAGGACGAGCCGGTGACCCAGCTCTGGCGCAGTTCCTACGAGGATTGGCTGGCCGAGAGCTTTCGCAAGAACGGGGAGCTCGAGACCGCCCGTGATGCCACCACCGTGCTCCTGACCGTGTTCTCGGTGCTGGCCGTCACGAGCGGCGCCATTGCGGTGACCGATCAGCTCATGACGGTGGGCAGTCTGATGGCGGTCAACATGCTGGCCATCAAGGCACTGTCACCGGTCGCCGGTCTGGCCACCAACTGGCGCCTGCTGGCTCGCGCGTCCGAAGCCGCCCAGCGGCTGGAAAAAGTGCTGGCCGAGCCGGTGGACCGGCCCGATGGTGGCATGAGCTTGCCGCGCCCCAAGGGACGCCTGAGCCTCAAGGGCGTGACGTTCGCGTTCTACGAGGGCGGCCCGGCCGTGTTCGAAGACCTCGATCTGGACATGGGCCCTGGCGGCTTGCACGTCATTGTCGGGCGCAACGGCGCCGGCAAAACCACCCTGGCCAAGCTGCTGGCCGGGCTGTACGCGCCCACCCTGGGCACGGCCCGCCTGGATGAGTACGACCTGGCGCAGTTCTCGCGCCGCGAACTGGCACAGTGGATCAGCGCGCTGTCGCAGGAGGTGTACTGGTTCAGCGGGCCCATCATCGACACCTTGCGCCGCACGGCGCGTGACCACAGCGATGAGCAGATCGTTGCGGCATGCCGTCTGTCGGGCGCGCACGAATTCATCTCGCGCCTGCCCGACGGTTACCAGACCAACGTGGGCGAGGGCGGAACCGGGCTGTCCGTGGGCGAGCGCCGCAAACTGGCCCTGGCCCAGCTGTTCTTGCACCAGCCGGCTGTGCTGATCCTCGACGAGCCTAGCAACGACCTCGACTTCGCCAGCGAAACGGCCCTGATCGCGGCGCTGCTGGCGGTGGCACGGCACCGCACCGTGATCGTGGTCACTCACTCGCTGCGCATGGCTTCGGCAGCACAGCAGATTTACCACGTGCGCGGCGATGGCCACATCGAGCAGGGCACAGCCGCCGCCATGGTGCCGCGCCTGTTCGGTGTGCAGCGGCCGGCGCCCGTGGCGCAGGAAAACAAAAGGGTGGAGGCCAATCCATGAGCGGCTCAGTGCCGAAAAAAGACCGGGCCGATCGCGATCGGCCCGACATTCTGCGCGAAGCGACAACGGCGCAACCCCACACGGGTCGTCTGTCACTGGTGCAAAAACTGGTGTGGGGCGGCGTGATCGTGCTGGCGCTGGTGGGACTGGGCTACCCGGTCGAAACCGTGGTGACCGCGCCGGGGCAGGTGATTCCGTCCGACCGCGTCAAGTCGGTACAACATCTGGAGGGGGGTATCGTCACTGCTGTGCTGGTCAAGGAAGGCGAGCGGGTCTCGCAGGGGCAACCTCTGATCGAGATCGATCTGGGTGGTGCCGGTCTCAATCTGGAAGAGGTGTCGGCACGCTTTTCCTCGGGCCAGGCCACACGCATCCGCCTGCGCGCCGAAAGCCAGGGCCAGCCACTGGCTCGTGACGATTTCCCTACCTCGCTCGACGAAGACGTGGTGGGTGGCCAGCTGGGTGCCTACGAGGCACGCATGCAGGAACACAGAGGCCTGATGCTGGCGGCGCGCTCGGTGTTGCAGCAGGCCCTCAGCCTGGAGCAGGAGCAGCGTGTCAAGGCCGAGGGTCTGCGCCAGCGCCTGAGCTTGTACCGCAAGGAACTCGAGATTTCCGAGCAGTTGCTGCAGGAAAAGCTGGTTGGCCAGTTGGAGGTGATGCAAAAGCGCCGCGAGTATGAGGCGCTGAAGGGTGAGCTCGACGTGGCGCAACAGGCCCTGGTGTCGGCGCGGGCCGGTGTCGACGAAGCCCGGGCCCGTTTGGCCGAGACCGAAGGGCGTTTCCGTCGCCGTGCCTCCGACGAGCTGGCCGAGGTCGAGCGTGAACTGGCCAGTCTCAGCGAGAACCTGCAGCGCGCCCGTGCACAGCGCGAGCGCACCGTGGTGCGCGCCCCCACCGAGGGCATCGTCAAGGGCGTGCGCAACACCAGCGCAGGCTGGGTGATCAAGCCGGGTGAACCCATCATGGAGGTCGTGCCCGATGAAGAACAGGTGGTCATCGAGGCGCGGCTCAGCCCGAACGACCGGGGGTTCGTCCACGTTGGCCAGCCGGCCCGCATCAAGATCACCGCTTACGATTTTCTGCGTTATGGCACGGTGGATGGCCAAGTGGCCCTGGTGGCGGCCGATGCCGATCAAGACAGCACGATTCCCGGCGCACCCGCTTTTTACCGCGTGTTGCTGAGCGCCAGCCAGTTCCACGTTGGCAACCCCAACAACCGCATCACTGCCGGCATGCAGGCCGAGGTGGACCTTCAGGTCGGCCGTGATCCTTTCATCTGGTACTTGCTGCGGCCAGTGCTCAAGCTGCAGCGCGAAGCCTTCCAGGAGCCCTGATGACGACAATGCTCAAGACACCGGTTGCCTTGGCCTCCCTGATGATGGTTGCCCTGCTGGGCAGCGGTTTGGCCCGGGCCGCTGATGCCGTGACGCTGTTGCCGGCGCGTCAACTCACCACGCAATCGCTGCTCGTCTCCAGCCAGACCGAACGCGTGCGGCAGGGCCTGCTCAAGGCGCTTGCCACCCACCCCGAGGTGCTCGGCGTGGTGGCTGCCAAGGAAAGTGCGGGTTACCAGGTGGAGGCGGCGCAGTATGCGCGCTTGCCGCGGCTGCAGTTGGCCAGCGGTGCGGGCTCCACCAGCGCTGACGTTGGCGGCGAAAAAGACTACAACGTGCTGTCGCTGAATGCGCGCATGACGCTGATCGACGGCGGTGTCATGGGGGCTCGCGTCGATGCGGCGCGGGCCAATGACGAAGCCTCCGGTGCGGCCGTACGGGCCACGCGGCAGAAGGTGGCCCTCGATGCACTGACCGCCTATCTGCAGGTGCTGCGCCACAACCACAAGCGCGATGCCGCCGGGCGTGCCATCCAGGCGCTGGACGAGCTGGTCAGGCTGGAACAGCGCCGCGCCGACCTCGGTGCCACCGGCGAGAACGACATCCGTCTGGCCCAGTCGCGCCGCGCCACCTTCGCTGCCAAGCGCCACGAATTCGAATCCCAGCTGGCCGATGCCAGTGCCAAGTTCGAAACCTACTTTGGTTTTCAGCCGGAGGTCGCCACGCTTCCCGCACTGATGCTGCCGGGCCACTGGTCGATTCCTGCTGCACTGGACGATGCCCTGAGCCAGGCGCAGGCCAACAGCAGCGAGTTGGCCGAGGCACGCAGCCGGGTCGAGAACGCGCAGGCGCTGGTCAAACAGTACGAGGCGGCGCGCTTCCCTTCGCTCGACGTCGTGTGGACGAAGACGCACGATCCCCGCGGGGTCGTCTACAACGACGCCACCCGCACCGGGGTCGAGATCAACTGGAACTTCGGCAATGGCTTCGAGTTGCAGTTGCGTGTCAAGACGGCACTGGCCGAGGTGGCCAATCAGGAGTCCAAGTACGAGGCTGCGCGCCTGAACCTGATGCAACTGACCAGCACCGCCTGGGGACAGGCACGTGCGGGCAAGGACAAGACGGCCGAGATGGTGTCCGCCGTCAGCGAAGCCGCGGCGTTGCTCCACGGTCGGCGCCGCCTGATGGAGTTCGGGCGCGAAACGCTGGTTCAGGTGTTGGATGCCCAGGTCGATTACGAACTGCAGGTGCTCGATTTCATCGATGCCGTCATCGACCAGCGCATCAACGAACTGCGCATGGCACGCGTCATGGGCTTCATGGACGAGCAAAGCTGGGGTACCACCTGGGTCAACCAGGTGTTTTCGGCCAACCGGGTGGACGACGTCCTGGGCCTGATCGCGCCGGGCAACGGTCGCGCGCCGGCGGCGGCACGGGCGGGTGGCAATGCTGCAGTGCGTTCGGCTACCGCCATGCCGGTGGAAGATGCCGGCGCGACCAGCCTGCGGCTGCAGCCAAGCTACGCCCTGCTGGGGCGGCCCTGAGCCGCTCCCGGGTCAGGCGCCGGCGATGTCGGGAATGCCCGGCTCGCCGTCGTTGATCTGGTATTTGCGCATTTTCTCCCACAGCACCTTGCGGCTGATGCCCAGGTGCTGCGCGGCGTCCTGGCGCTTCCAGCCGTGCTGGTTCAGCGCCGCGATGATGCGGTTGCGTTCGTTGCCGTCCCAACGCCGGCGATCGGCCAGGTCGGCCGGGTGGCCGGCAGCGTTGGCAGGCGTCATGTCGCGCACCGGCTCCAGCGCACGCTGGATCAGCGCCTGATCCCAGCGTCCCGTCTGCCGCACGATCACTCCCACCCGCTCGGCGACATTGCGCAACTGGCGGACATTGCCGGGGTATTCCATGCTGGCGACCAGCTCCGTCAGCCAGAAGGGCACCTCGTCGCCCAGACCGTCTTTGCCCTGGAGCACCGACTGCACGTGGCTCTTGAAAATGGCGATCTTGTCTTCTTCGCCGCGCTGTTCGAGGTTGGGCACCTGCAGCTCGATCACGGCCAGCCGGTAGAACAGATCGGAGCGGAAATCGCCACTGCGCACCATCTCGCGCAGGTCGCGGTTGGTGGCCGAGACGAGCCGGAAGTCCAAACGGATGGAGGTCGTCGATCCGATGCGCGTGACCGCGTTGTCCTCCAGCACCCGCAGCAGCTTGACCTGCTGGTAGCGTGGCAGATCACCGATTTCGTCCAGAAACAGCGTGCCGCCCGTGGCCTGTTCGAAATAGCCCTTGTGCGCATGCACGGCGCCAGTGAAGGAGCCCTTGGCGTGACCGAAGAACAGTGACTCGAACAGGCCATCGGGGATGGCACCACAGTTCACCGCCACGAACGGGCCCTTGGCATACATCTCGTGCCCGTTGTGCAGCAGTTGGGCGATGCGCTCCTTGCCCACGCCGGTCTCGCCCCGGATCAGCACGTTGTGGTCGCAATTGGCAAAGGTGCGCGCTTCCTCCAGCAACTCCAGCATACAGGCCGAGCGAGCGACGAACACCTCTTCTTCGTCGATCCGGGTACTGTGCGCGCGCAACTGGCGCGCCAGCTTGGCGATCATGCCGCGCAGCTCGGCCCCGGTGAAGTCGTAGGGCAGCACGTGCAGGTATTCCGGCGGATAGATCTGCGCATCGCGATCGCGCGCGGACGCGCCCACCCACACCACCGGCACGCCCTTGAGCATCTCAGGGTTCAGCGTCAGCCGGCCGCTTTCGATGGCCGTGACGCTGATCACCGCGATGGCCCACTGGTTGATGAACGGGTCTTCCGGCAGCGGTCGGCCGTCGGCATGCACCACGTCCACGTCGAAGGCGGACATGCACTGGACCACGCGATCATAGATATCGACCTTGCCTTCCCACACGTAGAGGCTGAGTTGATCGAAGTTGGAGGTCGTCATTCGGAAACCAATGGATCAGTAAACGAGGCGGGCGGCGTTGTCGCAGTCTGCGGACATGAGCTGGACGTCGGTGTATCCGAGTTGCAGCCCAAGGGCGCTCAGCAGAGGACC
>NZ_JAQVEJ010000119.1 GCF_028698005.1 Hydrogenophaga sp.
CCCGGGACCAGCAGCACCTGGGCGTGCTGCACCCGCACGGGGTGTTGCAGGAAATGCGGCTCGATGAGGTGCTCCGGGACCCCGGGGCCCTGGCCGTCGGAATGTCGACGCTGGCCAGCACCATGGCGCGGGATGTGCCGGCGATGGCGGCCCCGGTCATGGGCCGTTGACCCCCGCCCGCCGGTCGGACTTGCCCGATCTGCCCGTTTGCAGCGATAATTGCGGGTTTCCCTCATTTTCTAGTTGCCTGCTTGCCGCAGGCACCGTACCGCCATGGCAATGAAACGCACCTACCAGCCTTCGAAGATCAAGCGCGCCCGTACCCACGGCTTCCTCGTGCGCATGAAGACCCGCGGTGGCCGCGCCGTCATCAACGCTCGCCGCGCCAAGGGCCGCAAGCGCCTGGCCGTCTGATTGCCTGCGCCTTGAACGCATGTCGGGCGCCGCGGTATTCAGTCGTCTGAGCCCGCTGCCTCGGTTGCTTCGCGGGTGATGCAGCGCATCCGGTCCCGGCAACAGTTCCAGGCCGTCATGGCGGGGGCCCCCGTGGCCAAGACCCCCCACTTCGCCCTGCATCGCGCGTCCTTGGACAGCCTGCACGAAGGTCGTCGTCTGTTCCCGGTGGTGGACACCTGGGTGGGCGTTCTGCTGCCCAAACGCTGGGCCAAACGGGCCGTCACGCGCAACGCCATCCGCCGCCAGATCTATGAAACCGCGCGCCTGCGGGCGCAGACGGTTGGCCTGCCCGAGGCAGCGCTGGTGGTGCGTCTGCGCACGGCGTTCAGCCGCCAGACGTTCGTGAGCGCCACGTCCGACGCGCTCAAGCAGGCCGTGCGGGCCGAGCTGGAGCAGTTGTATGCCCAACTGGCGCGGCGGACCAAGCCTGCCCCACGACCGGAGGCTGCCCGTGGCACCGGTTGCTGACTGGCCCCGGCGTGCGCTGGTGGGCTTCATCCGGGCCTACCGTCTGGTGCTCAGCCCGTGGCTGGGCAACACCTGCCGGTTCGAGCCGACCTGTTCCCGTTATGCTATTGGCGCCATTGAGCGTCATGGCGCGCTGGCGGGCAGCTACCTGATGTTGCGCCGCCTGGGGCGCTGCCATCCATGGTGCGAGGGTGGATGCGATCCCGTGCCCGAGCAGGTGCCGGGCCTGTTCACCCGCCTGACTTCCTCCCAAGAAAAGAAGATTCCGTCATGAACGACATTCGCCGTTCCATCCTGTGGGTGGTGTTTGGCTTCTCCCTGATCATGATCTGGGACAAGTGGCAGGTCCACAACGGCAAGCAGCCGACCTTCTTCCCGGGGGCGGCCGTGACCGAACAGGTCCAGGTGCCGGCGGGCGCGGCAGCGGCCAATGCCGACGTGCCTCCGGTCTCCGGGGCCGCGGGCGGCAGCGTCGCCGGCGCACCGGCCACCGATGTGGCGCCCGTACCGGCAGCCCAGCGCCACGAGGTGACGACCGACGTCTTCCGGCTGACCTTCAACAGCGAGGGGGGCTCGCTGATCGGTGCCACCTTGCTGCGGCATGCCAGCGGCGAGCTGGGCTCACCGGCGTTCGAGCTGCTGGCGCAGAACGACCAGCACACCTATGTGGCGCAAAGCGGCCTGATCGGCGGCAACTTCCCCAACCACAAGACGCCGATGACGCTGGTGCCGGGCCCGACCGCGCTGGCCGACGGGCAGGATGAACTGGTGGTGCGCTTCGAGTCGGCCGAGATCGATGGCGTTCGTCTGGTCAAGCGCTATACGCTCAAGCGGGGCAGCTACGAAATCGGCGTCGCTCATGAGCTGGTGAACGCGGGGACGCAGCCGGTGACGCCGCAGTTGTACGTGCAACTGGTGCGCGACGGCCGCAAGGCCGAGAGCGAAACGCCCTTCTACTCCACCTTCACCGGTCCGGCGGTCTACAGCAGCGCGCAGAAGTACCAGAAGGTCGAGTTCAAGCACATTGACGACAACAAGGCCGACTTCGAAAAGACGTCCAATGACGGCTACGTGGCCATGGTGCAGCATTACTTCGCCTCGGCCTGGCTGCTGCCCGAGGGGACGGCGCGCGAGAACTTCGTGCGCAAGGTCGACAACCTGTATGCCGTGGGGGCCATCACCGCCCTGCCCGCCGTGGCGCCGGGGGCCAGCCTCCAGACCGAAGCCCGCCTGTTCGTGGGACCGCAGGAAGAAAAGGTGCTGGAGAAGGTGTCTCCGGGCCTGGAGCTGGTCAAGGATTACGGGATGTTCACCATCCTGGCCAAGCCGCTGTACTGGCTGTTGGAGAAGATCCACAGTTTCGTCGGCAACTGGGGCTGGTCCATCGTGCTGCTGGTGGTCCTGATCAAGGCCGCCTTCTACTGGCTCAATGCGAGCGCCTACCGCTCCATGGCCAAGATGAAGAAGATCAACCCGCGCATCATGGAAATGCGTGAGCGCCTGAAGAGCAATCCGCAGGCGATGCAGCAGGAGATGATGAAGATCTACCGCGAGGAGAAGGTCAATCCGCTGGGCGGGTGCTTTCCGATCCTGATCCAGATCCCGGTGTTCATCGCGCTGTACTGGGTGCTGCTGTCGTCGGTCGAGATGCGCAATGCGCCCTGGATCGGCTGGATCACCGACCTGTCCACCAAGGATCCGTTCTTCGTGCTGCCGGTGATCATGACCGCGACGACGCTGATCCAGACCGCCCTGAACCCGCTGCCGCCCGACCCGCTGCAGGCCAAGATGATGTGGCTGATGCCGCTGATGTTCTCGGTGATGTTCTTCTTCTTCCCGGCCGGCCTGGTGCTGTACTGGATCACCAACAACGTGCTGACCATTGTCCAGCAGGCCTTCATCAACCACAAGCTGGGTGTGCCGGTGAAGATCACGCTGCCGTTCGAGCTCTTCAGGAAGCAGTAAACGACAGCGATTTGCCAGAATGGGCCTGCCTGCGCGGGCCCTTTCTTTTTTCCGCCGTATCCTTTGCGCACCATGCTGGCCGCTTCCCGTGATCCCATCGTCGCCATCGCCACCGCACCGGGCCGCGGTGCGGTGGGCATCGTGCGCGTGTCCGGCAAGGGATTGGCGCCGTATGTGCAGGCGCTGCTCGGGCGCGATCTGCGGCCACGCGAGGCCACCTACCTGCCTTTCCCCGACGCCACGGGCCAGCCGCTGGACCACGGCCTGGCGCTGTGGTTTCCGGCGCCGCACTCGTACACCGGCGAGGACGTGCTGGAGCTGCAGGGTCACGGCGGCCCGGTGGTGCTGCAACTGCTGCTGGCGCGCTGCCTGCAGGTGGCCGCGACGGCCGGCGCTGACGCACAGCCCCTGCTGGCGGGCCTGCGGCCGGCGCGCGCGGGCGAGTTCACCGAGCGCGCCTTCCTGAACGACAAGCTCGACCTGGCGCAGGCCGAGGCCGTGGCCGACCTGATCGACGCCAGCACCGAGGCGGCGGCGCGCAGCGCCAGTCGCTCGCTCGCCGGGGTGTTTTCGCAGCGCATCCATGCGCTGCGCGATGCCCTGATCCACCTGCGCATGCTGGTGGAAGCGACGCTGGACTTTCCCGAGGAGGAGATCGACTTCCTGCAGAAGGCCGATGCGGCCGGGCAATTGACCCGACTGCGCGCCTCGCTGGACGCGGTGCGGGCCGAGGCACGGCAGGGCGCGCTGCTGCGCGACGGCCTGCGGGTGGTGATCGCCGGGCAGCCCAACGCGGGCAAGAGTTCGCTGCTCAATGCGCTGGCGGGCGCCGAACTGGCGATCGTCACGCCGATCGCGGGCACCACGCGTGATGTGGTGCAACAGACCATCCAGATCGAGGGCGTGCCGCTGCACGTGATCGATACGGCGGGCCTGCGCCAGGGCGAGGACGTCGATGAGGTGGAGCGCATCGGCATCCAGCGCGCCTGGGACCAGATCGGGAAGGCCGACGCGGTGCTGTTCCTGCACGACCTCACGCGCTGCGGGCAGCCCGACTACCGCGCGGCCGATGCCCTCATTGGCGAGGGGCTGCCGGACGGTGTGCCGGTGGTGCATGTGTGGAACAAGCTGGATCAGGGCACGCCGCAGGTACAGCACCTGGGCGAAGGCGACCTGGCGCTGTCGGCGCGCACCGGCGAGGGGCTCGAAGCGCTGCGTCAGCGCCTGCTGGCCATGGCCGGCTGGCAGCATGCGGGCGACGGCCTGTTCATGGCCCGCGAGCGCCATCTGCAGGCCTTGCGCCGGGTGGGCGCTCACCTGGAGGCCGCCGACACCCTGCTGGCCGCCCAGGCCGAACACCTGGACCTGTTGGCCGAGGAGTTGCGCCTGGCCCAGGTGGCACTGGGCGAAATCACGGGCGAGTTCAGCGCCGACGACCTGCTGGGCGAGATTTTTTCGCGTTTTTGCATCGGAAAGTAAACAGCTCGAGGCCATTGGGCGCCCCTGGGGCGCCGCCTGGAGTCAAAATGTAAACACTTGCAACTTTCTCCTTGTGGTACCGGCTTGGGCCCGATAAGCTGCAGCGTATGAGCGCTGCCCTTCCTTCCTTCGATATCCAGGATCTGGCCCGGGCCATGTCCCAGAGCCATGCCCTGGATGCCGTGCCCCTGAACCTGGGGCCGCCCCAGTGGAAGGTGCTGGCCGATTACCTGCAGCCGATCCAGATGCAGGCCGGTCAGACGCTGATGGAGCAGGGCACCAAGGACCGCATGCTGTATCTGGTGGAAAGCGGCAACCTCACCGTCCACTACGAAGATGCCAAGGAGCGCATCCGGCTGGCCATGGTCGGTCCGGGCTCCGTGCTGGGGGAGGGGGCTTTTTTCAGCCATCTGCCCCGCAGCGCCACCGTCAGCGTGAACAACCCGAGCCGGCTGTGGTGCCTGACACCCCTGCGGTTTCGCGAGTTGTCCACGCGCCATCCCGAGATCGCGCTGGAACTGGTCATGGGCATGTCGGCGGTGCTGGCGCGCCGCATGTACAACCGGCCCAAACGCGTTGCGGTCACATGAGGCCAGGCCCCGGCCAATGGTCGAACACCATCCATTCCATGACTTGCCAGCCGCGCATTTCATTGCGCACCACCGATACCACATGTCCCTTCTGAACTGGATCCGCGGCCGCAACGGCCATGCCGGTAACCGCGCAGGCGGCAAAGACAAGGCCCGCCGCTCGTTTTCGCAAACCACGCTGCCGCTCATCTCGCCACGGCGCGGCCGGCGCATCCTGCGGCGCGAGCAATTGTTCGGCATCGTGCGTGAATGCATGATCCGCGGTGGTGTGCTGTCCACCAGTTACGAGTTCAAGGTGCTGGCGCTGGATGCCAATGCCGACAAGTTCCTGGTGCTGGTCGATCTGGCCCTGCCGGCCGAGACCATGCCCAGCGAGTACCTGCTGGAGATCGAACGCTGGGTGCAGCAAAGCGCCCGCTCGCGCCATGCCATGGAGGTGCCGGCGATCTACTGGCGGCGCAAGCCCTCCGCCGAACAGCGGGGCACGGCTCTGCGGGCATCCATGGCGAGCCAGACACGGAACGATGCGCTCGTGAAAGCGGGGCCCGGAGCCGCCCAGACCGCGACGCCGGTGCAGCCGGTCGATGCTGATGAGGTGAGGGCGTTTCGCCAGGCGCTGGCGCAGCCGCCCCAGCCCTGGCGGGGGCCGCGCGCGAACAGCGACGATGGCCTGCGCGAGCCGGTACCTGAAGCGCACAGCGATTTCACCGCCCTGAGCGACACCCAGTACGGCCGGCTCTGACGCCGGTTCAGTGTCCTTCGAAGTCGATCAGGGTGAACAGTGGCAGGCCTGAGTCGCGCAGCTTCTGCGAACCGCCGAGTTCGGGCAGGTCGACAATCGCCGCGCCCTCGGTGACCTCGGCGCCCAGCTTTTCCAGCAGACGGCGTCCGGCCATCATGGTGCCACCGGTGGCGATCAGGTCGTCGATCAGGACCACACGGTCGCCCGGCTTGACCGCGTCGGTGTGCAACTCCACCGTGGCGCTGCCGTACTCCAGTTCATAGGTTTCCTCGACCGTGCGAAAGGGCAGCTTGCCCTTCTTGCGGATCGGCACGAAACCCACGCCCAGTTCGTAGGCCAGCACGGAGCCGATGATGAACCCGCGCGCGTCCAGGCCGGCCACCACGTCGGGGCGCAGGGCCGGGTCCATATAGCGGTGCACGAAGGTGTCGATCAGCACGCGAAACACCTTGGGGTCCTGCAGCAGCGGGGTGATGTCGCGAAACTGCACGCCCGGCGCGGGCCAGTCGGGCACGGTGCGGATATGCGACTTGAGATAGGCGGAGGTATCCATGGTGCCGATTATGGGCGCCCCGGTGTGCCCAGGCGCGATAATCAGTGAATGCGTGTCCCCCCGACCTTCGATTCCGTTCGCGCCCGGCAGATGGCCAGCGAGACCCTGGCCATCGAGGCCGGGGCGGTGCAGGCGCTGGCCCAGCGGCTCGACGAGCGCTTCGATCAGGCGATCGCCACGGTGCTGCGCTGCACCGGCCGGGTGGTGGTCACCGGCATGGGCAAGAGCGGCCACGTGGGCCGCAAGATTGCCGCCACGCTGGCGTCCACCGGCACGCCGGCGATGTTCGTTCACCCGGCCGAGGCCAGCCACGGTGACCTGGGCATGATCACGGCGGCCGACGTGGTGCTGGCCATCAGCAACAGTGGCGAGAGCGAGGAGCTGACGGCCATTCTGCCGCTGATCAAGCGCATGGGCGTACCGCTGCTGGCCATGACGGGGCGGTTGCAATCGACCCTGGCCCGCCATGCCGATGTCGTGCTCGACGCTGCGGTCGAGAAAGAAGCCTGCCCGCACAACCTCGCGCCCACCGCCAGCACCACGGCGCAGCTTGCGCTGGGCGATGCGCTGGCCGTCGCGCTGCTGGACGCGCGGGGCTTTCGGGCCGACGATTTCGCGCGCTCGCACCCGGGGGGCGCCCTGGGGCGCAAGCTGCTGACACATGTGGCCGACGTGATGCGCAGTGGCGACCAACTGCCGCGCGTGCGGCCCGAGGCCGGCCTGATGGACCTGATGCGCGAGATCAGCGCCAAGGGCCTGGGCATGAGCGCCGTGGTCGGTGCCGATGACGGTGTGCTGGGTGTCTTCACCGACGGTGACCTGCGCCGCCTGATCGAGAAGACCGGCAACGAGGTTGACCTGCGCACGCTGACGGCGCAAGAGGTCATGCACCATCACCCGCGCACCATCCGGCAGGACGCGCTGGCGGTGGAGGCGGCCGACCTGATGGAGGCTGGCCGCATCACCAGCGTGCTGGTGGTCGATGACGCTGGCCGGCTGGTCGGAGCCCTGAACAGCAACGACCTGATGCGCGCGAAAGTGATTTGAACGACATGAACGCGCCCGCTATGTCCATGCCCCGGCCGGTACAGCATTTCGCGCCCGAGCTGTTGCTGCGCGCCCAGCCCGTGAAGGTGTTGTTGCTGGACGTGGACGGGGTGCTGACCGACGGCGGGCTGTATTTCACCGAAGCGGGCGAGACGATCAAGCGTTTCCACACCCTGGATGGCCATGGCATCAAGCTGCTGCAGCGCGCCGGCGTGACGCCGGCCGTGGTCACCGGCCGTGATTCCGCGGCCCTGCGCCTGCGCCTGCAGGCCCTGGGCGTCGTCCACGCCCGTTTCGGCACCGAAGACAAGCGGCCGGCGGCCGAGGCGATCCTGGACGGCTTGGGACTGGGCTGGGACGCCGCCGCGGCCGTGGGCGACGACTGGCCCGACCTGCCGGTGCTGCGCCGCGCCGCGCTGGCGGTCTGCCCCCCCGGCGCGCATCCGGAAGTGCTGGCCCTGGCCCACCACGTGACGCAGCGACCTGCCGGTGCCGGCGCCGTGCGCGAGGTGTGCGACCTGCTGCTGACCGCCCGGGGGGTCTACGCCGGCTTGTTCGAAGAGGCCTGCCAATGAAGCTGCTCAAGCGCATGCAGGATTTGCTCTCGCGCCTGTCCATCTACCTGCCGGTCATGCTCATGGGCTTGCTGGCCCTGGCCAGCTACTGGTTGTTGCGCGTCACCCCGAGGCCGCTGGAGCCCGAGCCGGAACGCCCGGTCACGGAGCACCCGGATTTCTACATGCGGGGCTTCGCCATCAAAGGCTTCGATGAAAACGGCCGGATCAAGAGCGAGATGCGTGGCACGGAGGGGCGCCACTACCCGCACAACGAGACCCTGGTCATCGACAATGCCCGGATCCGCTCGGTATCGGACAAGGGCCTGGTCAGTTCGGCCACCGCCCTGCAGATCACCAGCAACGACGAGCAGAACGACTTCCTGCTGGAAGGCGATGCCGTGGTGGTGCGCCGGGCCGGTCGGGGTCCGGATGGCCGCCTGATTCCCCGGGTGGAGTTCCATGGTCCGGTTCTGCGGGTCCTGACCGAGCCGATCGAGCGGATCATGTCGGACCAGCCGGTGCTGCTGATCCGTGGCAACGACCAGATCACCGCCGACACGCTGGACTACACCGGCGACGATGCACGCGTGGCCGATTTCGAAGGCCGGGTCAACGCCACCTTCGCGCCCCGGCCCTGAGGCGGGCCGAACCCGGCACGCCATGGACCGGTGCGACGACGCTCCTCTGGTGTTCATCACCGGTGCCTCCAGCGGCATCGGGCAGGCACTGGCCGCCCGCTACGCCGCCGCCGGCTGGCGGCTGGCGCTGGTGGCCCGCCGCACCGCCGAGATCGGGCGCTGGGCCGCCGAGGCCGGTCTGGCGGCTGATCGCTGGCGCGCCTATGGCGCGGACGTCTCGGACATCGACAGCATCGTCGCGGCGGGGCATGCCTGTCTGCGGGTGCAGGGGGTGCCTGACGTGGTGATCGCCAACGCGGGCATCAGCGTCGGCGTGGACACGGCCGAGCGTGCGGATCTCGACGTGATGGCGCGCACCTTCGCCACCAACAACACCGGTCTGGCGGCGACCTTTCAACCCTTCATCGTCGCCATGCGCCGGCGCGGTCGGGGCCGCCTGGTGGGCGTGGCCAGCGTGGCGGCCATCCGGGGCCTGCCCGGGCACGGCGCCTACTGCGCGAGCAAGGCGGCCGTCGTGGCCTATTGCGAGAGTTTGCGTGGCGAGCTGCGAGGCACGGGCGTGAACGTTGTGACCCTACTGCCCGGCTACGTGGACACGCCACTGACCCGCCAGAACCGCTATCCCATGCCCTTCCTGATGACGCCGCAGGCCTTCGCCGACCGCGCTTTCCGGGCCATTGAGGCGGGCGACAGCTACCGTGTGATTCCCTGGCAGATGGGCGTGGTGGCCAAGCTGCTGCGCCTGCTGCCCAATCCGCTGTTCGATCGTCTGTTGCAGGGGCGGCCTCGCAAGCACCGCCAGACCG
>NZ_JAQVEJ010000120.1 GCF_028698005.1 Hydrogenophaga sp.
AGGCCCAGTGGCGTCAGCGCGCCCGGCTGCACGCCCAGCAGCGCCTGCATGCGCTCGCCGGCCACGAAACTCAGGTGCCCCTTGCCGCCCACCAGCGCGGAAACCGCCTTCAGATCCAGCGTCCGGTCCTCATGGATCGCCAGCAGGAAGTGCCGGCCCTTCTTGTCCTTGAGCAGCAGGTTCTTGGTGAATGTCCCGGCCATGGCGCCGCGCAGCGCCTTGCCTTCCTCGACGGTCGCGTGCTCGGGATAAGGCACCACCTTCGCGTCGATGCCCAAAGATGCGAAGCGCTCGAACAGGCAGCGGTAGGCGGTTTCATCGGTCGTTTCCCGGTTCATGCGCCCACCTTCGCGGCTTTCGACCGCTGACGCATCCCCAGCCACAGCAGCGACAGCGCCGCCAGCGCCAGCCACGGGATCAGTGCCAGGTTCATGGTCTGCCAGCCCAGGGCTTGCAGCAGCCCGCCCGCGCTGAAAGAGCAGGTCAGGCCGACAACGAAGATCGTCATGTCATTGATGGCCTGCGCACGCCCCTTCTCGGCAGCGTTGTAGGTGTCGGTCAACAGCGTCGTGCCGCCGATGTACATGAAGTTCCAGCCCACACCCAGCAGCACGAGCGCGCTGGCGAAGGAGCCAAAGCCCGTGCCGGTGAGCGTCGTCAGGATGTGCGCGATGAACAGCACCACGCCCGTGAGCATGATGCGCAGCACGCCGAAGCGCGCGATCAGCGAGCCGGTGAAGAACGACGGCAGGAACATGCCCAGCACGTGCAACTGGATCACCGTGGCCGCCGCACCCAGTTCGTGGTGATGTAGCCGCATGGCGATGGGCGTCGCCGTCATCGCCAGGATCATGATGCCGTAGCCCGTGGCGGCGCCGAACAGCGCCACGAGATAGGCGGGCTGCGCGACGATCTGCTGCCAGGGTCGGCCCTTGTCCACCGGGCCGGTAGACGCGGCAGGCGCAGGGATGTGCAGGTTCAGCAGCACGCCCGCCGCCACCATCGACACCACGGCCAGGATCAGGAAGGAACCCAGGTACTCGGGCGAGAGCAGCGGCCCGCCCAGCCTTGCCAGCAACGGCCCGGCCAGCGCTGCGACCACGCCGCCGGCCATCACCAGCGAGATCGCGCGTGGGCGGAAAGCCGCGTCCGCCACTTCGCTGGCCGCGAAACGGTAGAACTGCGCGAACGCCTGGTAGCAGCCCACCAGGAAGGTGCCGAAGGACAGCAGCGGCAGCGAAGCCTGATGGATGCCCCAGGCACCCACCAGGCCCCCCGCCACGCCCAGCGTCGTGCCGATCAGGAACCCGGCCCGGCGGCCGGCGCGGGCCATCCACATCGAGGCCGGAAACATCATCGTGGCCGTGCCGAGGAACATGGTGGCGATGGGCAGCGTGGCCCAGCGCGGCGATGCGGCGATCTGCCCGCCGGCCAGGCCGCCGACGGTCATCACCATCACCGACACGATCTGGAACAGGGCCTGCGCGCAGGCCAGGATCAGCACCTGGCGGTGCATGGGGTTCTTGAGCATGAGTTTCTTCGCGTTGTTGTTCGATTCATCGACTCGCGATGGCGCGCAGGCGCTCGGCCACGGCGTCGATCTCGGCTTGCGTGGTGCCGCGTCCCAGGCCGAAGCGCACTGCGCCCATGCCGACCGGCTCGGGCACGCCCATGGCAGCCAGCACGGGCGAGAGTTCCACACGGCCCGCATCGCAGGCCGAGCCGGTGGATGCGGCCACGCCGTCCAGATGAGCCAGTACCTCGGCGCCGATGCGGCCGGCGAAGTTCACGTTCAGCGTGTTGGGCAGCCGGTGCTCGGCGTGGCCGTTGAGCACCACGCGCTCACCGAAGATCGCTTGCAGCGCTTGCCAGAAGTGATCGCGCAAGGCGCGCAAGCGCTCCGGCTCACCAACATCGAGATTCGTTCTCGCCAGTTCGCAGGCCGCGCCCAGCGCCGCAGCCATCAGCACGCTCTCGGTGCCGGCGCGGCGGCCCGCCTCGTGGCCGGCGCCGTGGATCAGCGGCTCCAGCGCCGTGCCGCGCCGCACGTACAGCGCGCCTATACCCTTAGGCGCGTAGAGCTTGTGCCCGGCGATGCTCAGCAGGTCCACGCCGAGGTCGTCCACCTTCGTCGGCAGCTTGCCGACGGACTGCGCCGCATCGGTGTGGAAGCGGATGCCGTGTTCGCGTGCGATGGTGCCGATGACCTTGATGGGTTGCAGCGTGCCCGTCTCGTTGTTCGCGTGCATGACGCTGACGAGCACAGTGCGCGGTGTGATGGCGCGGCGCACCGCCTCGGGATCGACCCGGCCCGTGCCATCCACCGGCAGCCGCGTGACGCTCGCCCCCAGTCGCTCCAGAAAGGCCAGTGGCTGCAACACCGCCGGATGCTCCGTGGCCTCGGTGATGATGTGCTCGCCGCGCTCGCGCAGCGCGAAGAAGCTGCCCTTGAGCGCGAGGTTGTTGGCCTCGCTGCCGCCGCTGGTGAAGACGATCTCATCCGGCGACGCGCCCAGCAGCCCCGCCACCTGGGCGCGAGCATGTTCCAGGGCCGCCTTGGCTGGGGTGCTGGCCCAATGGCCGCTGGATGGGTTCCCGTAGGCCGTCTCCAGCAGCGGCAGCATGGCCGCCTGCACTTCCGGCGCGATGGGCGTGCTGGCGTTGTAGTCGAGGTAGATGCCGGCCATCAGAACACCAGCACCTTGTCGGCGGCCACGGTGGCGGCGGCCAGTTCATCCATCGTGCTGCGGCGTGCGCCGGGCATCACTTCCTCGTCCTTGATGCCGCGCGCATCCAGGCAGGTGCCGCACAGGAGCACCTCGCCCTGGGCATTGTTCGTCACGCGGCGCAGCATGCGTTCAACGTTGTAGTAGCCGTCGGGGGTCTTCTGACCGGCCTTGCAGCCGGAGACGGCATCGGCCATCAGGAACACGCTGACGTGGTTGGCCGCGTCCTTGAGCAGCGTGGAAGCCAAGCGCAAGGCGTTGTACATGCGCTCGGTGCCGTAGGGCGGGTCGTTGATGATGAGGAGGGTTTTCATGGAGGCCCCAGCGGAGAAAATGGCTTTTGTCCGGGATGGCTTGATGCTGGGCAGCAATCATGCCATCATTCAATCAATGTGTTGATTGTGTAATTGTGAAATCCATGTTGTCAACCTCATCCGAAAGCCCCAAGCACGTGGTGTTCGAGAACCTGGCCGCCGTGGCGCAAGCGCTGGGCCATGCGCATCGGCTCGAACTGCTCGAAGGCATGGCGCAGGGGCCGCGCAGCGTCGAAGACCTGGCCGGACTGGTCGGCCTGTCGATGGCCAACGCCTCACGCCACCTGCAACTGCTGCGGCGCGCGCGGCTGGTGGAGGCCGAACGCCAGGGCAAGCGGGTCTTCTATCGCCTGGCGGGCGATGTGGAGGTGGTGGCGCTGCTCAAGGCGCTGGGCCGCGTGGGCGAGCGCAACATCGCAGAGGTACGCGGCGTGATGCGCGACTTCTTCCATGACCGTGACGCGCTGGAAGCCGTTTCGCGCGAAGAACTGGCCGAGCGCCTGAATGCCGGCCAGGTGACGGTGCTGGACGTGCGCCCGGAAGCGGAATACGCGCTGGGCCACGTGGCGGGTGCCATCAACATCCCGGCCGACGAGCTGGAGCGTCGCCTGGCGGACTTGCCCAAGGGCCACGAAATCATTGCCTACTGCCGTGGGCCGTACTGCGTGATGTCCTTCGAGGCCGTGGCGGCGCTGCGCGCCAAGGGCTTCAAGGTGCGACGGCTCGAAGACGGCTTCCCGGAGTGGAAGGCGGCCGGGCTGGCCGTGGAGGCTTGAGCCTCGCCGTTGTGCAATCAAGGATCGACATGCAAGCCATCCAAGATCATTACCCGGCCGAATTCGCGCACTGCTACGGCTGCGGGCCAGCCAACCCCCAGGGGCTCCATCTCAAGAGCTTCATCGAGGGCGAGCGCACCCATGCGCGCTTCTCGCCGGCGACGATGTACAGCGGCGGCTATCCGGGCAACGTCTATGGCGGCATGCTGGCCTCGCTGCTGGACTGCCACGGCACCGCCAGCGCGGCGGCCTTCGCATACCGGGTGCAAGGTCGCGTCATGGGGGATGGTGGCCCGCCGATCCGCTTTGTCACCGGCTCGCTGAAAGTGGACTACCGGCGGCCCACGCCGCTGGGCGTCGAATTGCTCATCGAGGGCACGCTACGTTCGCTGGAGGGGCGCAAGGCCATCATCGATTTGACACTCAGCGCCGGCGGCGAGGTGTGCGTCACAGGCGAGATGGTGGCCGTGCAATTCGCGGCGAAAGCCTGAAAACAAGCAGCCCCTCGGATGAGGGGCTGGCAGGTCAGGCTTCGTACACGAAGTAGTGCTCGCGCTGACGAGGGAAGAAGACATGCTTCCATGTGTCGCCGCTGGTGTTGCCACCGTCGAAGACGACCATTTCGTAGTCATCAATGTCGGTGTCCATCAGGTCGGCGCTGACGATATGGCGCATGTGCAGCGCGCCGTGCGTGCGCTCGAATACCAGGATCTGGCCGATGGCGTCGTCCTGGCTCATGGCGTTGACGCAGGCTCCAAGCTGATGCTCGAAGTCGGCTGCGGGCGAGATGAGGTCGGGGAACATGAGGTTGCGCCTATGAAAATGGACCAGCCCGGCTCCTGGGGGAAACGGGCTGGCATGGGGGGACAATGAGGAAGGCCGGCGTGTCGCGCGGCTGCTAGGACTCGGCCAGCGGCAGGCCCAGCAGCGCGGGTGCGTCGGCGTCGAGGATCAGAATGCGCACATCGGCCTGGCCGGCCAGTTCAAGGATGTTTGCCAGGTCCTCCGGCATGCCCTTGTTCCGGTGCTCCTGCCGAAGCTGCTCGGCGGTGATGCCCTCGGCGTGCTCCAGGTTCTGGTCCGTCCAGGGCGTGGAGATCAGCTTGACGCCGATCGCCGGGCTGTACGGCACACGGAAGGCGATGAACAGCATGGCCTCCGGCGTGGCGATGTCCGCCAGGTCGGCGAGGTAGTGCCAGGTATCGACCGTGATGTGCTCGCGGCTGATCTCCCAGCACCGGCTGTAGTAGCCGGTCTCGAAAGTCAGGCGCTGCACCACTTCCCGCGCAGCCTCGGCCGAATAGGCATCGCCGACGTGGACTGGGCGACCGTCGAAGTCCTCGCCATGGATGGCATAGACCACGGCACCAATCACGCCTTCGCCGCTGACGCCTTCACCGGCGTCGCATTCGGCCAGCACGTCGTCGCTCAAGGGTTCAGGGCCATTGCTGACCACGGCGAAATCGTTGGTGACGATGCAGGACGATGAAACCAGTTCTTCGTCGGAAAGGAATTGCTGGCTCGCGTGGATGTTGCGCCAGACATGCGGGCTTCCATCGTCGTAGCTGATGCACAGCGTGCGGACGATTTTCAGATTCCAGTAGCCGCGAAGGAAGGGATTAGGATTCTGGGACATGGGATCTCTCCAGATTGAATAATGGAGCCAATCCCCGCCACCGGGAATTGGACCCGGTGGGTTGAAAAATGGAAAAAGCGTCAGGCAGCGCCGACCATGGCGTTGTCAGCACTGCGCTGGACTACGGGAAACAAAATGAGGGGCACGGCCTCGTGGGCGCGTGCCCCTCGTGGGGAGTGAACGAAGACGTGGTGGTGTGCCGGAGACCGGCTCACCAGCCGTTGTAGTTCACGAGCAGGTCGGCGAGGACCTTACGGCGTTGCAGGTCGAGACCGTCGAAGTCCGACAGTCCGTTGAAGTGGCAGCGCTTGAGCATGGCACCGCCCTCGCGCGCGTTGTAGAAGCTGACCATGGCGGACAGGAACATGCGTTCGCCGCTGCTCAGGACGCCGAGGGCATCGTTGAGCCGCAGCATGTTGGGACGCAGATCCCACTTGCTCTTGGCCTGGTTCAGACCTTCACGGGTGCCGTCACCGAACCATTCGGGGCCAGCGATCTCGACACCGCGCTTCCAGGCCTCGAAGAAGGCTTGGGGCGCGGCCGCGAAATGCTGTTCTTCCCGCATGATCTGATCGACGACTTCCCGTGGCAGTAGCTGGTTCATGACGTGATTCCTCCAGTTGGATCAGGGAATGGCGAGCTGGGACCAGCCGCCTCTTTCGAGGGCACGTTGAGCCGCGGCATGGCTGCGGAAGTACTCGCGGGATTCCCGCGAAACGGGCCCTTCGGTATCGCGCGTGCCGATGTAGTGACCGGCGGCGCTTTGCAGGACTTCGAGCGGCAGGAACTTGCCGCAGTAGGTCGAGGCCAATTGGCCGAAAGAGGCTTGCTGGGACATGGACGGGCTCCTTGGAAAAGCGGGGCCTCGTCCCTCACGGGATGGCAGCTCCCGCACGCGGTTGAAAAAATGCATCAGCGTCATGGGGACGCGCGTCCGCAGACTTGATGCGATGCGGACTGGTGGGCAACGCGGGAGAGACCCGCGGCAGCTTGAAACCCTGGCTGCTGGCATGTGCTGACGAATCAGCGAACATGCGGGCAGCTTCGTGCGCGGGCCGCGTCGCGTCAGTTGGAAAACGGCATCCGGCCCACCCCCGATTGATGCGCGCAGAGAAAAAGAAACCCCGCATCGAGTGCGGGGCTGCCAGGAGAGTGCGTCGGTGCTGGGTCAGTCGGGCTTGTCGCCCAGGACATGCTGCTTCCACAGGTCGAATGCCTGCTCGGGCGCAAGCTCGGCGAGGATGACGATGGGCTGGGCCTGCCGAGCGCGCAGCGAAGCGAAGTACGCCTTGCGGTCAGCAATGGCCTTGAGCTTGATGCCCTTGATGAACAGCAATTTGCCGTCCTTGATGAACAGCACCTTGTTGCCGATGTCGCGGTTGAACGCGGCTCGCACCTTGCGTTCCGCGTGCATGGCGTCGGCAAGTTCATCGACCAGGAAGTCGAGCGTCATGTCGATGTAGTGAGGGTCTTCGCCCTCCTGGCCGAGGTTGAGCGGCGCAGGCGGCAGGCCCTTGGCGAAGGCTTCGGCCTGAGCCAGCAACGCCGCCTTGCCGCTGAGCGCGTGCAGGAACGTCGAGCCGCCGTGGCCGTCGTTGCGGGCCTCGGCGATGGGAGTGCCGTCGAACACGACGGTGGCGCTGAAGCACATCGTTTCTTCGCTGGCGAAATCTGCCACCTTGAGGCTCTTCAGCGTGATGCGGTTTTGCTTGGTGATGTTGTCCATGGGAAGTCCTGAAATCGACCGGGTGGCGACATGCCCCTGACGGGACGTGGCGGCCATCCCGTGGGTTGGAGAAAGAGGCATCGGTGCCCCGGTGGGCAGCGTTCGCCGGTGAGATGCCGAGGCGAACTGGCGGGTGGCGCGGGTGGAACCCGCGGCAGCCTTGACACCCTGGCTGCGGGCTGCTGCCAATACATCGGCAATGCAGGAGGGAGAATGGCGCGGCCCGCAGGCTGCGTCGCCGATCAATCCGAAGCGGTCGAGCCCGTCTTGTGCAGGTACTGCACCAGGCGCTGGCCCAGCCATGCCATGCACGGTACAGCCATGGAGTTGCCGATCGCCTTGTAGCGTGGAGCGTCGGCGGCGGGCTTGCCGCGGTAGGTGATCAGCGTGTAGTCGTCGGGCATGCCTTGCAGCCGCTCGCACTCCACGGGCATCAGCCGCCGCACCCGCCAGTGCGACCAGTCGCCGGGGCCAGGGCCGTTCCAGTCGTAGCGGAAATGCGCCTCGAAGTCGGGAGCCAGCACATGGGGCTTGTCCGCGCCGCCGCCGCTGGTGCGAAGTGCGCCCGCTACGGTGCCGCCCAACTCGGCGGCAAGGCCGTTCTCGCGGCCACGCAGAGATACGCAGGCCACCATCGGCACGCCGTAGCCCGGCTTGCCGTTGGACAGCACGGTGCAAGCCACCTGTCCATGGCCGGATTCGTAGCGCACTTCACCGCGGTTGTTCTGCGCGAAAGCGATGGCGGGCACGACACCGGCGTTCGCATGGCTGTTGCGATGGCCGCCAGCGCGCAGCGTCGGCGTCAGGTCGAACGTGGCATCGGCGCCGCTGCCCTGGGCAGTGAAGGCGATGATCGGAACACCCTTGCCGGTGCCATCCTCGCTGCTGCCCCTGCCGTTGTTGGCGGTGTCGAGGGTGTGGGCGATGCTGCCGACGACCGACTGCACCATGAACGTCTCGGTGCGAATGTCGTGCTTGGGGCCAGCGGCCATCAGGCACGCCGCCACATCGACGGGGCCAATGCCGCCGCTGAATCCGAACGTCGTCGTGACCCTGCCGTAGGGCTGCTTCAGCCCTGCGAATCCTGCAAGTCCTGCGCATGCGCCTGCTGCTTCAGCACCCGGTCCAGCATCGTGGGCAGCTTCTTGCCACGGCGCGCGGCCCGCACAAGAATCCCCGAGCAGGCCTGCGCGCTCAAAAAGTACTTCTGCGGGATCGAGGTCATCTCCACCACTTGCCACAAGAAACACGCGCTTGCGGCGTTGGGCGACACCGAAATATTGAGCGTCGAGCACGCGCCACGCGATGCGGCGGCGGGGTCCAGACACACAACCAGCGTGCGCCCACCGATCCCCTGGCGGCTGGAGCGCACGGCTTTCCCCGACCAGTGCCCCCAGGAAATGCCCGAAGGCATTGCTGCGGTCGTTGAGGACGCCGGGGACGTTTTCCCAGACGAGCGTGGCCGCCGGGCGGCGGTCTTGTTGGCGGGTTTGGTCGATGGCATTGGCAAGCTCCACATAGGCAAGGGAAAGGGCTCCGCGCGGGTCATCCAGCCCGCGCCGGCTACCTGCAACGCTGAACGACTGGCACGGCGTGCCGCCGACCAGGATGTCGGGCGCCGGCACGGTGCCGGCGCGCACCTGGCGGGCGATCGCGGTCATGTCGCCCAGGTTGGGCACGTGGGGGTAACGGTGGGCGAGCACGGCGCTCGGGAACGGCTCGATTTCGGCGAACCACACGGCTTCGAGGCCGAGGGGTTGCCAGGCGAGGCTCGCGGCCTCGATGCCGCTGCACACGCTGCCGTACAGCAGTGGCGCGGCCTGGGGCGCACCGCGTGAGGTGCGAGGTTGCGGGTTCATGTCGGGTCTCCTGTTCGTGTGGCCCTGGACCGTGTGGCCGGGCCGGGACGTTGATCGGCAGGAGAAAGGCGCCGAAGGCCGTGTGGCCTTCGGCTCGGGAGGACGGAACCACCCGTGGGCTGTTGCAGGCCCGGTCGTCGCTAGAACCGTCTGCTGTCAGCAATCGCACCCGGCGCATGTCGTGGTTGGCGCCGGCATCTTCTGGCGCACATCCGCG
>NZ_JAQVEJ010000121.1 GCF_028698005.1 Hydrogenophaga sp.
GCCCGGCTGATGCCCAGCGCACGCGCGGCTTCCATCACGTTGCCGCGTGCGTCATCGACCGCCTGGCGGATCAGCGCCGTCTCCATGTCCTTGAGTGGCACGCTGTGCGCGGCCATGCCGGTCGCCTGACGGGCACCCGTGCGGTCATCGGCCTGCCGGGCCAGCACCTGCAATTGCAGGCCCGACCACAGTGGCACCTCGAAGGCACCCCGGTGGTGGCGAGCGGCATCGAACAAGGTGTCGATACCGATGGCAAAGCACTGCGAAGCATGGCCGGACGTGCCCGGGGCCAGGCCCAGCATGTCGCGGGCGGTGCGGTTCGCTCCCGCCATCACGCCATCGGCGTCCAGGCAGACCAGACCATCGTCGTGGCCACCGGGCACGCGGCCGGGCCAACTGATACGCAGCAACAGCCGGTGCGGTCGGGCCAGGATCAGCGCGTTTTCGATGGCACACGCCGACTGGATGACCAGGTGCTTGAGGGCCGGTTGTTCCTGCACGTTGACGCCGGTCAGGTCCAGCATGCCGATGCAGGCACCGTCGGGCCCCCAGATGGGGGCGCCGGCGCAACTGAATACGCTGGTGTCGTGGAAGAAATGCTCTCCCCGGTGCAGCCATACCGGCTGCAGGTCGGCCAGCGTGGTGCCGATGGCCGTGGTGCCAACGGCGGCCTCCGACAGGTTCACCCCGATGCGGGCGATGGCGGCCACATGCGGGTCGTGGCGGTCGAGGGGGCCCTGCACGTCAATGACAATGCCTTGTGCATCGGTGAGGATGGCGAAATAGCGTGTGTGCAGCATGGCCCGTGCCATCGACCGGATGACGGGCGTGGCGGCCTGGCGCAGTGGCCGGCTGCCCTGGCTGGCGCGGTTCATGGCGGCGGCCGAGACGGTATCAAAGACCACCCGGTCCTGAGGCCGGTGGCCCATGGCCAGGCAGCGTCGCCACGATCGCTCGATCGCGGGCGGAACGCTGGCGTCGGCGGCTGCACGGTGGCCGAACAGGATATGCCGGCGCGCCTGCTCGATCTGTTGCAGCCGGGCGGCAGGGGCAACCGGGTAGCGCGCAGCGGTGTTCATCACGGCGGTCGGATCCTGTGGGCAAGTCGGGTGTGAACGGGGCACGCCCATTGAAGCAGAGATTCGCCGGCTTTGCATCTGCGCGCTCCGGTGTGCCCTCAGGACAGGTGCCGGGTGGCGGGTGAGCCGCATACCGGCGGCTGGTCGCCCGCAGGGGCGGCCGGTTGAAGTGTGTTTTTGGCCGTGCCGACCTGCATGTCGCGCGGCAGCGGCACCCCGTTCTTGACCGCCAGGACCTCGGACATGATGCTGACCGCGATTTCCGGCGGGGTCTTGCTGCCGATGTAGATACCGACCGGACCGCGCAGCGAGGCCAGGCTTTCCTCGGTCTGCCCGAAGTGTTCGATCAGGCGCGCGCGCCGCGCTGCGTTGTTGCGGCGTGAGCCGATGGCACCGACGTAGAACGCCTCGCTGCCGATGGCCTCCAGCAGTGCCAGGTCATCGAGCTTGGGGTCGTGGGTGAGAGCAATCACGCAGGTGCGGCGGTCCACCAGGAATTCGCGCACCACATCATCGGGCATGCCGGGCAGCAGGCTGACGCCGGGCACCGACCAGCTCCCCCGGTATTCCTCGCGCGGATCGCAAACGGTGACGGCAAAGCCGCAGAACAGGGCCATGGTGGCCAGGTACTCGGCCAGTTGGCCGGCACCGATGAGCAGCATGCGGTATTCGGGACCAAAGCTGTTGCGCAGCCAGACGCCGTCATCGCTCAGCGGCATCGGGCGCTCGATGGGCTGCTGTGACACGCGGCCGGTGGCGATCTCGGTGTCGCGCCGCATCAGTTGCCCGGTGCCGAGGGCGCTGATCAGGGCCGCCAGAGCATCGGCGTCGGGGTTGAACTCGAGCAGCAACTCCAGCGTACCGCCGCAGGGCAGGCCGAAACGGTGTGCCTCGTCGGCGGTCACCCCGTATGTCACCCGCTCGGGGGGGCCTTCGGGAATCGCATGGGTGATGCCGTCGGCGGCGGGCGCCTCGGCGGGTGTGGCGGCGCGGCTGTAACGCCAGACCAGGTCGTCCTCAATGCAGCCGCCGGAGACGGACCCCACGACCGCCCCGGTTTCGCACAGCGCCATGATGGAGCCGACCGGGCGCGGCGAGGAGCCCCAGGTGCGGATGACCGTGGCCAGCAGGGCGCGGCGGCCGTCGCGGCGCCATTGCAGCAGATGCCGCAGGACCGTGAGATCGAGGTTTTCCATGGCCAGGCCCGTCCCGGTCAGCGCATCAGGGCCCAGCCCAGGGCCACGATGGCGGCAGCGATAAGAATCCATACCCATGCCGGTATGCCGCCGCTGCGGACCGCGGTATCGGGCGGCACCGCGTCGCCCGCATCCGCCGGCGGATGGCGGCGCAGCAGCTCGGCATCGAAGCGCTTGAAAAAATCGTCGGCAAGGGACTTGGCCGCGCCGTCGATCAGGCGCTGGCCCAGTTGCGCGATCTTGCCGCCCACCGTGGAGTGCACGCTGTAGCGCAACTCGCAGCCATGGTCGGTCGGCGTCAGCTCAACCTTGGAGTGGCCCTTGCCGAAGCCGGCCACACCCCCCTGGGCATCGAAGTTGAGCTGGTAGGACTGGGGTGGCACGATGTCGGTGAGTTGCACCTTGCCGGTGAAGCGTGCCGCCACCGGGCCGATCTTGAGCGCGGTGGTGACGTTGTAGCCGCCGTTGCCGGCGGGCTCGAACTTCTCGCAGCCGGGGATGCAGGCCTTGAGGATGTCGGGGTCGTTCAGGGCATCCCAGGCCTGTTGCTGGGTGGCTGCCAGGCTGCGTTGTCCTTGCATGTCCATGGTGTGTCTCCTGTCTGGGGCGGCGTCCTCATTGTCGGAGCAGGTGCGAGAGGGCGCCAGCCAGCTCTTCGAGCCGGCTGAGGTTGTGGATGGCCAGCATGGCGTCCGTGTGGCGGTGCAGCACCTGCGCGCCGCGCGCCAGCGGCGCATAGCCTTCGAAGCGCAGCAGCGGATTGAGCCAGAGCAGTCGCCGGCTGTGGCGCCGCAGCCACTGCAGTTCCGGCTCCAGGGCGTCGGGTTCGCCCGTGTCCAGCCCGTCGGTGATCAGCAGCACCACGGTGCGGCGGCCCACCAGATGCCGGGCATGGCCCTGTCGCAACTGGGCCAGCGAATCACCCAGCCGGGTGCCGCCGGCAAAGTCGGCGATGGTGGCGTTGGTGGCTGCCAGCATCTGGTCGGTGTCGGCCAGCCGGAAGGCGGCGCGCAGATCGCTCAGGCCGGTGCCGAAGGCATAGGCGGCACGTGGCCGGCCCCGGGTGGCGGCATGCAGGAAGGCCAGCAGCAGGCGGGCATAGCGTTCCATCGAACCCGAGATGTCGACCAGAACCAGCAGCGGCAGCGGCTGCTCGACCCGGGCACGGCGTGGCAGCCACAGCAGTTCGCCCTCGTGCCGTCGGGCCTGGCGCAGGGCGGCCGGCCAGTGGGGTTGCGCGCCGCGCCAGCCGGCGCGGGTGCGGCGGCCGGCGATGGGTGGCAGCACCAGGGGCACTTCGCGGACCAGGCGCTCGATCAGCCGGTATTCGCTGGCGCTCAGACTGGCGAAGTCGGCCTGGCGCAGGCGCTGGCGCTCGCTCGCGCTCATGGCCGCGTCCAGGCGCAACTCCTGCTCATCGGTGGCCGTATCGGCGGTCGGGGGGCGCGGTGCCTGCAGCGCCTCCTGCACGCGCGGCTTGCGCTTGGGCGGGTGGGCCGGCGCGGCCTTGGGCAGCATCTGGGCCAGCAGTTGCTGCGCGAGTTCGGGGTTGCGGAAGAACGCATCGAACAACTGGTCGAACACCTCGATGTCCTGTGGCCGGCTGATGAGCACCGCCCGCAACCCGGCACGCAGGTCATCGCGCCGCTCCAGGCCGACGATGAGCGCCGACTGCTGCGCCAGCGCAATGCGGCTGCTGTCCACCGGAACACCGGCACGGCGCAGCGCGCGGCCGAAGCCCGTCAGGTTGTCCGGCAGTTTGCCGCTGCGTGCATCGCCCAGTTGCATGGCCGTCCCTTCACGCCGGCTCGGGCAGCAGCAACTGGTCGATCAGCGGCAGCAGGGCGGCCACGTCCTCGCGCTGCTTGAACAGGATGCCTGCCGTGTTCTGCACCACCTCGGGGTCGAGTTGCAGGGTGTCCAGCGCCACCAGCGCCTTGGCCCACTCCACGCTCTCGGCGATGCCGGGCGCGCGCTGGAAGGCATTGGCAAAGGGCTGCGATCGCAGCCGCGCCACAAAGGCGCTGACCTGCGCCGACAGCGCTTCGCCGGCATCGGGCACCCGGCTGCGCACGATCGCCAGCTCGCGCTCGCGTTCCGGGTAGTCCATCCACTGGTACAGGCAGCGGCGCTTGACGGCGTCGTTGAGGTCGCGCGTGCGGTTGCTGGTCAGCAGCGTGACCGGCGCGGCGAGCGCGCCGATGGTGCCCAGCTCCGGGATGCTCACCTGGTACTCGCCAAGGTACTCGAGCAGGAAGGCCTCGAAGGGCTCGTCGGCGCGGTCCACCTCGTCGATCAGCAACACGGCACCCGGCGACGGCGTCTGCAGCGCCTGCAGCAGCGGGCGACGGATCAGGTAGCGTTCCTGGTATACCTCGCGCTCGATCTGCTCCGGGCTGGCAAAGTCCTGGGCGGCGCGCATGTGCAGCAGTTGCGCCGTGTGGTTCCACTCGTACAGGGCCTCGCGCTGCTCCATGCCGTCGTAGCACTGCAGGCGGATCAGCGGGCGGCCCAGCACCCTGGCCAGCGCCTTGGCCAGTTCGGTCTTGCCCACGCCGGGCTCGCCCTCGAGCAGCAGCGGGCGCTGCAAACTCAGGGCGAGGAAGACCGAGGTGACCAGCTGGCGCGGTGCGTGATACCCCACGGCCGCCAGCGCATCGGCCAATGCGTCGATCGATCCGGTGGCCGCATGGCTGGCAGGGTCGTGGGTACCGTCGGTCATGCGGGCGTCATCCCCTGGCCTGCGCCACGGCACGCCTGGTTTGCACCTTGATCAGCTGGGCACGGTACTCGGCGCTGGCGTGCAGGTCGCTGTTGAGTTCCGACGCGTCGATGGCGACGCCATCCACCGCCTCGGGGCTGAAGCTGCCCGCCAGCGCGGCTTCCAGGCCGGGATGGCGGAACACGCCATTGCCCGCACCCGTGATGGCCACGCGCACGCCAGCGGCGGTCTGGGCCACGAACACGCCCACCAGCGCGAAGCGCGAGGCCGGCTGGCGGAACTTGGCGTAGGCGGCCTTGGCGGGGATGGGAAAGCTGATCGCGGTGATGATCTCGCCGGGCTCCAGCGCCGTGGCGTACATGCCCTGGAAGAAGTCGTCGGCCGCAATCTGTCGCTGGCTGGTGTGCACCGTGGCGCCCAGGCCGAGGACGGCCGCCGGGTAGTCGGCCGCCGGGTCGTTGTTGGCGACCGAGCCGCCCAGGGTGCCCATGGCGCGTACCTGTCGGTCGCCGATACCGCCGGCCAGCGCCGCCAGGGCCGGGATGGCCTGCTGCACCTCGGCGCTGCCGGCTACGGCCTCGTGGCGCGTCATGGCACCGATGACGATGGCAGAGCCCTCGCGGCGGATGCCGGCGAGGTCGGCCACGCCGGCCAGGTCCACCAGCATCTCGGGCTGGGCCAGGCGTTGCTTGAGGGAGGCGATCAGCGTCTGGCCGCCAGCCAGGGGCTGGCCGCCGGTCGCGATTTTTTGCAGCGCGTCGGCCAGGGTGGCGGGTTTGTCGTAGGCGAATGCGTACATGGTGTCCTCCTTCGCGCTCAGGCCTTGGCCGACTGGATGGCCTGCCACACGCGGTGCGGGCTGGCGGGCATGTCCAGGTCCTTGACGCCCAGCGGTGCCAGGGCGTCGAGCACGGCGTTGATGACGGCCGGTGGCGAGCCGATGGCGCCCGCCTCGCCGCAGCCCTTGGTGCCCAGCGGGTTGGTGGTGCAGGGGGTGCACACATGGCCGAGCTGGAACGACGGGAAATCGTCGGCGCGCGGCATCGTGTAGTCCATGAACGAGCCGGTCACGAGCTGGCCGGTTTCGCGGTCGTAGACGCAGTTTTCCAGCAGCGCCTGGCCAATCCCCTGCACCAGGCCGCCATGCACCTGGCCTTCGACGATCATCGGGTTGATGATGGTGCCGAAGTCGTCCACCGCCGTGAACCGGTCCACGCGCACCACGCCGGTCTCGGGGTCCACCTCCACCTCGCAGATGTAGGTGCCGGCCGGATAGGTGAAGTTGGTGGGGTCGTAGAACGCGGTTTCGTTCAGGCCCGGCTCCAGCTTGTCGAGCGGGTAGTTGTGCGGCACATAGGCCGTGAGCGCGACCTGGCCGAACGTCACCTTCTTGTCGGTGCCGCGCACGGTGAACTCGCCATTGGCGAAATCGACGTCGGCGTCGCTGGCTTCCATCAGGTGCGCGGCGATCTTCTTGGCCTTGGCCTCGATCTTGTCCAGCGCCCGCATGATGGCCGCTCCTCCCACCGAGATGGAGCGCGAGCCGTAGGTGCCCATGCCGAAGGGAACGCGGCCGGTGTCGCCGTGCACGATGTCCACCTGATCGGGCGTCAGGCCCAGGCGCGCGGCCACCACCTGTGCGAAGGTCGTCTCGTGCCCCTGACCGTGGCTGTGCGAACCGGTGAACACCGTCACACTGCCCGTGGGGTGCACGCGCACCTCGCCGCACTCGAACAGACCCGCACGTGCGCCCAGGGCACCGGCGATGTTGGAGGGCGCCAGGCCGCAGGCCTCGATGTAGCTGCTGTAGCCGATGCCGCGCAGCAGGCCCTTGGTTTTCGATGCCGCCTTGCGCGCTTCGAAGCCGGCCACGTCGGCCAGCTGATTGGCCTGGTCCAGGCACGCGTGGTAATCGCCCGTGTCGTACTGCAGCGCCACCGGCGTCTGGTAGGGGAAGCTGGTGATGAAGTTGCGGCGCCGCAGTTCGTCCTGCGGCAGACCCAGCTCCCACGCGGCGCGGCTGACGATGCGCTCCAGCAGATAGGTCGCCTCGGGTCGGCCGGCGCCGCGGTAGGCATCGACCGGGGTGGTATTGGTGAACCAGGCGTCGACCTCCACATACACCTGTGGCGTGCTGTACTGGCCCGCCAGCAGCGTGGCGTACAGGATGGTCGGCACCGCCGTCGAAAACGTGGACAGGTAGGCCCCGAGATTGGCGTCGGTGTGGACCTTCAACGCCAGGAACTTGCCATCCTTGTCCAGCGCCAGTTCGGCGTGGCTGACATGGTCGCGCCCGTGCGCGTCGCTCAGGAAGGCCTCGGCACGCTCACAGGTCCATTTGATGGGCCGGTTGAGCTTTTTCGAGGCCCAGGTCAGGCACACGTCCTCGGCGTAGAGGTAGATCTTGGAGCCGAAGCCGCCACCCACGTCGGGGGCAATCACGCGCACCTTGTGTTCGGGCAGGCCCATCACGAAGGCGGTGAGCAGCAGGCGCTCGACGTGCGGGTTCTGGTTGGCCACGGTCAGGGTGTACTCGTCGGTGGCGCGGTTGTACTGACCGATGACCGCGCGCGGCTCCATGGCGTTGGGCACCAGGCGGTTGTTGGTCAGGTCCAGACGGGTGACGTGCGCCGCGCCTGCAAAGGCCGCATCCACCTGCGCCTTGTCACCGATGGCCCACTTGTAGCAGTGGTTGTCGGGGGCCTCGTCATGTACGGCGCTGGCACCGGCCTGCCGGGCGTCGCGAACGTCCACCACGGCGGGCAGTGGCTCATAGTCGACGTTGACCAGTTCGGCCGCGTTGCGCGCCTGCTCCAGGGTCTCGGCCACCACCATGGCCACGTGGTCACCCACGTAGCGGGCCTTGCCCTGGGCCAGGATGGGGTGGGCCGGTTCCTTCATCGGCGTCCCGTCGGTGCTGGTGATGAGCCAGCCGCAGGGCAGGCCGCCGATCTTGTCCGCGGCGACGTCCTGGCCGTCGAACACGCCGATCACGCCCGGCGCGGCTAGCGCGGCCGACTTGTCGACGCTGTTGATCCTGGCGTGCGCGTGCGGCGAGCGCACGAATACGGCGTGGGTCGTGCCCTCCGGCACGATGTCGTCGGTGTACTGACCGGCACCGGTGAGGAAGCGGTAGTCTTCCTTGCGCCGGACAGGCTCGCCGATGTGCGGCAGCTTGGCAAAGTCGGATGCGCCCATGTCCGCTCTCCTCAGGCTTTCATGGCCGCGGCGCCTTGCACCACGGCCTTGACGATGTTCTGGTAACCCGTGCAGCGGCACAGGTTGCCCTCCAGCATCTCGCGCACCTCGGCTTCGCTGGCATCGGGCCGGCGCTGGCACAGGTCCACCGCGCTCATCACCATGCCGGGGGTGCAGAAGCCGCACTGCAGGCCATGGCACTCCTTGAAGGCGGCCTGCATCGGGTGCAGGGTGCCGTCGGCGGCCGACAGACCCTCGATGGTGGTGATCTCTGCCCCGGACGCCTGGGCCAGCAGCATGTTGCACGACTTGACGGCCCTGCCGTTCAGCAGCACGGTGCATGCACCGCACTGGGCGGTGTCGCAGCCGACGTGGGTGCCGGTCAGCCTGAGGTGTTCACGAAGCGCCTGGACGAGCAGCGTGTGGGGTGCTGCGTCCACGGTCACGGCCTTGCCGTTGACCTTGAGTGGAACCTGCATGGTGGTCTCCTGTGTTGTGTCGCGAGGCCATCACAGTGAACCATGTGCGCCGGGGGAAGTGCTTCGGGGAAACCCTGAAACGGGCCGTGCCCGTGACAGGGATTCTCAATTTGAGACAGCTGCGGCGCATGCTGCGCCGCAGTAAATGCAGCTGGCGTTCAGGTGCCGGCCGCCAGGCCCCGCCGGGGTCGCCACCAGCCCAGCACGGTGTAGGCCAGGATCGTGGTTGCCACGGCCCCCACGCCATACACCAGCAGGATCAGGAACCAGTCGGCGGGACCGCCGGCATCGGTGAAGCCCGATGACGACACCCGGGCCATGACCACCAGCGCCACCACGCCGCCGAGCAGCCCCAACAGCTCGGACTGCACCAG
>NZ_JAQVEJ010000011.1 GCF_028698005.1 Hydrogenophaga sp.
TGCTCGGCCAGCAGCGACACGCTGTAGACGTCGAACAGCGTGCCATAGGCATCGAACAGGACCGCGCGTGGTTTTTCCATGCCGTCACTTTATTCGATCCTTTGACATTCATTTAAACAGGAAAAACCAAAATATCAATGACTTTTTTATACGTAATAGGCGTCAATTCGATGGCCCATGCGGTCGATCGCGATGGGGTTCGCTGACAGATGGGCTTGCCTAATTGGCTTTGTGCAAATATAATTTGGCCACACATATCTCTAATGGATGCCGGCCCCGGATTTGGGTGGCCGTGTGCCGCCTGCGGTGGCCAGCATCCGGTGGTCTGCGACCGCCTCTTCGTGCCCGCGGCTGGCTCGCGGGGTCACCCTGACATATATCCCCATCAGCAGGAGGAATCCATGTATTCATCACCGCTTCGCCTTTCTGTGGGCGCCTGTTTCGGTCTTGCCGCCCTGGCGCTGGCCGGCTGTGGCCAGAGCAACCAGGAGGCGGCCGTGTCGGCCGCCGTCGAGGCACCGGCGCAGGCCGCCTGCGGCAAGGTCACCGTGGCCAACATGAACTGGCAGTCGGCCGAGGTGCTGGCCAGTATCGACAAGATGATCATGACCCATGGCTATGGCTGCGAGGTCGAGATCGTGCCCGGCGATACCATGCCGACCCTGACCTCCATGATGGAAAAGGGCCAGCCCGACGTGGCTCCCGAAGCCTGGATCAACGCCGTGCGCGAGCCGCTCGAAGCGGCCGTGCAGGCCGGCAAGCTGCACTATGCGGCGCGTTCGCTCAGCGACGGTGGCGTGGAGGGCTGGTGGATTCCCAAGTACGTGGCCGACGCCCACCCGGAGATCAAGACCATCGACGATGCGCTGGCACGTCCCGACCTGTTCCCCGCGCCGGAGCAGCCGGGCAAGGGCGCGGTGCACAACTGCCCCTCGGGCTGGAACTGCCAGATCACGACCGACAATGCTTTCAAGGCCTGGGGCGCCGCGGGCAAGAACTTCGTGCTGCTGGACACCGGGTCGGCCGCTGGCCTGGACGGCTCCATCGCCAAGGCCTACGAACGCCAGGAAGGCTGGCTGGGCTACTACTGGGCGCCGACCTCGATCCTGGGCAAGTACGAGATGGTGCGCCTGGAAGCGGGCGTGCCGCTGGACCGCGTGGCCTTTGACGGCTGCAACGCCAAGGCCGACTGCAGCCAGCCGACCAAGACCGACTGGCCACGTGCCGAGGTTTTCACCGTGGTCACCGACCGCTTCAAAAACGAGGGTGGTGCGGCCTATGAGTACCTCGCCCGCCGAAGCTGGAACAACGACACGGTCAACAAGCTGCTGGCCTGGATGAGCGACAACCAGGCCACGGGTGACGACGGTGCCCGCCAGTTCCTGCGCACCAGCGAGGCGGTGTGGATGCCCTGGGTCACACCCGAGGCGGCGGACAAGATCAAGGCGGCGCTTTGATGGCAGGGGCCGGTATGGACTGGCTCAGGCAGTTCCCCGCCATGGGTGCCGATGCCCTGAGCGCGTTGCGGCGCACCATTGACGAAGCTTTCCGCGGCTTCACGCGCGAACACGGCGCGGCGCTGGAGCAGGTGTTTCTGCCGCTGCGCGAGTTCCTGCTGTTTTCCGAGCGCCTGCTGACGCATTCGCCCTGGCCCGTCGTGCTGGGCGTGATCGCGCTCGTGGTCTGGCTGGCCACGCGCAGCGGCAAGGTGGTGCTGGGCGCCGTGGTGACACTGCTGCTGATCGGCTACTTCGGCATGTGGGACGACACCATGAAGACCATCTCGATGATCTTCGTGTGCACGGTGGTGGCACTCGTGCTGGGGTTGCCGCTGGGCATCCTCATGAGCCGCTCCGACCGCCTGCAGCGCCTCGTCAACCCGGTGCTCGACGTCATGCAGACGATGCCCAGTTTCGTGTACCTGATTCCGGTGGTGATGCTGCTGGGCATCGGACGCGTGCCGGGGCTGATCGCGGTGGTGATCTATGCGATCCCGCCGGTGATCCGCTTCACCAACCTGGGCATCCGCCTGGTCGACAAGGACCTGCTGGAGGCGGCCGACGCCTTCGGCAGCTCGGCCTGGCAGAAGATGCGTCAGGTGCAGCTGCCGCTGGCGCTGCCGACCATCATGGCCGGCGTGAACCAGACCATCATGCTGTCGCTGGCCATGGTCGTGATCGCCGCCATGATCGGGGTGCAGGGCCTGGGCCAGCCGGTGCTGCGCGCGATCTCGAACCAGTACTTCACCATGGGCGTGTTCAACGGTCTGGCCATCGTGGGCATCGCCATCATCTTCGACCGCGCATCGCAGGCCTACGGCAAGCGACTGCAAAAACACCTGGAGGTCAGGCATGGTTGACGCAGGCCATCAGCCCGTGGCGCCAGCCGGCACGCCGGCGACCACGGGCATCCGTATCCGCAATCTCTACAAGATCTTCGGTCCCGCGCCAGAAAAGTTCCTGCCGCTGGTGCAGCAGGGCATGAGCAAGCAGGAACTGCGCGACCAGCACAACCACGTGCTGGGCCTGCGCGACATCAATATCGACATGCCCGGTGGCGCCATACAGGTGGTGATGGGGCTGTCGGGTTCGGGCAAGAGCACGCTGATCCGCCACGTCAACCGCCTGATCGACCCGACGGCGGGCGAGGTGCTGGTGCAGGTGGGCGGGCAGGAGGTGGACGTCGTCAAGATGTCGCCCTCCGCGCTGCGGCGCTTCCGGCGCGAGCAGACCGCGATGGTGTTCCAGAAGTTCGCACTGTTCCCGCACCTGACCGTGCTGGAGAACACGGAGTACGGGCTGGATGTGCAGGGTGTGCCGCGCAAGCAGCGGCGCGAGCGCGCACTGCGCTGGATCGAACGTGTGGGCCTCAAAGGCTACGAAGACAGCTACCCGAACCAGCTCTCGGGCGGCATGCAGCAGCGCGTGGGCCTGGCGCGGGCGCTGACCAACGATGCGCCGATCCTGCTGATGGACGAGGCCTTCTCGGCGCTGGACCCGCTGATCCGCGCCGACATGCAAGGGGTGTTGCTGGACATCCAGCAGGAGATCGGCAAGACCATCGTGTTCATCACGCACGACCTCGAAGAGGCGCTGCGCCTGGGTGACCGGATTGCCATCCTGCGCGATGGCGAGGTGGTGCAGCAGGGCACGGGCCAGCAGATCGTGCTGCAGCCGGCCGATGATTACATCACCAATTTCGTCAAGGACGTCAACCGTGGCCGCGTCATCCGCTGCCGCACGCTGATGCAGCCTGGGGCGCCGGTGCCTGGCCCGACGGTGGACGCCAGCCTGGTGATCGAGGAGGCCGCGCGCCAGCTCAGCGCCGACAACTGCGAGATGGCCAACGTCGTCAACAGCCGTGGCCGCCACCTGGGCGTGGTGAGCCTATCGGACATCATCGGCGCGATGGTACCGCCGGCGCAGCCGGAAGCGGCCAGCACCTGGCCCAAGGCCGCCTGAGGCCAGGGCTCAGAGTTCGGCCAGCGGCGTGCGCGCTCCGGCGCTGGCCGGGTCCAGCACCTGCAGCAGCGTGCCCAGATGCTGGTGCAACTGGCGCAAGGTGTCGGGCGGCAGCTGTTGCAGGGCCGCAGGCAGCACGCCTTCGTGCGGGCCGGGTGCGTTGCGCAGCAGCGCCGCGCCGGCTTCGGTCAGCCGCAGCAGCACATTGCGGCGGTCCTCCGGCGAGCGGTCCGAGACGACCAGCGACTTGCGCAGCAACTGGCGCACCAGGTTGCTGGCGGTGGAGGGATGGATGTCCATGCGCTGCGCGAGGTCCGAGATGCCCAGACCCGGGTCGCGACCGATCTCGCCCAACGCCCACAACTGGGCACCGCCGATGCCGACCTGTCGCTCCACCTCGCTGAAGTGCTGGCGTACCTCGCCGAAAACAAGGCGGAACTGTCGCAGCACCTGGGTGGCGAGCTGATGGTGGGTGGAGGGAAGGGGTGTCTCGGTCATGGGGTCGCCTGCAATTGCATCATCATGCCTCAAGCCCGGTCTGCCGAGGGCGGCGGCCGCACGTGTACCATCGACCGCTGTGGACAAGCTCAAACAACTGGAGACCTTCGTTGCGGTCGCTGCCCGTGGCAGCCTGACGGCAGCGGCCAAGGCCGAAGGGGTGGCGCCGGCCATCATCGGGCGCCGGCTCGATGGCCTGGAATCACGGCTGGGCGTCAAGCTCATGGTGCGTACCACGCGCCGCATCACCCTCACCCACGAAGGCTCGGCGTTTCTGGAGGACTGTCAGCGTCTGCTGGCCGACCTGGCCAGCGCCGAGGCCAGCGTCAGCGCCGGCGGCGTCAAGGCCAGCGGGCACCTGCGCATCACCGCGCCGGCCGGTTTCGGCCGCCGCCATGTGGCGCCTCTGGTGCCGCGCTTTCGCGAGCTGCACCCCGAGGTGAGCATTTCCCTCAACCTCAGCGACCGCGTGGTCGATGTGGCCGGCGAGGGTTTCGACTGCGCGGTGCGCGTGGGCGATCTGCCGGATTCGTCGCTGGTGAGCGTGCGACTGGCCGATAACCGGCGCCTGTGCGTGGCCACGCCGCGTTATCTGCAGCAGCACGGCCGGCCGCAGACGCCGGCCGACCTGGTGCGCTTCGATTGCCTGACGCTCTCGTCCGATGCGTCGCAAACGCGCGGCTGGGCCTTCTCCGTGCCGCGGGACGCCGGCGGCGCAGGGGAGCGCGAGCTGATCTACCTGCGTCCGCGTGGACCGCTGGACTGCTCGGATGGACAGGTGCTGCACGAGTGGTGCCTGGCCGGCTGGGGCATCGCGTGGCGCAGTACCTGGGAGGTCGAGGCCGACATCGCCGCCGGCCGGCTGGTGACTGTTCTGGATGCGTTTGCCGCGCCCCCGAACGGCATTTTTGCCGTGTTTCCGCAGCGCAAGCACCTGGCCTTGCGTGTGCGGCTGTGGATCGATTTCCTCAAACACCATTATGCGCAGCCGGATTTCTGGTCCGGCACCTAAGATCGACGCAGGGAAGAGAACGACGATGGCACAAAGGACATGGAGATTCACAGGCGCGTTGTTGGCACTGCTGCTGGGCGCCTGCGGTGGCGGCGATGAGGAACCCGAGGTGGCCATCACCGACCCGGTGCAGCGTTGCGCGGGCATTGGCGTGCAGCCTTACGTGGCCAATGGCACGTCCTGCGTGCCGTCGGCCGCCACGCCCGTGGTCTTGCTGCTGGTGCGCGATCGCGACGGCGACGTCGGCGCATGCTCGGGTGTCAAGGTGGCGCCGGGCCGGGTGCTCACGGCGGCCCATTGCGTCGATGCGCAAACGCGGGCGGTGGCCGGGATCGTCTGGAACGAACAGGGCCAGGCGACCCAGATACGGGCGTCGGGCTGGGTGGCGCACCCCTCGTTCAGCGAGGGCGACGACTACTATGTCGACGATGTCGCCGTCGTGTCCTTCCCCGATGAACTGCCCGGCCCCTCGGCGCCGGTGCTGGGCCAGCGATCGCCACGAGCCGGGCAGGCCATCCTGATCGCCGGCTGGGGCGCGCCGGACTACACGCTGGCGGTGGGCTCTGCCCAACTGGACAAGGTGGCGCCGGACTACCTGCGCATTGCCTACGACGGCTCGCTGAGCAATGCCTGTCCGGGCGACTCCGGTGGACCGGCGCTGCGCAGCGTGGGCGGCCGGCAGGCGGTGGTGGGTCTGGTGTCGACCGGCACCCAGGACTGCAAGGCCGGTGGCCAGACCTTCTTCGTCAACCTGAGCAAACCGGCTGTGCTGTCGTTCATCCGTCGCGAGGTGCCGCAGGCCGAGGTCCTCTGAGCCGGGCCCGGGAGCGCCTCAGAACAGCCCGGCCACCAGCGTCGTGGCCGTGCCCCACATCATCAGGGCCACGACGCCGTCGAGCAGGCGCCACAGGCGCAGCGAATTGAGGCGGCGACCCAGCCAGAAGGCGACCGAGCCCAACAGCAGGAACCAGACCACCGAGCCCGTGGCGGCCCCCAGGCCGAAGGTGGTGTGGCCCTGGCCGTAGGCCAGCGAGGCGGTGCCGATCAGCACCGCGGTGTCCAGCCAGGCGTGCGGATTCAGGAAGGAAAACGCCAGGGCCGAGGCGATGGCCTGGCGCGCCGTCGTCGTGCTGTCCCGTGCCGTCGTGCCGTCGGCGGGCATCGCGGTGGGCACGGGGGCGGTGTCGGGGCGCAGGAAGCGCTGGAAGGCCTGCCAGCCATAGACCGTCAGGAACAGCACGCCGGCGCCGACCAGTGCGCCCAGCAACTTGTCGGACAGGCCGCCCAGCTTCGCCAGGCCCAGCACACCGAGCGAGATCAGCACGATGTCGGCCGCCGCGCAGCTCAGCACCGTGAGCCACAGATGCTGGCGGCGCAGGCCCATGCGCAGCACGTGCGCGTTCTGGGGGCCGATGGCCATGATGAGCGACAGGCTCAGCGTCATGCCGGCGATGAAGGCGGTAGGGGCGAATGCCACGGTGAGCGTCCTGGGTGTGTGGGTTTCTGTTTCGTGCCAGGTGGGCGGTGAAACGTCGGGAGAGTGTGCCTGCGGTGGTGATATATTTAAATCGTATTTAATAAAAATTAATTTGATTAAATAAACTCAAATGCTTGAGACCCGGCAACTCGAAGCCCTGGCGGCGGTGGTGGAGCATGGTGGTTTCGGGCCGGCGGCGCAGGCCCTGTCGCTGTCGCTGGCCGCCGTGTCCCTGCGCATCAAGGCGCTGGAAGAGCGGCTGGGGCAGCGCTTGCTGGTGCGCGGCAAGACGGTGCGTGCCACGGCTGCCGGCCAGGCGCTGCTGGCGCATGCCAAGCGGGTGCGGTTGATGGAGGCCGATCTGCTGACCGAGTTGCAGGGCGGCGGGACGGCACGCGGCACCCGCTGGCAAAGCCTGAGTGCGGCCGTCAACGCCGACTCGCTGGCCTGCTGGTTCCTGCCCGGGGTGGCGCCGCTGTTGCAGCGGCACCGGCTGCTGCTGGAGGTGGTGGTCGACGACCAGGACCACACGCATGGCGCGCTCAAGAGCGGCGATGTGATCGGCTGCGTGACGACACTGGCCGAGCCCATGCGTGGCTGCGTGGCCGAGCCGCTGGGGGTGATGCGTTACCACTGCGTGGCCGCGCCGGCCGTGGCACAGCGCTGCCGCACCGCTGGCGGCGCGGTGTCGCCGCATCGCCTGCTGGCCCAGCCGGCGGTGATCTTCAACCGCAAGGATGCGCTGCAGGATGCCTTCCTGCAGCAGCACTTCGGCCTGGCCCAGCCGAACTACCCGCGCCATTTCGTGCCCGCGATCGATGCGTTCGAGGCCGCCATCGCGCTGGGCATGGGCTGGGGCATGGTGCCCGAGCAGCATCTGGCGGGGCGCACGGGTCTGGTCGAGATCCTGCCCGGCGCCACGGTGGATGTGGCCCTGTACTGGCAGCACTGGGCACGCGAACCGCTGTCGGCGCAGCGCCTGACGGCGGCGGTGAAGGCGGCGGCCGGGAAATACCTGAGCCGCCACGCTCCACCGCTGGCCTGAACACCCACGCTCCGCCACTGGCGCGGGTCGCCGCTTCGGCGAGAACCTAAAATCGCCGGATGCTCAAGATCAAACAGGAATTGCTGGCCGGCCTGGCCGCCACGCTGGACCAGTTGCTGCCTGGCGCTGGGGACAAGGCCGCCTTCGAGTCGCCCAAGGTGGCGGCCCATGGCGACTTTGCCGTCACTGCCGCCATGCAACTGGCCAAACCGCTCAAGGCCAACCCGCGCCAGGTCGGTGAACAGATCCGCGCGGCGCTGCTGGCGCAGCCCGTGTACCAGCAGTGGGTGTCCGACATCGAGATCGCCGGCCCCGGCTTCATCAATATCCGCCTCAAGCCCGAGGCCAAGCAGCAGATCGTGCGCGAGGTGCTGGCCGGGGGCGAAGGCTTCGGCCAACAGCCGGCCAACGGCCAGCGCCTGATGGTCGAGTTCGTCTCCGCCAACCCGACCGGCCCGCTGCACGTGGGCCACGGCCGCCAGGCGGCGCTGGGCGATGCCATCTGCAACCTTTTCGCCAGCCAGGGCTGGGACGTGTACCGCGAGTTCTATTACAACGACGCGGGCGTGCAGATCGGCACGCTGGCCACCTCCACCCAGCTGCGCGCCAAGGGCTTCAAGCCCGGTGACGCCGAGTGGCCCGAGGCGGCCTACAACGGCGACTACATCCAGGACATCGCCAACGACTTCCTGGCCAAGAAGACCGTGCACTCCGATGACCGCGAGTTCACTGCCAGCGGCGACGTGGACGACCTGGACAACATCCGCCAGTTCGCCGTGGCCTACCTGCGCCGCGAGCAGGATCTGGACCTCAAGGCCTTCGACGTGCGCTTCGACAACTACTACCTGGAGTCGAGCCTGTACACCAACGGTCACGTCGAAGCGACCGTGCAGCGCCTGATCGCCAACGGCAAGACCTACGAGCAGGACGGCGCGTTGTGGCTCAGGTCCACCGACTACGGTGACGACAAGGACCGCGTGATGCGCAAGAGCGACGGCACCTACACCTACTTCGTGCCCGACGTCGCCTACCACATCCAGAAGTTCCAGCGCGGCTTCACCAAGGTCATCAACATCCAGGGGACCGACCACCACGGCACCATCGCGCGCGTGCGCGCCGGCCTGCAGGCCGCCGACGTGGGCATTCCCGCCGGCTACCCCGACTACGTGCTGCACACCATGGTGCGCGTGGTGCGCAACGGCGAAGAGGTCAAGATCAGCAAGCGCGCCGGCTCCTATGTGACGCTGCGCGACCTGATCGAGTGGACCAGCAAGGACGCCGTGCGCTTCTTCCTGTTGTCGCGCAAGCCCGACACCGAATACACCTTCGACGTCGATCTGGCGGTGCAGAAGAACAACGACAACCCGGTCTATTACATCCAGTATGCACACGCGCGCATCTGCTCGGTGCTGGCGGGCTGGGGTGGCGACGTCGCTTCCCTGAAGGACGCCGACCTGTCCGCGCTCGACACGCCGGCGGCCCAGTCGCTGATGCTGCAGCTGGCCAGGTACCCCGCCATGCTGAGCGCGGCGGCGGCCGACTTCGCGCCCCACGACGTGACCTTCTACCTGCGCGACCTGGCGGCGGCCTACCACAGCTACTACGATGCCGAACGCATCCTGGTGGACGACGAGAAGGTCCGGCTCGCGCGCCTGGCGCTGGTCGCGGCCACCGCGCAGGTGCTGCACAATGGCCTGGCAGTGCTGGGCGTCAGTGCCCCGCAGAAGATGTAACGGAAGTCCCATATGAAGACTCGAGCTGCCCGGTTGCACCGGGTTCTGGGTGGTACCTTGCTGGGCCTGGTCATCGGCGTGCTGCTCGGGTTGGGCATCGCGCTGGCGGTGGCCGTCTATGTGACCAAGGTGCCTGTGCCCTTCGTGGACCGGGGCCTGGCCAGCAAACCGGGACAGGACGCGGCCGAGGCCGAGCGCAACAAGGGCTGGAACCCGAATGCCCACCTGGGTGGTGGCACCGCTTCGCCGCCGGCCGCGTTGCCGCCGACGGCCGGCGGCGCGCCGGCCGTGGTGGCGCCCGAAGCGCCGCCGGCCGCCGGGCGCGATCCGATCGCCGAATTGCTCGAGTCGCGCATGGGGCAGGATCGGGACGAGACGCCGGCCGCGGCCACGCCGCCAGCCGATCCTTTCATCTACTTCGTCCAGGTCGGCGCCTTCCGCAACCCGCAGGAAGCCGAAAGCCAGCGTGCGCGCGTGGCCATGCTGGGCATGGCCGCCGAGATCACCGAGCGCGAGCAGGGCGGCCGGGCCGTGTTCCGTGTGCGGGTCGGCCCGTTCAGCCAGCGCGAGGTGGCGGATGCCACGCGCGAACAGCTCGAGGTCAACGGGGTGGAGGCTGCCCTGGTGCGGGTGCAACGGTGACCTCCCACGGTGCGGTATGGCCGCACCCGAGCCGGAACTTTTTGCACCGGCTCCGGCCCAACGGCCAGGCATTCCAACTTGATTGATCAGGAGTCGATTTCATGCAACGCCGTGCGTTTTCCCGTCATCTGCTGGCCGCCGGAGCGGCCGTCCTGGCACCCGTGGCCGGCCTCCACCCGTCGCTGGCCCAGGCCCAGGCGGCGGGCACGCCGCGCTTCAAGGAAGGCACCGACTACGTCAGGCTGGGCCGGCCGGCACCGGTGGATGCCCCGGCCGGCCAGGTCGAGGTGCTGGAGTTCTTTGCCTACACCTGCATCCATTGCTTCAACTTCGAACCCGTGTTCGAGAGCTGGAAGCGCAAGGCCCCCGCCCATGTGGTGGTGCGCCGCGTGCCGGTGGCCTTCAGCGAGGCCTTCATTCCGATGCAGCGCCTGTACTACACGCTGGAGGCCATGGGCCAGCTCGATGCCCTGCACGGCAAGGTGTTCGAGGCCATCCACGTTGGCAAGCAGCGGCTGGTGAACGAGGCAGCCATCACCGCCTGGGTGGAAAAACAGGGCGTTGACGTCAAGAAGTTTTCCGAGCTGTTCAATTCCTTCTCGGTCACTGGCAAGGCGCGCCGGGCTGCGCAGCTGCAGGATGCCTACCAGGTCGAGGGCACGCCCGCGCTGGGCGTGGGTGGCCGCTACACCGTTGCCGGGCAGGGGCCGCGCACGGTGCTGGTCGCCGATGCGCTGATCGCCGAGTTGAAGAAATAAGGGCACCCTCCGTGGCGCGCCCTCGGCGCGGCGAGGGGGGACGGCACCTGCGGCCGGGCCAGGCCCGTTCCGGGGTGTCCCCGGGCTGTGCACTGTCTCATTCGTTGTGTACTTTTGGATGGGGTCGGGGCATTTCACGGCTTGATGGCCGCTACAATGAAACGCAAGAATCGTGCCCTGGAATGTCATGACACCCACCCTCCGATCCCATTTCGCGTTCCGTGCCGCTGCCGTCTTGTCGCTGGCGGCCGGCCTGTTGCTGCCGGGCCTGGTGCAGGCCGAGCTGGCCGACCGTGAAAAACCCATGAACGTCGAGGCCGACGCGCTGCGCCACGATGACGTCCAGCAGATCAGCGTCTTTACCGGCAACGTGGTCATCACCAAGGGCACCATCGTCATGCGGGGTGGGCGTGCCGAAGTACGCCAGGACGCCGAGGGCAACCAACTGGGTGTGCTGACGGCCGAGCCCGGCAAGCTGGCTTTCTTCCGCCAGAAGCGCGAGGGGCTCGACGAGTGGATTGAGGGCGAGGGCGACAAGATCGAGTACGAAAGCAAGACCGAGACGGTGGTGATCACGGGCCAGGCGGTGATGCGACGCTACCGCGGTACCTTCCTCAACGACGAGAGCAGCGGCAGCCAGATCACCTACAGCGGCCAGACCGAGATCTACACGGTCAAGAGCGGCGCGGGCAGCAAAACGGCGTCCAATCCTTCCGGGCGCGTGCGCGCCATGCTGACACCCATCCAGAAGGATGCGCAGGGCAACCCGTTGCCGCCTCCGTCGTCACAACCCTCGGGTGAGCCGGCCCAACTGCAACCGAGTTCCCGGATCGAAGAGAAGCGCAAGTGACGGACGCGATGGGAGGAACGGGGTCGCAGCCGCCAATGGCCTCGCACAGCCGTCTGGAGGTGCGTGGCCTGCGCAAGTCCTATGGCAGCCGCCAGGTGGTCAAGGATGTGTCGCTGACGGTTGACAAGGGCGAGGTGGTGGGCCTGCTCGGCCCCAATGGGGCCGGCAAGACGACGTCGTTCTACATGATCGTCGGCCTGCTGCGTGCCGATGGCGGCGAGATCCTGCTGGACGGCCGCCGGATCGAGCGCCTGCCCATCCACCACCGTGCGCGCCTGGGTCTGGGCTATCTGCCGCAGGAGGCCTCCATTTTCCGCAAGCTGACGGTGCAGCAGAACGTGCGCGCCGTGCTGGAGTTGCAGAAGGGGCCCGACGGGCGCCGCCTGGCGGGCGCCGACATCGAGCGGCGCCTGGATGATCTGCTCAAGGAACTGCGGGTCGACCACCTGCGCGATTCGCCGGCACCGGCCCTCTCGGGTGGCGAGCGCCGGCGCGTGGAGATCGCGCGTGCGCTGGCCACGAACCCGCGCTTCATCCTGCTGGACGAGCCCTTCGCGGGCATCGATCCGATCGCCGTGATCGAAATCCAGCAGATCATCGGTTTTCTCAAGAACCGTGGCATCGGTGTGCTCATCACCGACCACAACGTGCGCGAAACCCTGGGCATCTGCGACCACGCCTACATCATCAGCGATGGCCAGGTGCTGGCCAGCGGCACCACGGCCGAGATTGTCAACAACGCCGAGGTGCGCCGGGTCTATCTGGGCGAGCACTTCCGGATGTGATGGTCTCCGCGCCCGCCATGTTGTGTACGTCGCTGCCCCCCGGGGGGGCTCGGCCTTGCTTGGGGCGGCCCGGCGCTGCGCGCACGTATGCCCCCACGCTCGTCACTTCGTGTACGTCGCTGCCCCCCGGGGGGGCTTGGCCTTGCTTGGGGCGGCCCGGCGCTGCGGCCATCCGATGAAACAGGGTCTGTCGCTGCGGGTATCGCAGCATCTGGCGCTGACACCCCAACTGCAGCAGTCGATCCGTCTGCTGCAGCTGTCCACGCTGGAAATGGCGCAGGAGGTCGAGCAGATGCTCGACGAGAACCCGTTCCTGGAGCGTGGCGACGAGCAGGCCGAGCGGGAGGCCTTCGGCCTGGATCAGCAGGACGCACCGGTGGCCACCGGTGAGCGGATTGCCGAGGTGGCTTCGTCGGCGGGCGAGGCCGAAGCCGCCGGGGGAGACGAGGTCGAGGCCAGCCTGGATGGCGGTGGGTCGATCGAGGAAAGTTGGGAGGGCGACGGCACGGTCGACGTCAGCCCGGACGACGCCGAATGGGGGGGCGATGCCCCGGCCCGGGGCGCCGGCGGGCAGGACGATGACGCCCCCACGGCGACCGAGCTGGCGAGCGCCACGGTCAGCCTGCAGGAACACCTGCACGAGCAGGCGCGTTGCCTGCGGCTCACGCCCGAAGAGCAGGCGGCGCTGTACTTCCTGATCGAATCCCTCAACGAGGATGGCTACCTGGACGAACCCCTGGACGGGCTGGCGCGGGACTTCTGGTGCCAGATGTACCCGGGTCAGGGCGAACCGGACCTGGAGGCGCAGGAGGAAGCCCAGGCACACCTGCGGATGGCCCTGGGCTGGCTGCACAGCATGGAGCCGATCGGGGTGGGCGCGCGCGACCTGCGCGAATGCCTGAAGCTGCAGATCCTGGAGCTGCGCAACAGCCCCGAGGCGCGCGCGGCCCTGGCGCTGTGCGAGCAGCCGCTGGAGCTGATGGCCAAGCGCGATGTGCGCCGGCTGATGGCGGCGTGCGGGCTCGATGCCGAAGCGGTGCGCGCCGGCCTGGCGCTGATCAACCGTCTGGAGCCCAAGCCCGGGCGACGCTTTGCGGACGCCGAGCGCAACGTGATCGTGCCGGACGTGATCGTCACCCGTGCCGGGCGTGGCTTCAAGGTGCAGCTCAACCCGGATGTGATGCCGCGCCTGCGCGTGCAGGACACCTATGCCAATGCCATGCGGCAGGGCCGGGGCGAGGGCCACGCCGCCATGCAGCAGCGCCTGCAGGAGGCGCGCTGGTTCATCAAGAACATCCAGCAGCGCTTCGACACCATCCTGCGTGTCTCCAGCGCCATCGTCGAGCGCCAGCGCAACTTCTTCATGCATGGCGAGCTGGCCATGCGTCCGCTGGTCCTGCGCGAGATCGCCGACGAGCTGGGTCTGCACGAATCGACGATCAGCCGCGTGACCACCGCCAAGTACATGGCCACACCCTTCGGTACCTACGAACTCAAGTACTTCTTCGGTTCCTCACTGGGGACCGAAACCGGTGGCAATGCGTCGAGCACGGCGGTGCGTGCCTTGCTCAAGCAGTTCATCGCGGCCGAGGAACCGTCCAAGCCGCTGTCGGACAACCAGTTGTCCGACCTGCTCAAGGAGCAGGGCATCGAATGTGCCCGCCGCACCGTGGCCAAGTACCGCGAGGCGCTGCGCATCGCGCCGGCCAATCTGCGCAAGGCGCTGTAACGGGTCGGCGCCCCCGGGTGCCGGTGCTGCGCGCACCCTCCATCGGGTTTGCTGGCTGGTACGGGCCGCGTCGGCCGCCGGGTGGGCATGCCCGGCCTGACATAGTTCTTTCGGATGATGGCCGGGCGGGCGCCATCGTCCTTTCGACGCCGCCCGCCCCGACCATCGGCGGATGGTCGGCGAGGTGCCGGTGGGCGACAGTCGGGGCTCACCCCATTGCCGCACCACGACCATGCCCGATAACGCCAGCCCGCCCGTTTCCCGCCAGGCCTGGAGCGTTCTGATCGTCAGCACGCTGGCCTTCACGGTCTGCTTCATGGTCTGGATGATGTTCGGCGTGATCGGCATTCCGCTGAAGCAGCAACTGGGTCTGAACGCGACCGAGTTCGGCCTGCTCACCGCGATGCCGGTGCTCACGGGATCGCTGGTGCGTGTGCCGCTGGGCATCTGGACCGACCGGTACGGTGGCCGCATCGTGATGGCGGTGCTGATGGCCGTCACCGTGCCGGCGATCTGGCTGATGGGCTATGCCACGCAGTTCTGGCACTTTCTGGTGATCGGCCTGTTCGTCGGCCTGGCCGGCGGCTCGTTCTCGGTCGGCACGCCCTACGTGGCGCGCTGGTTTCCCCGGCACCGCCAGGGTATGGCCATGGGCGTCTATGGCGCCGGCAACTCCGGATCGGCCGTCAACAAGTTCGTCGCGCCGGCGCTGCTGGTGGCCGGCGGCTGGACGCTGGTGCCGCAGGTGTATGCGCTCACCATGGCCGTCACGGTGGTGCTGTTCTGGCTGTTCAGCGCGCACGACGCGAAGCACCTGGTGCCGGGCAGCGTGCGCTTCACCGACCAGCTCAGGGCGCTGAAAGACCCGCGCGTGCTCAAGTACTGCCAGTACTACAGCATCGTGTTCGGCGGCTACGTGGCGCTGGCGCTGTGGATGGTGCAGTACTACGTGGGCGAGTACGGGCTGGACATCCGCGTGGCGGCCTTGCTGGCGGCCTGCTTTTCGTTGCCCGGCGGCGTGCTGCGCGCCATGGGTGGCGTGCTGTCGGACAGGTACGGCGCGCACAAGGTCACCTGGTGGGTGATGTGGGTGAGCTGGATCTGCCTGTTCCTGCTGAGCTATCCGCAGACGGACTTCACGATTGCCACGGTGGACGGTCCGCGCACCTTCCACCTCGGCCTGAACGTCTACGCCTTCACCGCGCTGATGGCCGTGCTCGGCGTGGCCTGGGCCTTTGGCAAGGCCAGCGTGTTCAAGTACATCAGCAACGACTATCCCCACAACATCGGCACCATCAGCGGCATCGTCGGCCTGGCCGGGGGGCTGGGGGGCTTTGTGTTGCCGATCCTGTTCGGCGTCCTGCTGGACGTCACCGGCATCCGCTCCAGCGCCTTCATGCTGCTGTATGGCGTGGTCTGGGTCTCGCTGATCTGGATGTACTGGACCGAGGTGCGTCGCACCGACGTGATGGGCAGCCGCCCCGCCGCCCAAACCGCCTGAACGAAAGCCTGCCATGGATACCACCACCACATCGCGTGCCGGCCGCTTGCTCACGATCTGGACGCCGGAGGACAAGGCCTTCTGGGCGCGGGAAGGCGAGGCCATCGCCAAGCTGAATCTGTGGATCTCGGTGCCAGCGCTGTTTCTGGCGTTTGCGGTCTGGCAGGTCTGGAGTGTGGTGGCGGTCAGCCTGCCCACCCTGGGCTTCAACTACACCACGAACCAGTTGTTCTGGCTGGCGGCGGCACCGGCCCTCTCGGGCGCCACGCTGCGCATCTTCTATTCGTTCATGGTGCCCCTGGTCGGTGGCCGCCGCTGGACGGCGCTGTCCACGGCCAGCCTGCTGATCCCGACCATCGGCATCGGCATCGCGGTGCAGGACCCGTCCACGCCCTATCCCACGATGCTGGTGCTGGCGCTGCTGTGCGGCCTGGGCGGGGGCAATTTCAGTTCCAGCATGGCCAACATCAGCTACTTCTTCCCGAATGACCGCAAGGGGTCGGCGCTGGGGGTGAACGCGGGGCTGGGCAACCTGGGGGTGTCCGTCGTGCAGTTCCTGAGCCCGATCGTGGTGACCGTGGGCGTGCTCGGGGTTTTTGGCGGCGAACCGCAAACCATCGTGCGCGATGGCGAGCAGGTCAAGGTCTGGATGCAGAACGCGGCCTTCATCTGGGTGCCGTGGATCGCGCTGGCTGCCGTGATCGCCTGGTTCGTGATGAACGACGTGGCCGATGCCAAGGCCTCGGTCGCCGCGCAGGCGGCGATTTTCGGGCAGCCGCACAACTGGATCATGTGCCTGCTGTACCTGGGCACGTTCGGCTCCTTCATCGGCTTCGCGGCCGGTTTCCCGCTGCTGATCAAGAGCCAGTTCCCCGATGTGAACCCGCTGGCCTATGCCTGGCTGGGCCCGCTGGTCGGCGCCGTGGTGCGCCCATTCGGCGGCTGGCTGTCCGACAAGGTCGGTGGCGGTGTCGTGACGATGTGGAATTTCCTGGTGATGGCGCTGGCCGTGCTGGGTGTGCTGTGGTTCCTGCCCAAGGGAGCGGGCGGCTATGCGCTGCCCTTCGGTCCGGCGGGAGGCAGCTTCACGGGCTTTTTCCTGATGTTCCTGGTGCTGTTCGTCACCACCGGCATCGGCAACGGGTCGACCTTCCGGATGATCCCGGTGATCTTCAACACACTGGCCATGCGCGGTGCCGGCCCGGGCGCGGCCGAGCAGGCCGCCGCGATCAAGGAGGGCAACGTGCTGGGCGCCGCGGCCGTCGGTTTCGCGGGCGCGTTGGGTGCCTACGGCGGCTTCTTCATCCCCAAGAGCTACGGCAGCTCCATCGCCGCCACCGGCGGCCCCGAGGCCGCGCTGTGGATCTTTGTTGCCTTCTACCTGCTGTGCGTGGCCGTGACCTGGTGGTACTACGCCCGTCGCCATGCCCCCATGCCCTGCTGAGTCCACCGAGAAAGAGATAAGACGATGAGCCACTTCCTCGACCGCCTGACCCATTTCCGCCTGCCCAGGGAAAGCTTTTCCGGCGATCACGGCCGTACCACCGGCGAAGACCGTACCTGGGAGGACGCCTACCGCCAGCGCTGGTCGCACGACAAGATCGTGCGCAGCACGCACGGCGTGAACTGCACGGGTTCGTGCTCGTGGAAGATCTACGTCAAGGGCGGTATCGTGACCTGGGAGACCCAGCAGACCGATTACCCGCGCACGCGCTGGGACATGCCCAACCACGAGCCGCGTGGCTGTGCACGCGGGGCCAGCTATTCCTGGTACCTCTACAGCGCCAACCGTGTCAAGTACCCGATGGTGCGTGGCCGGCTGCTGGCACGCTGGCGTGCCGCCCTGAAGGTCGCCAAGACCCCGGTCGATGCCTGGGCGCTGATCGCCGAGGACGATGCCGCGCGGCGCGACTACCAGCAGGTGCGCGGCATGGGGGGCTTCGTGCGCTCGCACTGGGACGAGGTCAACCAGCTGATTGCCGCGGCCAACGTCTACACGATCAAGCGGCACGGGCCCGACCGCATCATCGGCTTCTCGCCCATCCCGGCCATGAGCATGGTCAGCTACGCGGCCGGCAGCCGCTACCTGAGCCTGATCGGCGGCGTGTGCATGAGCTTCTACGACTGGTACTGCGACCTGCCGCCGGCCTCGCCCCAGGTCTGGGGCGAGCAGACCGACGTGCCCGAATCGGCCGACTGGTACAACTCGAACTACATCATCGCCTGGGGCTCCAACGTGCCGCAGACGCGCACGCCCGATGCGCACTTCTTCACCGAGGTGCGCTACAAGGGGGCCAAGACCGTGGCCGTGACGCCGGACTACAGCGAGGTCGCCAAGCTGGCCGACCTCTGGCTGCACCCCAAGCAGGGCACCGATGCGGCGCTGGCCATGGCGATGGGCCACGTGGCGCTCAACGAGTTCTATTTCAAGACCCGGTCGGCGTACTTCGACGACTACGCGCGCCGCTACACCGACCTGCCGATGCTGGTGCTGCTGCGGGAACACACCCTGCCCGATGGCAGCGTGGTGCAGGTGCCCGACCGCTACCTGCGTGCCAGCGACTTCAACGGCGACCTGGGGCAGCAGAACAACCCGGACTGGAAGACCATCGCCTTCGACACCGACGGCCGCGCCGTGCTGCCGCATGGCTCGATCGGCTTTCGCTGGGGCGCCGAGGGCCGCGACGACGCCGGCAAGTGGAACCTGGAGGCGAAGGAGGCACGCCACGGCGCCGAGGTCCGGCTCAAGCTGTCGGTGCTGGAGGACGGCAGCCAGGAGAGCGAGATCGTGGACGTCGGCTTTCCCTACTTCGGCGGCATCGAGACGCCACATTTCACGGCCAACGAACAGCAGGGCGACGTGAACCGCGCCCGGGTACCGGCCGTGCGCCTGCGCCTGGGCAAGGCGGGCGACATCCGCGAGGCGCTGGTCGCCACGGTGTTCGACCTGCAGGCCGCGCAGTACGGGATCGACCGCGGGCTGGGCAGCGGCGCCGCCAGCTACGACGACAACGCACCTTACACGCCGGCCTGGGCCGAGCACATCACTGGCGTGCCGCGCCAGCAGGTCATCGCCGTGGCGCGCGAGTTCGCCGCCAACGCCGACAAGACCCGGGGCAAGTCCATGGTCATCATCGGTGCGGCGATGAACCACTGGTACCACTGCGACATGAACTACCGTGGTGTCATCAACCTGCTGATGATGTGCGGTTGCATCGGCCAGAGCGGCGGCGGCTGGTCGCACTACGTCGGCCAGGAGAAACTGCGCCCGCAGACTGGCTGGACGGCGCTGGCCTTCGCGCTCGACTGGGCGCGCCCGCCGCGTCAGCAGAACAGCACCAGTTTCTTCTACGCGCACACCGACCAGTGGCGCTACGAGAAGCTGGGCGTGGACGAGATCGTCAGCCCGCTGGCCGACCGCGAGCGATTCGGCGGCAGCATGATCGACTACAACGTGCGCGCCGAACGCATGGGCTGGCTGCCCAGCGCGCCGCAGCTCAGAACCAACCCGCTGGGCATCGCCGCCCAGGCCGAGGCCGCAGGCCTGTCGCCGCGCGACTACGTGGCGCGGGCGTTGACCGACGGCCGCCTGCAGATGAGCTGCGAGGACCCGGACGCGCCGGAAAACTGGCCGCGCAACCTGTTTGTCTGGCGCTCCAACCTGCTGGGCTCCAGCGGCAAGGGCCACGAGTATTTCTGCAAGCACCTGCTGGGCACCGAGAACGGCGTGCAGGGCAAGGACCTGGGGCTCGGTGACGCCCGGCCCGAAGAGGTCACCTGGCATGCCGATGCGCCGCAGGGCAAGCTGGACCTGCTGGTCACGCTCGACTTCCGGATGAGCACGACCTGCCTGTACTCCGACATCGTGCTGCCCACCGCGAGCTGGTACGAAAAGAACGACCTCAACACCAGCGACATGCACCCCTTCATCCACCCGCTGTCGGCGGCCGTGGACCCGGTGTGGGAGTCGCGCAGCGACTGGGAGATCTACAAAGGCTTTGCCAAGGCCTTCAGCGAGGTCTGCGTGGGCCATCTGGGCGTCGAGCGCGACACCGTGCTCACGCCGCTGATGCACGACACGCCGGCCGAGCTGGCACAGCCCTATGGTGTGGCCGAGTGGAAGAAGGGCGAGTGTGAGCTGATTCCCGGCAAGACGGCGCCGCAGGTCACGGTGGTCGAGCGCGACTACCCGAACCTGTACAAGCGCTTCACGGCCCTGGGCCCGCTGATGGACACGCTCGGCAATGGCGGCAAGGGCATCGCCTGGGCGACCGGCACCGAGGTCGAGCAGCTTGGCCAGCTCAACGGCATCACCGCCGAGCCCGGCGCCACCGAGGGCCGCCCGCGCATCGTCAGCGACATCGACGCCTGCGAGGTGATCCTGCAACTGGCGCCCGAGACCAACGGCCACGTTGCCGTCAAGGCCTGGGAAGCGCTGTCCAGGGCGACCGGTCGTGACCACAAACACCTGGCGCTGTACCGCGAGGACGAGAAGATCCGCTACCGCGACATCCAGGCGCAACCGCGCAAGATCATCTCCAGCCCGACCTGGAGCGGCATCGAGAGCGAGACGGTGAGCTACAACGCCGGCTATACCAACGTGCATGAGCTGATCCCGTGGCGCACGCTCACCGGTCGCCAGCAGTTCTACCAGGATCACCCCTGGATGATCGCCTTTGGCGAAGGGTTCAGCAGCTACCGACCGCCGATCGACATGAAGGCCACCCACGGCATGCAGGGCATCAGGCCGAACGGCCATCCCGAGATCCAGCTGAACTTCATCACGCCGCACCAGAAGTGGGGCATCCACAGCACCTACACCGACAACCTGCTGATGCTGACCTTGAACCGGGGCGGTCCGGTGGCCTGGATCAGCGAGGAAGATGCCCAACGCGCCGGCATCGAGGACAACGACTGGATGGAGATGTTCAACCTGAACGGCGCGGTGGCCGTGCGCGCGGTGGTCAGCCAGCGCGTCAAGCCCGGCATGGTGATGATGTACCACGCGCAGGAAAAGATCATCAACACGCCCGGCAGCGAGATCACCGGCGTGCGCGGCGGCATCCACAACTCGGTCACGCGCATCGTGCTCAAGCCCACCCACATGATCGGCGGCTACGCGCAGTACAGCTACGGCTTCAACTACTACGGGACCATCGGCACCAACCGCGACGAGTTCGTGGTGGTGCGCAAGATGGCCAAGGTGGACTGGCTCGACACACCGCGCGGTGACCACCTGGCGGCGGCCTACCAATCGCAGGGTGAGAACCCCTGAGCAGCAGCACAACGACAAGGAACCCGCGATGAAAGTCAGAGCACAGATCGGCATGGTGCTGAACCTGGACAAGTGCATCGGCTGCCACACCTGCAGCGTGACCTGCAAGAACGTCTGGACCAGCCGCCCCGGTGTCGAGTACGCCTGGTTCAACAACGTCGAGACCAAGCCCGGCATCGGCTACCCCAAGGAGTGGGAAAACCAGGACAAATGGAACGGTGGCTGGACGCGCAAGGCCGACGGCTCCATCGTGCCGCGCCAGGGCGGCCGGTGGCAACTGCTGATGAAGATCTTCGCCAACCCCAACCTGCCGGAGATCGACGACTACTACGAGCCCTTCACCTTCGACTACGACCACCTGCACAGCGCCCGGGAGATGAAGGCGGCACCCACCGCGCGCCCGCGCAGCCTGATCACGGGCCAGCGCATGGAGAAGATCGAGTGGGGACCGAACTGGGAGGAGATCCTGGGCGGCGAGTTCAGCAAGCGCAGCCGGGACGTCAACTTCGAGCAGGTGCAAAAGGACATCTACGGCCAGTTCGAGAGCACCTTCATGATGTACCTGCCGCGTCTGTGCGAGCACTGTCTCAACCCGGCCTGCGTGGCGTCGTGCCCCTCGGGCTCGATCTACAAGCGCGAGGAAGACGGCATCGTGCTGATCGACCAGGACAAATGCCGTGGTTGGCGCATGTGCGTGAGTGGCTGCCCCTACAAGAAGATCTACTACAACTGGAAGAGCGGCAAGGCCGAGAAGTGCATCTTCTGCTACCCGCGCATCGAGGCCGGGCAGCCCACCGTGTGCTCGGAGACCTGCGTGGGCCGCATCCGCTACCTGGGCGTGCTGCTGTACGACGCCGACCGCATCGAGGCCGCCGCCAGCGTCGAAAAGGACATCGACCTGTACCAAGCCCAGCTCGACATCTTCCTGGATCCGAACGATCCTGCCGTGATCGCACAGGCGCGTGCCGATGGCGTGCCCGAAGCCTGGCTGATCGCCGCGCGCAACAGCCCGGTCTACAAGATGGCCGTGGACTGGAAGGTGGCGCTGCCGCTGCACCCGGAATACCGCACCCTGCCCATGGTCTGGTACGTGCCGCCGCTGTCGCCCATCACCGCGGCCACCAATGCCGGCCACGTGGGTGCCAACGGCGAGCTGCCCGACGTGAACCAGCTGCGCATCCCGGTCAAGTACCTGGCCAATCTGCTGACGGCGGGCGACACCGTGCCCGTGGTGCGCGCGCTCGAGCGCATGCTGGCCATGCGTGCCTGGCAGCGTGGCAAGCACGTGGATGGCGTGCCCAACCAGGCCGCCATCGACCAGGTCGGCCTGAGCGCCGCCGAGGTCGAGGCGATGTACCACGTGATGGCCATTGCCAACTACGAGGACCGCTTCGTGATCCCGACCACACACCGCGAGTACGCCGAGAACGCCTTCAACGTGCGCGGCGGTTGCGGCTTCTCCTTCGGCAATGGCTGCAGCGAGGGCGTGACCGAGACCAGCCTGTTCGGCAGCGAGAAGAAGCGCACCATTCCGATCAAGGCGTCGTTGTGAGGAGCGTGGACATGACAGAGCCCATCACCTTCACCCTGCGCGCGCTGGCCCACCTGCTGCGCTATCCCGACGCCGCCATGCGCGCCCATCTGGCCGACATCCCTGCCGTGCTGGATGCCGAGGGCGCGCTCGGCCGCGTGCGCCGGGCCGAGCTCGACGCGCTGATGGACCGGTTGCTGGCCGAAGGGCTGGACGCCGAGGCCACCTATGTGGACCTGTTCGACCGCGGGCGCGGCACCGCGCTGCACCTGTTCGAGCACGTGCATGGCGATTCGCGCGACCGCGGCCCGGCCATGGTCGACCTGGTACGGACCTATGAGCAGGCCGGCCTGCTGCTCGACCCCACCGAGCTGCCCGACCACCTGACGGTGCTGCTGGAATACGCCTCGACCCAGCCGGCACGCGAGGCACGCGCCTTCATCGGCGAGTTCGCCCACATCCTGCGCTCGATCGGGGCCGCGCTGCAGCGCCGTGAAAGCGACTACACGGCCGTGATGGCCGCGGTGCTCGAGGTGGCCGGCCAGCCGCTGCGGGACGACGCCCCGCCGGCGGCGGAAGAATCGCTGGATGCCAGCTGGGAAGAGCCCGCTGCCTTCGATGGCTGCTCGACGCAAGGCCAGGCTTCGCCCGGCATGCCGCAACCCGTCCACCTGATCCGCCGCCCGCCGCCTGCCACCGGTGGCCACGTCCGCTGAACCGAGGAGCCTGCCATGCCACTGGTCGTCCACAATTTTCTGTTCAACGTCTACCCCTACATCTGTCTCGCGGTGTTCCTGATGGGCAGCCTGGCGCGCTTCGACCGCGACCAGTACACGTGGAAGAGCGATTCGTCGCAAATGCTGCGTGCGCGCCAGTTGCGCTGGGGCAGCAACCTCTTTCACGTCGGCATCCTGTTCCTGCTGCTCGGCCACACCGTGGGTCTGCTGACGCCGCATTTCATGTACGAGTGGCTGATCACCGCACCCCAGAAGCAGATGCTGGCCATCGTCTCGGGTGGCGTCGCCGGCGTCGTCTGCTTCGTCGGTCTGACGATGCTGCTGCACCGGCGCGTGTTCGATCCCCGGATCCGGCTGACCAGCCACCGCACGGACCTGGCGATCCTGATCATCCTGTGGGTGCAACTGGTGCTGGGCCTGGTGACACTGCCGTTCTCGTACAGCCACCGTGCCGATGCCAGTGCCATGCTGATCCTGGCCGACTGGGCGCAGCGCATCGTCACCTTCCGGCCCGATGCCAGTGCCCTGGTGGCGCTGGACTGGCCGTTCAAGGTCCACATGGTGCTGGGCATGACGATCTTCCTGCTGTTCCCGTTCAGCCGGCTGGTCCATGTCTGGAGCGGCTTCGCGTCGGTGGCCTACCTGTTCCGGCCTTATCAGCTGGTGCGCTCGCGCCGCCTGAACCTGCCGGCCGCGCACGCGCCGGCCAAGCACCCGGGAGGTCAGGCATGAGCGCGCAGGGCGCACACCAGGGGTGCGGGGGCGGCTGCTCCTGCCAGGGGGATGCGGGGCACGATGTGCCGCGCATCGAGGCACCGGTGGAAGTGCCCGCCGACTGGTGCGCGCCGCAGGTCAACGGCGTTGCCCTGTGCGGCCCCGCCGAGTTGCTCGACACCGCGGCGTTGCGCCAGCGTGCCTGCACCGAGTTGCTGCGCCAGGCGGCCATCGGGCAGGGGCTGCTCGACCGGGACGACCCGGTGCCCGAGGGCGGTGTGATCAGCGAAGCCGCCGGCCAGGCCATCGAGCGCCTGCTCGATGCCGCGCTGCCGCTGCCCGAACCCGACGAGGACGCCTGCCGCCGGCACTATGTCGCCCATGCCGCACGCTATGCACACGGCGAGCGGGTGCGCGCGCGTCACGTGCTGTTCGCCGTGACCCCGGGCGTGGATGTCAACGCCCTGCGCCAGCGGGCCGAGGCCTGTCTGCTCGACGTGCGCAATGCCACGCCCGAGGAACGCGCCGCCGGCGACCGCTTCGCGCAGGTGGCTGCCGTCAGCAGCAACTGCCCCAGTGGCGCGCAGGGGGGTGAGCTGGGCTGGCTGACGCGCGAGGACTGCGCGCCCGAGTTCGCGCGCGAGCTGTTCGGTCAGACCGAGATCGGCGTATTGCCGCGCCTGGTGCACAGCCGCTTCGGTTTGCATGTGGTCGAGGTGCTGGCGCGCGAAAGCGGCCGCGTGCCGCCGTTCGAGCAGGTGCGCCATGCGGTCTCGCAGGCCCTGCACCAGCAAAGCTTCGCCACGGCACTGTCGCAGTATCTGCGACTGCTGGCCGGCCAGGCGCGGGTGTCCGGCGTCGACCTCGATGGCGCACCGTCCCCGCTCGTGCAATAGGGCCGACCGCGACCGGCGGCCGCCCCACCGCCGGTGGTTTGCGGCGACAATGCAAGACGCATGTGCGGGTTTTTCTTCTGGGAAAAATAGTGTGAGCAGGCCCTGGGGTGGTTCCGCAAGGGTGCTGCGCCACAACATGGTCTTTGCCGATGCGTGCATCGCTGTCTCATCACACCACGCCCGGCCCTAGCCGGCCGCTGGCGACCAAGATCGGCATCATCGGGTGCCTGGTGCTGTTGCTGTCGCTGCTGGCCATCGGCCTGACACTCTGGATCACCTGGCAGATGCAGGGCGGCGCTGCGGCGGTCAATGAGGCCGGGCGCATGCGGATGCAGACCTGGCGCATGGCCCAGATGCTGTCCGGGGAGCCGGTGCCGCAACTGCCCGCGTTGCTGGCCCAGTTCGACCGAAGCCTCGGCCTGTTGCGCCAGGGCGACCCCGCACGGCCGCTGGCCGTGCCGCGCGACGGGTCTTCGCGGCAGGCCCTGCAGGCGGTCGAGGCGAACTGGGCAGCCCTGCGCGATCAGTGGGCGCAGGCGGCGGAACCCGGGCGCACTTGGGATGGCGACACCGGGCCGGACACCTGGGCGGTGCAGGCCGACGCGTTCGTCGCGGACATCGACCGGCTGGTTGACTCGATCGAAAAGCAGCTGGAGCGGTGGACCACATGGCTGAACATGGCGCAGTTCGTGATGATGGCGCTGGTGGTCGTGACCGCCGTGGCGCTGCTGTATGCCGCCCAGTTGTGGATCCTCGGGCCGCTGTCGCGCCTGCAGGCGGGGCTGGCACGGATCGAGGCCGGTGACCTCAAGGCGCATCTCGATGAGCGGGGCAATGACGAATTCGCCGCCGTGGCCGTGGGCTTCAACCGCATGGCACGGCATCTGCAACACCTGTATGCCAGCCTGGAGCAGCGGGTGGCGAGCAAGACGCGCCACCTGGAAACCGAGCGCGCCCGGCTGGCGATTCTGTATGAGGCGGCGGCCTTCGCATCGACCGCGGGCACCCTGGAAGCGCTGGCACGTGGCTTCGCCGCCCAGATCCGTCGCGCCGCGCGGGCCGATGGCGTGGCCATCCGCTGGTCGGACGAGCACAACCTTCGCTATGTCATGCTCGCGTCCGAAGGGTTGCCGGATGACCTGGTGGCGGCCGAACACTGCATCCCCACGGGCTCCTGCCACTGCGGGCAGCCCCAGTCGCAGGCGCAGATACGGGCGGTGCCGCTGGTGACGTTGGCCGGCGGGCCACCGGCGCGGCCGGTGATGGCCGGCGGGCAATGCCTGCGTGCCGGTTTCTCCGGCGTGATCAATGTGCCGATGCGCCTGCACGAGCGTGTCGTCGGCGAGATCGACCTGTTCTTCCGTGCCTTTCCCGATTTCAACGGCCACGACCGCTCCCTGGTCGATACGCTGGCCAGCCATCTGGCGGGGGGCATCGAGGGCCTGCGCGTCGAGGCCTTGCAGCGGGAGTCGGCGGTGGCCGAGGAGCGCAGTCTGCTGGCGCGGGAGTTGCACGACTCCATCGCCCAGGGCCTGTCCTTCCTGAAGATCCAGGCGGGCCTGTTGCGCGAGCGGCTGGGCCCGGTGCCCGAAGGGCCGCTGCGCGCCACGCTCGATGAGCTGGATACCGGTATCCGCGAAAGCCTCTCGGACGTGCGCGAGCTGCTGGTGCACTTTCGCACGCGCACCAGTGGCGAGGACATTGCACCGGCCCTGCAGACCACGCTGACCAAGTTCGAGCACCAGACCGGCCTGGCGGCGCACCTGGACATCGAGGGCGAGGGCCTGCCCCTGCCGCCCGACGTGCAGATCCAGGTGCTGCACGTGGTGCAGGAGGCCCTGTCCAACGTGCGCAAGCACGCGCGCGCCAACCAGGTCTGGGTCGATGTGCAGCAGTCGCCCCAGTGGGTGGTGTCGGTCCGCGACGATGGCTGCGGCCTGCGTGAGGCCGCCAGCGCGCAGGACGAGACCCACGTGGGCCTGCGCATCATGCGCGAACGCGCGGCCAGCATCGGCGCGCGCTTGGACATCGCCTCGGCTGCCGACGCCGGCACCTGCGTGACGCTCACCCTGCCGTCCCTGCTCCCCAACACATGAACGCTCCCATCCGCCTGCTGGTCGTGGACGACCACACCCTGTTCCGGCGCGGTCTGACCGCCCTGCTGGCCAGCCAGCCCCATCTGCAGGTGGTGGGCGAGGCGGCGGATGCGGGCGAGGCCATGCGTCGCGCCGCCGAACTCCAGCCCGACGTGATCCTGCTGGACCATCACCTGCCGGGTGTCAGTGGCGTGGACGCGCTCGCGGGCTTGCGGCAGGCCGCGCCCGCGGCCCGCGTGCTGATGCTGACCGTGAGCGAGGATGCCCAAACGCTCTCGCGTGCGCTGAGCCATGGTGCCCACGGCTACCTGCTCAAGACGGTGGACAGCGACATGCTGGTGCAGGCCATTGACCGTGCACGGCAGGATCGCTCCACCATCAGCGCCGAGATGACCGACAAGCTGGTCAGCGCATTCCAGACACTGCACGCCACGACCGCCACGCCGGCGGCACTGCCCCTGACCGCTGAAGACCCCCTGGCGCAGTTGTCGCCGCGCGAACGCGAGATCCTGCGCGAAATCACCGCGGGCGCCAGCAACAAGGAGATTGCGCGGACCCTGGGGATCGCCGAAACCACGGTCAAGATCCATGTCCAGCACATCCTGCGCAAGCTTCACCTGAGCTCCCGGGTGCAGGCGGCGGTGATGGCCGCCGCCCTCGACAACGGCCATTGACTCACGACGAATGACCGGGCCCGCCGCGCTGCCCTCGGGGCAAGGCGGCGGGCCCGGTCACGGGCGGGATCCTGTGAGGTCAGCCGCGCGCCTGGCCGAGTGCCTGCCGGGTTGCCGTCTGGCCGGCGACGCGGCCACCGGCCAGACCGATCACCACCTGCCAGGCCAGGGCCACGGCGCCGATGATGAACACGACGTCACCGAAGGTGCGCACCCAGCGCAGGGTCTGCAGCAGGGGCTGCTGCATGAAGGCCTCGCTGCGGGCGTACCACAGGCCTTCGCTGGCGCTGGCCATGAACTGGATGATGCCCACGGGCAGCAGGCTGGTGGCGATCATCAGCACCAGGCCACCGTTGAGGCCCCAGAAGGCGGTCTTCATCAGGCCTTCGCTGAAGGCGAACTGCGGGCGCACATAGCGCAGCACCAGGAGCGTGAAACCCAGCGCCAGGAAGCCGTACACCCCGAACAGCGCGGCGTGGGCGTGCACGGGCGTGGTGTTCAGGCCCTGTACGTAGTACAGCGAGATGGGCGGGTTGATCATGAAGCCGAAGACGCCGGCGCCCAGCATGTTCCAGAAGGCCACGGCCACGAAGCACAGCAGGGGCCACTTCAGGTTGTCCATCCAGGGGGCGCGGGTCTTGAGGCGCCAGTTCTCCCAGGCTTCGTGGCCCAGCACGATCAGCGGCACCACTTCCAGCGCGCTGAACGCGGCGCCCACGGCCATGACGGGCGTGGTGGTACCGGCGAAGTACAGGTGGTGGAAGGTGCCGGGGATGCCGCCGAGCATGAACAGCGAGGCCGACGCCAGGCTGGCCGCGGTGGCCATCGGGCGCGAGACCAGGCCCATGCTGCTGAACACGAAGGCCAGCGCGGTGGTGGCGAAGACTTCGAAGAAGCCCTCCACCCACAGGTGCACCACCCACCAGCGCCAGTACTCCATCACCGACAGGCTGGTGCGCTCGCCGTAGAACAGGCCCGCGCCGTAGAACAGGCCGATGGCGCCGACCGAGGCGGTCAGCAGGGCCAGCAGGTTCTTGTCCTCACCGTTGCGCCTGAGCAGCGCGGGCAGCACGGCGCGCAGCATCAGCACCAGCCACAGCAGGATGCCGACCCACTTGAGGATCTGCCACAGGCGCCCCAGGTCCACGTACTCGTAGCCCTGATGGCCGAGCCAGAAGTTCCACTCGGGCGGGAGCTTTTGCGCGATGGCCAGGTAGTTGCCCGCGAACGAGCCCACGCACACGGCCACCAGTGCCCAGAACAGCACGTCCACGCCGAGCTTCTGGAATTTCGGGTCCTTGCCACCGTTGATGATGGGCCCGAGGAACAGGCCCACGGCCAGGAAGCCGGTGGCGATCCAGAACAGCGCGGCCTGGATGTGCCAGGTCCGCGTGAGCGCATACGGGAACCACTGCGACACGTCGATGCCGTAGAAGTGCTGGCCTTCCACCGTGTAGTGCGCGGTGAAGCCGCCCAGGAAGACCTGGAACACGAACAGGGCCACCACCAGGAACAGGTACTTGCCCAGGCTGCGCTGCGAGGGCGTGAGACCGACGAGCGACAGCGGATCGCGCGCGGGCGCGGCGGGCAGGGGCTCGTCGTGGTCACGCAGGAAGGCCCAGCCCCACACGAGGAAGCCGATGCCGGCCAGCAGAATGACCACGCTGGCGATCGACCAGACGATGTTCTCGCCGCTGGGCTGGTTGTCGATCAGCGGTTCGTGCGGCCAGTTGTTGGTGTAGGTCACGTCCGAGCCCGGGCGCTCGGTCGCGGCGGCCCAGGCGGTCCAGAAGAAGAATTGCGTCATGGCCTCGCGCCGCTCGGCGCTGGGCAGCGTGTTCTCCTTCATGGCGAAGCTCTGGCGGCTCTGGCGCAGCGCGGGTGCGTCCGAGAAGAGCTGGTCGTAGTAGGTTGCCGTCCGCGCGATGGCCTGCGCGCGGCGCTCGCTCACCACCAGCGTGTTGCTGTCGTCCACGCCGCTGGCGCGGTACTCGGCCTTGAGCTCGGCGCGCAGCGCGCCCTGGGCGCCGGCGTCCAGCTCGGCGTAGGGCTTGCCGTGGCGTTCCTGCGCGGCCAGGTCGAGCCAGGCGGTCAGCTCGCGGTGCAGCCAGTCGGCCGTCCAGTCCGGCGCCTGGTAGGCACCGTGGCCCCAGATGGAGCCCAGCTGCATGCCACCCACCGACTGCCAGGCGGTCTGGCCGTCGATGATCTGCTCACCCGTGAACAGGGCCTTGCCCCCGGTGGTGACCACCTTGTCGGGCATGGGCGGCGCCGAGCGGTAGACCTCGGCGCCGAAATAGCCCAGCAGCGAGAACATGACGATGCACACGCCGATCAGCGTGAACCAGTATTTCTTGTAGACACCCATGGTGCGGCTCCTGTGTCAGTGCGTGGCGGCCGGCGCGAAGCGCTCGAACAGCACGTTGTTTTCCAGATGGATATGGGTCATGAGGTCCTCGCGGAAGGTGCGCAGGCCCGTGTAGAGCGCGCGCCAGGTGGTGCAGGCGGCCGGCGGTGGTGTGATGTCATTCGTCAACCCTTCCAGGCGGCGCAGCTCGGTCCCGTGCTCGTTGTGCTCGGCGCGCATCACCCCGATGGGCATGCCGGCCATGCGGCCGTGGCCGCGCGCGATGAGGGGAAACAGGATCTGCTCCTCCTTGCGCATGTGGCTTTCCAGTTCCTGCGCCATGGCCTCCAGGTGGTTCGCCAGGCCATGCGGGCAGTCCTCGCGCTCGCCGTGCACCTGCTCCACCCGGCGCGCCAGGCGGATCAGTTCGGGCAACTGCTCGCGGTGTACCGCGTGATAGCGCTCGAGGATGTGGTCCACCAGCTCGGTGTCGGAGGCCCCTTCCCACGAGACGGGCTGCTCGGCGGCGCGCTGCGCAAGCGCGTGCAGCGCCTCCACCAGCGGTTCGGGGTCGATGCCGGCCTCGGTGGCGGCGGTGCGCAGTGTGCGGTTGCCGGCGCAGCAGAAGTCGAAATGGTGGGCGTCGAAGACGCGCGTGGCGCCGGGGATGCGCCGGGCCAGCTGGCCCAGCGATTGGTCCAGGATGTTCATGGTGTCGTTCTCCTTGGGTGGGTGGACTTGGGTCAGAGGCGGCCGGGCTTGTAGACGCCGGGCACGCCCTCGCCGGCGACTTCGAGCACACCCACCGCGCCCTTGCCGGTGCGCGAGAGGGCGTGATCGACCAGCAGGTAGCTGCCGGGGTGCTCGACCTTGAATTCGACGATCGTGGCGCCGCCCGGTGCCACGAGGGTGGTCTGCACGCCGGTCTTGTAGGCGTTGAGCGCGGCCTCGCTGTAGACCTTGTCGAAGATCTCGCCGATCACGTGGAACGACGAGACCTTGTTCGGGCCGCCGACGCCGAAGTAGATGCGCACCGTCTCGCCCACCTGGGCCTGCAGCTTGTGCGTCTTGCTCAGGGCGCCGACGGCGCCGTTGAAGACGTAGTAGTCGGGCAGCTCGTTGGCCATCTTGTCCAGATCGGGTTCCTGGTGGCCCTTGGCGCCGAAGGGGCGGTGCGTGTACATGTCGCCCTGCATCACGTAGTACTCGCGGTCCACCTTGGCCAGGCCTTCCTCGGGCTCGATGAGGATCATTCCGTACATGCCGGCGGCGATGTGTTGCGGCACCAGCGGCGTGGCGCAGTGGTAGACGTACAGGCCGGGGTTCAGTGCCTTGAAGGTGATGGTCTTTTCCTGGCCGGGCGCGACCTGGGTGTGCTCGCCGCCGCCGTGCCCGCCGGTGACCGCGTGCAGGTCGATCGAGTGGATGGCCTTGCTCTCGCGGGCATTGGCCAGCGTCAGCTCGATGGTGTCGCCCACGCGGGCGCGCAGCATCGGCCCCGGCACCTGGCGGTCGAAGGTCCAGTAGGTGAAGGTGGTGCCGTCGTCGAGCTTGCCGGGCAACTCCACCGTTTCCATGCGCAGCTTCTGGACCTGGGGCGCCCGCGCGCCGATGGCGGCCGGCACTTTCGTCGGGTCGGCAGCGATGCTGACGGCCGCCGGGTCCGCGCCACGCTGCGGCACGGCGGCGGGGGTGTACAGCGCCAGCGCGGCCTGGGTGGACGGGCTGGCGGCCGGGGCCGCGTCGCTGTTCTGGGCCGGGGCTTGGCCCGTCACACGCAGCAGGCCTTCCATGCCGATCTGGCGGTGGCCCGGCACCGAGCAGAAATAGGTGAATTCGCCCGGCTGCGTGACCGTGAAGCGCACACGGACCTTGCCCGTGCCGGCGCTGAACTTGGGCGAGGCCACGTTCAGGTCGCTGATGACGAAGTCGTGTTCGGCGCCTTCGCCGCTGTCGAGCTCGACCTCGATCGTGTCGCCGACCCTGGCGTCGATGGTGGGGTTGACCTGGCCCTTGTCGTCCACATAGACCATCCTGCCGTCGACAATGTTGGTGTGCAGCTTGATGTGCCGGGCGGTGGCCGGGGCGCTGGTTGCGGCGGCGGTCATGTGGGCGGCACCGGGTTCGTGTTGGGCGAGTGCGGGCAGTGCCAGCATGCACAGTGCCGCGGCGATCGGCATGAGGCGGCGTGCGGGCCTTCGGGTGATCATGAGTTTTCTCCTGCGGTGGTTGAATGCACAGCCTTATGCGAAGGGCGTGCCAGGGGAAAACCCTAGGAAAATCAATGACCTGAAAACCAGTAAGGTCAAAAATACCCGTTTTGATGAGGGTGTAAAATACCCAACATGGTCAAAAACACCTCGTTCGGTGGCGATGGTCGCCTCGTGCTCGATCTGCTGGTCGCCGATCTGGCGGTGGATCTGCCAACAGCCATCCGGCTGCAGCGCCTGGTGGACACCTTGCGCGTGCATTTCGGCTGCGGCGCCGTGGCCCTGCTGCAACTGGAGGGGGAATACCTCAAGCCATTGGCCACGGCCGGTCTGGTTCGCGACGCGCTCGGCCGGCGCTTTTCCATGGCGCAGCACCCCCGGCTGGCCACCATCCTGGCACGGCGCGACATCACCTGCTTTCACCACGACAGCGCGCTGCCCGACCCGTACGACGGTCTGCTGGACGAACTCGAAGGCGCGTCGCTGCCGGTGCACGACTGCATGGGCATCAGCCTGTGGGTGGACGGGCAGCCCTGGGGCGTGCTGACCCTGGACGCCCTGGCGGTGGGCACCTTCGACGCCCGCGCGCAGCAGCGCCTGCAGACGCTGCTGCCGCTGGTGGAGGCCACCGTGCGGCTGGCGCGCCTGGAGGGCGAGCTGCGCACGCTGCGGCTGCACCACGGCGGTGGCGGCGCGTCCATGGCCGAGGATGCCGAGGTCCTGGGGCAGAGCGAGGGCATTGCCCGCCTGCTGCACGAGCTGCAGGTGGTCGCCGACACCGATCTGCCGGTGCTGCTGCTGGGCGAGACCGGCGTCGGCAAGGAACTGTTCGCGCACCGCCTGCACGCGCTTTCGCGGCGCCGGGCCAAACCGCTGGTGCACGTCAACTGTGCGGCGCTGCCCGAGTCGCTGGCCGAGAGCGAGCTGTTCGGTCATGTGCGTGGTGCCTTCTCGGGCGCCGTCGGCGACCGCCCGGGCCGCTTCGAGGCGGCCGAGGGGGGCACGCTGTTTCTCGACGAGGTGGGGGAACTGTCGCTGGCCGTGCAGGCCAAGCTGTTGCGCACGCTGCAGAACGGCGAGATCCAGCGCCTGGGGGCCGACCGCCCGCGTCGTGTGGACGTGCGCGTGATCGCCGCCACCAACCGCAGCCTGCGCGAACACGTGCGCGACGGCAGCTTTCGGGCCGATCTGTACCACCGCCTGTCGGTCTATCCGCTGCCGATTCCGCCGTTGCGCGAGCGTGGCCACGACGTGCTGCTGCTGGCCGGGCGCTTTCTCGAACTCAACCGCGCCCGCCTGGGGCTGCGCAGCCTGCGCCTGAGCGCCGAGGCGGAAGAGGCACTGCGGCGCTACCACTGGCCCGGCAACGTGCGCGAGCTCGAGCACGTCATCAGCCGCGCGGCGCTCAAGGCCGTGAGCCGCGGCGCCTCGCGCGCCGACATCGTGACGCTTGGCCCCGAACTGCTCGATCTGGAGGAAACGGCGCCGGTGCCGGTCACCCCTTCCTCCTCGCCCCTGCCGGTGGTGGCAGCGGCGGCGGCGCCGGCGGGTACCCTGCGGGATCAGGTGGCGGCGTTCGAGCGCCAGGCGATCCGCGCCGCGCTGGACGTGCACGGTGGCAACTGGGCGCAGGCCGCCCGCGCCCTGGGCCTGGACGCGAGCAACCTGCACAAGCTGGCGCGCCGGCTCCAGCTCAAGGCCTGAGCGCCGCTCCTGAACGACAATCCCTGCATGAACGATCTTTCCCTGTTCCTGCCCTGCGCGGCAGGCGTTGAGTCCTACCTTGCGGCCGAAGTGCGGCGCATCACCGGCGTGGACGCGGTGGCGCCCGCGCGCGCGGGCGTCGCGGTGCGGGCGTCCTGGCGCGATGCGCTCAAGCTCAACCTGCACAGCCGACTGGCCCAGCGGGTGCTGGTGCAGCTGTGGCGCGGCCCCTACCGCAGCGAGGCCGACCTGTACGACGCGGCCAAGGAGGTGGCCTGGGAGATCTGGTTCACACCCGCGCAGACCATCAAGGTCGAGGTGACGGCGCAGCACAGCCCGCTCAAGAGCCTGAACTTCGCGGCGCTCAAGATCAAGGACGCGGTCTGCGACCGCTTCCGCGAGCGGCGCGGCGAGCGCCCGAGCGTGAACACGAACTGGCCCGATGTGCGCCTGTACGCGCACCTGACCGCCGACACGCTGAGCCTGTCCATCGACACCTCGGGCGAGCCGCTGTTCAAGCGCGGCTGGCGCGAGGACAAGGGTGACGCGCCGCTGAAGGAGACGCTGGCGGCGGCCATGATCGCCGCCACCGGCTGGGATGCGGCCGCCGACATGGCGCTGGACGAGATTGCGCCGCTGTACGACCCGTGCTGCGGCAGCGGTACCGTGGCCATCGAGGCGGCACAGATCGCGCTGCGCGTGGCGCCCGGCCTGCAGCGGCGCTTCGCATTCGAAAAGCTCCTGCCGTTCCAGCCGCACGTCTGGCAGGCACTGCGCCAGGAGGCGGAGCAGCAGCGGCGCGAATGGCCCGCCGGGCACCGGCCCATCGTGTTCGGCTCCGACGTGGCCTTCCGCATGGTTGACTTCGCGCAGCGCAACGCCGAGCGTGCGGGCGTGGCCCACGCGCTGGAGCTGCGCGGCGGTGACGCGCTGCAGCGCATGCCGCCCAGCGAGCGGCCCGGCGTGCTGCTGCTGAATCCGCCTTATGGCGAGCGCATTGCGGCGGCCGGTGTGGCCGGCCGCAATGCGCGCGAGCGGGCCTCCGAGCGCGCGGGCGCACGCGCGCCGCGCACCTTCACCGTGGGCGCGGCCGCGCCGGCGCCCGTGGAACGCATGGGCCGCGAAAGCGCGCAGATGAGCGATGGCAGTGCCGATGCCGAGGGCAGCGATTTCTTCGCCCGGCTCGCCACGCACTGGAAGAACCATTACGCGGGCTGGACGGCCTGGCTGCTCACGCCGGACCTGAAGCTGCCCGGCAAGATGCGCTTCAAGGAGTCGCGCCGCGTGCCAATGTGGAACGGCCCCATCGAATGCCGCCTGTTCCGCTTCGACCTGACGCCGCGTCGCGCGCCCGCAGCGGCCGGCGGGAACGAAGGGCGCTGAATATGGTGGAGAGCACGCCGCTGGTCATCGACACCAACGTCATCCTCGACATGTACGTGTACGAGGACCCGGCGGTGGTGGCGCTGCGCGAGTGGCTCGAAAGCGGGCAGGGGCCCTGGCACGCTACGGCCGCCATGCGCGAGGAGCTGCGACGCGTGCTGGACTATCCGCACATCGCACGGCGCCTGGCACAGCGTGGCTTCGCCGCCGACGAGGTGTTGGTCCGGTTCGACCGCCACGCCCGTCCCGCCGAGCCCGCGCCGCGTGCCGTCTATGTCTGCAAGGACCCGGATGACCAGAAGTTCATCGACCTGGCCGTCGTGCTGGGTGCGTGTCTGGTGAGCAAGGACAAGGCCGTGCTGCGCATGACCGGACGGCTGGCCCGGCTGGGTGTGCGCGTGCAGCGGCAATGGACTGGCGCGGCTACACTGGCCGCATGAGCACACCTGCCCCCGATACCCCTGCTGCCCTGCCGCTCGAAGCGGCCGACTACGATGCGCTCGAGGCCATCCTCGATGAACTGCGCGAGCGCGACGAGGACGTGCCGCAGTGGGAGTTCCTGGAAGGCGCCATGGCGGCGCTGATCTGCACCCGGCGCGAGATCGCGCCCGAGGAATACCTGCCGGTGCTTATCGGCGTGGGCGAAGGTGCCCCGAACCATTTTGCCGACGATGCCCAGGCCGCGCGCTTCATGTCCCTGTGGATGCGCCGCTGGAACGAAGTGGCGGCCGCCTTGCGCGCCGAGGTGGACACCCTCGACGACGACCGCACCTACCAGCCCGAGGTGATGGACGTGCGTGGCGCCATCGCCGGCCTGCCCGAAGCCGAGCGCGCGGCGATCGGGGATGAGCCGCTGCCGGCCTTCGGCCAGGTCTGGGCCATGGGTTTCCTGTCGGTGGTGGAGGACTGGCCCGAGGAATGGGCGCCGCCGCGCGACAAGGAAGCCGCGGGCTGGATCGAGGACGCGCTCGACTGCATCGTGGACCTGGCCGAGGACGACACCGATCCGCCGGCCTGGAACATGCACGACGAAGACGGCCCGCCCAGCGTCAGCGAGGCGCGCGCCAACGCCTTCGGTGAAGCCGTGTGGGCGGTCTACGACTTGCACCGCGTCTGGCGCAGCCTGGGCCCGCGCACGGACCCGATCCGCAAGGAAGCCGAACCGGGGCGCAACGATCCCTGCCCCTGCGGCAGCGGCAAGAAGTACAAGAAGTGTCACGGCGCTTGATGCGCCAGTCGCTCAGAGCCGCTCCAGCAGCCCTTGCAGGGCGTGGGCCACGGTCTGCTGGCGCACGGCGCTGCGGTCGCCGTCGAAGCGGCGACACTCGGTGACGGTGCCGGCGGGCGTGGCCCAGCCGAACCAGACGGTGCCCACGGGCTTGGCGGCGCTGCCGCCGGTCGGCCCGGCAATGCCGGTCACGGCGACGGCGTAGCTCACCCCGGCGCGTTCACGGGCGCCGGCGGCCATCGCGGCGGCCACCTCCTGGCTGACGGCGCCATGCCGCTCGATGAGTGGCGCCGGCACGCCCAGCATCTCCGTCTTGGCGCGGTTGGAGTAGGTCACGAAGGCGCGGTCGAACCAGTCGCTGGAGCCGCTGAGCGCGGTGCAGGTACCGGCGATGAGCCCGCCCGTGCAGCTCTCGGCCGTGGCCATCAGCGCGCCGCGTGCGCGCAGCGCGTCGGCCAGCCGTTCCACCAGGGTGTCCAGGTGCTTATCCATGGGCAAAGAAGCGCCAGCCGGCGATGACGAGCAGGGTGCAGAAGGCGGCGGCGAAGTCGTCCAGCAGGATGCCGAAGCCCCCGCGCGGACCGAAGCCCTTGAACGTGCGGTCGGCCCAGGCCATCGGCCCGACCTTGATCGCGTCGAACAGGCGGAACAGCCCGAACGCGATGGCCTGTCCGAGCAGGCCGGTAGGCGAGACCAGCCACAGCACGAGCCAGAACGCGACGACCTCGTCCCACACGATGTGGCCCGAGTCGGCCACACCCAGGTGGCGGGCGGTCACCGTGCAGGCCCACCAGCCGATCAGCGTGCCCAGCCCGATCACCCAGGCCCAGGCCATCTCGTCGAGCCAGGGGAACAGGAGCACGAACGCGGCCCAGGCCCAGAGCGTGCCCACAGTGCCGGGCGCCAGGCGGGGCAGGCCGGAGCCGGCCCCCAGGGCGATGAAATGGGCCGGGTGGGCCAGGAGGAAGCGCAGGTCCGGATGCAGCACCGGGGCGGCGGGGACGGCGGGTGGTGGCGTCATGCCGCGATTATCCGGTCGATCGCTCAGGCGAAATGGTCGAAGCTGCGCCCGGGCAGCGTCTGCACGGCGCCTTGCGCGTCGAGCCAGCGCAAGCCGGGTTCGGCGGTGATCCGGCCGATGCGCGTGACCGGCGTGCCGGCCTGCGCGGCGATGGCCTCGATGCGCGCGCG
>NZ_JAQVEJ010000122.1 GCF_028698005.1 Hydrogenophaga sp.
GGCCGGCTGCATCTATTGCGACATGGTCCGCAATCAGCACCTGCAGCCCATGCTGCGCGACGGCCTCGTGCATGCCATCCAGCTGGACATCCAGGACCGCACCGGTCTGATCCTGGACTTCGCTGGCCAGCAGAGCAGCCCGTTCGAGCTGGCGCACCGCTGGGAGGCCCGTATCGCCCCCACGGTCCTGTTCTTCGGTCCCGACGGACAGGAACTGGCCGAGCGCATGGTGGGGATGGGCCTGCCCGATTTTTACGGCGAATACCTGAACACCCGACTGGACACGGCGCGCCAGCGCCTGCGCCAGACACGCTGAGGGCGGCCGGCCATGGCGGCCTGGCATGGCGAAGCGGACATGGAACTTCCCCGAGGCCATACACTCACATATCCGTCGATACCTGATCTTTGCGCTGCCGAGTCCCGCCATGTCTCCGACCTCCCCCGCCACCCCCCGTCCTGATCGCCGTCGCGCCGTGGCCACGCTGGCTGCCCTGCCGCTGGCGGCCATGGGCCTGTCGATGGCGGGCTGCAGCACCCGGGACGCCGCCCCTGACTCGACCTTCGTGCTGCTCGATGGCAGCACCCTCAGTACCGCCGACCTCAAAGGCAAGGTCACCCTGGTCAATTTCTGGGCCACCACCTGCGTCACCTGCGTCAAGGAGATGCCCTCGCTCGTGGCCACGCACAAAAAGTTCAGCGACCGCAATTTCGAAACCCTGGCCGTGGCCATGAGCTACGACCCCCCCGCCTGGGTGGTCAATTTCGCCAACACGCGCCAGTTGCCCTTCAAGGTCGCACTCGACAACACGGGACAAATCGCCCAGGCCTGGGGCGATGTCAAGCTCACCCCCACGACCTATGTGGTCGACAAGCAGGGGCAAATCGTCAAGCGCTATGTCGGCGAGCCCGATTTCGATGCCCTGCACCGTCTGATCGAGGACCTGCTCGCGGCCTGATCGCTCCTGGCGCGTTTTCCCTGTAGGCAGCGCGCGCTCCCCCAAGAAAAACGGCGCCCGAGCGGCGCCGTTTCCTCAGACACGACGGATCAGCGCCTGCGGAAGTCGTCGTGGCAGGCCTTGCACGACCCGCCGGCGGCACCCACCGCGGCCTTGATGGCGTCGATGTTGCCGGTCTTGGCGGCTACGGCCAGCTTGCCCACTTCTTCTTCCGCGCGCGCGGCCGCGGCCTTGAACTTGTCCTGCTCCTGCCAGACCAGCGGCTGCGCCTTGCCACCTTCCGTACCCGGACCGAACCCCACCCAGGGCTGCTTGATCAGTTCGGCGGCACGCGCGGCGCTGCTGTCGGCCTTGGCCGCGTCGAAGGCGGCACGCCCATTGGCCATGTCGGCAATCACCTTGAAGTTCTGCTGCAGTTCCTTGAGCGTTGCCTGACGGAACTTGATCGCATCGTCCGGCGAGGCGAACGTCTGGCTCTGGGCCATGGCGGCACCGCCGCCCAGCGCGGCCGCGAGGGCCACCGCGGCGGTGGCAAAGGCATACTTCATGTAGGAACTCCTGTCTTGGGTTGGAAATCTGCCAAACTGGCTATCGAATATGTAGCCATCAAGCGCTACGCCATCAATGATAGGCTTGCTGTCCATTAGTTCCTTTTGATCGCTTCCGGAGTCTCGCATGCCCGCCATCCGCGTCTGGGATCTGCCCACCCGCCTCTTCCACTGGTCGCTCGCCACCTGCGTCATCGCCCTGATCGCCTCGGGCTCCATCGGCGGTGCGTGGATGGAATGGCATTTCCGCCTCGGCTACGCCACCCTGACCCTGCTGCTGTTTCGCCTCGGCTGGGGCTTCGTTGGCGGCTACTGGTCGCGATTTGCGCACTTCATTCCCTGGCCGGGTGCCATCGTGCGCTATCTCAAGGGAAAGGCCACGCCGCTCGACACCCTGGGCCACAACCCGCTGGGGTCGCTGAGCGTGTATGTGATGCTGCTGGCGCTGCTGGGACAGGCCGTCTCGGGCCTGTTCGCCGACGACGCGATTTCCTACACCGGCCCGCTGGCCGCGTACGCCTCCGAGGACACCGTTTCGCTCGCCACCTGGTACCACGCGGACATCGGCAAGCCCCTGCTCATCGCACTGGCCGTGCTGCACGTGCTGGCCATCGTGTTCTACCGTCTGGTGCGCGGGCAGCGCCTGGTCGCGGGCATGGTGCACGGTGACCGCCAGACCGACATCGAGGCCCCCGCATCGGCCGACGGCCTGCGGCAGCGCCTGGGCGCCCTGGTGCTGCTGGCCATTTGCGCCGGCTTTGTCTGGTGGCTGGTGTCGCTGGGGGCCTCGGCAGGTGGCTACTGATGGGCTTCGTTGCGCGCCCGCGTTATAGTGGGCGGGTGTTTCAGGAGACGACACCCCAACCATGACCGAACCCGGCCACGTGGCCCTGGACATCCGCGTCGCCCAGTCCGCAAGTGATCTGGCTGCGGTCCGTCAGTTGTTCGTCGACTACCAGTCCGAACTGGGCATCGACCTCGACTTCCAGGGATTTGATGAAGAGTTGGGCACACTGCCCGGTGTCTATGCCGAACCCGAAGGCCTGCTGCTGCTGGCCACGGTCGACGAGGCCCCGGCCGGCTGCTGCGCCTTCCGCGCCCTGCCCAATACCGATCACCTCAACGCCTGCGAAATGAAGCGGCTGTTCGTGCGCCGCGCCTACCGTGGCTTCGGCCTGGGCCGCATGCTCGTGGACCAGACCATGGCACGGGCCCAGATCGCCGGCTACACCACCATGCTGCTGGACACGCTCAGCGACATGGAGGCGGCGCGGGCGCTGTACGAGGAGTCCGGTTTCATCGAAGTGGCCCCTTACTACCACAACCCGCTACCGGGCGCCCATTACCTGAAGGCAGATCTGGACGCCCTGCGAAGGCTCTGACGCTCAGAGCGCCTTGGCCTGGGCCAGCAGCGTGGCGGCGTCGCTGACCTCGAACTTGCCCGGGGCCTCGACGTTCAGCGCCTTGACCACACCGTCCTGGACCAGCATGGAGTAGCGGTTGCTGCGCACGCCCATGCCGCGCGACACCAGGTCCAGCGTCAGACCTGTGGCCTGCGCGAACTCCGCGCTGCCATCGGCCAGCATGCGCACCTTGCCGGCCGTCTTCTGATCACGTGCCCAGGCCCCCATCACGAAGGCGTCATTCACGCTCAGGCACCAGATTTCGTCGACACCAGCGGCCTTGAAGGCCTCGTACTGCTCCACATAGCCCGGCACATGCTTGGCCGAACAGGTCGGGGTGAACGCGCCCGGCACCGCAAACAGGGCAATGGTCTTGCCTGCGCTGGCCTTGGCCGTGTCGACCGGATTGGGGCCGATACTGCATCCGTTGCCTTCAACCTCGCTGTACTCGGCCAGCGTGACGGCCGGAATCCTGTCACCAACTTTGATCATGTGAATCTCCTCGCGTGGTAGGGCCCATCGGGACCGGGCAAAAAAAAAGCGACCGCCATTGTCGGTCGCTTTTGGGGCTCCCGCCGTCCGGCGAGAGGAAAGGGCTTACACGATCGAAGCCTTTTGCACCAGGCGGGTAGCCACCCAGTTCTTGGTCTTCGAAAGCGGTCGGCTCTCGGCGATCTCGATCAGATCACCCAGCTTGTACTCGCCATTTTCATCATGGGCGTGGTACTTGCTCGACTTGATCACGATCTTGTCGTAGATCGGGTGCTTGACCCGACGCTCGACCAGCACGGTCACGGTCTTGTTGCGCTTGTCGCTGACGACCTTGCCGATCAGGGTGCGCTTGAGGGATGTTTTGGCTTCCGTCATGGTCACTCCTTACTTGGCTGCGCGTTGCTTCTCGGCCAGAATGGTCTTGGCACGAGCGATGGCGCGGCGGGTGTCGCCCAGCGTGGCGGTATTGTTCAACTGTTGCGTGGCCTTTTGCATGCGCAGGCCGAAATGGGCCTTTTGCAACGACTTCACTTCGGCTTCCAGGCCGGCCACATCCTTCTGGCGCAGTTCAGCAGCTTTCATCTCATGTTCTCCTGAATTACTGACCCAGCAGGCGCGTCACGAACGTGGTGCGCAGGGGAAGTTTGGCGGCGGCCAGGGCAAAGGCTTCGCGGGCGAGCTGTTCGGGCACACCCACGATTTCGTACAGCACCTTGCCGGGCTGGATCTCGGCCACGTAGTACTCCACGGAACCCTTGCCGTTACCCATACGGACTTCGGCAGGCTTGTTGGAGATCGGCTTGTCCGGGAAGACGCGGATCCAGATGCGACCGCCACGCTTGACGTGACGGGAGATGGCACGACGACCGGCCTCGATCTGGCGCGCGGTCAGGCGGCCGCGATCGGTGGACTTCAGGCCGAAGTCACCGAAGGCCACGGTCGCGCCGCTGGTGGCGACGCCCGTGTTGCGGCCTTTTTGCTCTTTACGGTATTTGCGGCGAGCAGGTTGCAGCATGTTTATTCTCCTTTGCCGTCCGCAGGTGCCCCTGCGGGTGCGTCTTTGCGAACGCGCTTAACGGCGGGTTTGTCGGTGGCCTCGGCGGGCTTGTCGCTGCCGTCGGCGGGCGCGGCGTTGCCACCACGGCGCACGGCGGCACGGGCAGCGGGGCCGGCCGGACGCTCACGGCGCGGACCGCGCGGACCACGACGCTCTTCGCCCTCGGGGCGCGGCGTGCTGTCCAGCGACGGCGCATCGTTGCGGCCCAGGGTGTCGCCCTTGTAGACCCACACCTTCACGCCGATGATGCCGTAGGTCGTCTTGGCTTCGGAGAAGCCGTAGTCGATGTCGGCACGCAGGGTGTGCAGCGGCACACGGCCTTCGCGGTACCACTCGGTACGGGCGATTTCGATGCCGTTCAGACGGCCCGAGGACATGATCTTGATGCCCTGGGCGCCCAGGCGCATGGCGTTCTGCATCGCGCGTTTCATGGCGCGGCGGAACATGATGCGCTTTTCGAGCTGCTGGCAGATCGAGTCGGCGATCAGCTTGGCATCGACTTCGGGCTTGCGCACTTCCTCGATGTTGACAGCGACCGGCACACCCAGCTTGGCGGCCAGGTCCTTCTTCAGGCGCTCGATGTCCTCGCCCTTCTTGCCGATCACCACACCCGGGCGGGCCGAGTAGATGGTGATGCGGGCGTTCTTGGCGGGGCGCTCGATCACGACGCGCGAAACGGCGGCGTTCTTGAGCTTGGCCTTCAGGTACTCGCGCACCTTGATGTCTTCGGCCAGCATGCCGGCGAAGTCACGGTTGCTGGCGTACCAGCGGCTGGCCCAGTTGCGCGAGACGGCAAGGCGGAAGCCGGTCGGGTTGATTTTTTGTCCCATATTCCAGTGACCTCTTCAGTTGCCAACCGTCACGTAGATGTGACACGTGGGTTTGCTGATCCGGTTGCCGCGGCCCTTGGCACGAGCCGTGAAACGCTTGAGCGTGGTGCCCTGCTCGACGTGGATGGTCTTGACCTTCAGCTCGTCGATGTCGGCGCCATCGTTGTGCTCGGCATTTGCAATCGCCGACTCCAGCGCCTTCTTGACGATGCCGGCAGCCTTCTTCTGCGTGAACGCCAGGATGTTCAGGGCCTGGTCGACCTTCTTGCCACGAATCAGGTCGGCCACCAGACGGCCCTTGTCCACCGACAGGCGCACGCCGCGGACGACACAGCGGGTTTCAGTAGTCATGATGGTGATCCTTACTTCTTGGCTTTCTTGTCGCCCGGATGGCCCTTGTAGGTGCGCGTCAGGGAGAACTCGCCCAGCTTGTGGCCGACCATCTGGTCGGTGATGTAGACAGGCACGTGCTGCTTGCCGTTGTGCACGGCGATGGTCAGGCCGATGAACTCGGGCAGGACCATGGAGCGGCGCGACCAGGTCTTGACCGGCTTCTTGTCCTTGGAGGACTGCGCCTTTTCGACCTTGGCCAGCAGGTGGTGGTCAACGAAGGGACCTTTTTTGAGAGAACGAGTCATTTCGTCAACCCCTTACTTCTTCTTGCGACGCGAAACGATCATGTTCTGCGTGCGGCGGTTGTTGCGGGTGCGGTAACCCTTGGTCAGGTTGCCCCACGGATCCACCGGAGCGCGACCCTCGCCGGTCTTGCCCTCGCCACCACCGTGCGGGTGGTCGATCGGGTTCATGGCGGTACCGCGAACCGTCGGGCGAATGCCCATGTGACGCTTCACACCGGCCTTGCCCAACTGGCGCAGGCTGTGTTCCTGGTTGGACACCTCGCCGATGGTGGCGCGGCAGTCCACATGCACCTTGCGCACTTCACCCGAGCGCATGCGCACCTGGGCGTAGATGCCTTCGCGGGCCAGCAGGACCGCCGAAGCACCGGCCGAACGCGCGATCTGCGCGCCCTTGCCGACTTGCAACTCGATGCAGTGGATGGTCGAGCCCACGGGGATGTTGCGGATCGGCAGGGTGTTGCCCACGCGGATCGGCGACTCGGAGCCGGACAGCAGCGTGGCACCGACTTCAACACCGCGCGGAGCGATGATGTAGCGGCGCTCGCCATCGGCGTAGCACAGCAGCGCGATGTGCGCGGTGCGGTTCGGGTCGTACTCGATGCGTTCGACCTTGGCCGGGATGTTGTCCTTGTTGCGACGGAAGTCGACCACGCGGTAGTGGTGCTTGGCACCGCCGCCCTTGTGGCGAACCGTGATGTGACCGTTGTTGTTGCGGCCGGACTTCTGGTGCTGGGGCTCCAGCAGCGGCGCGAAACCGGCACCCTTGTGCAGGTTGTCGCGCGTGATCTTCACCATGCCACGACGGCCGGGCGAAGTCGGTTTTATCTTGATAATGGCCATGATCAAACACCCTCCCCGAAGTTCAGCTCCTGACCGGGCATCAGCGTGACATAGGCCTTGCGGACGTGGTCACGGCGGCCGACGGTGCGACCGAAGCGCTTGGTCTTGCCCTTCTGGTTGAGCACGGAAACGCCCTTGACCTGCACCTTGAACATCAGTTCAACGGCGGCCTTGATCTCGGGCTTGGTGGCGTCCCGCAGCACCTTGAACAGCACGGCGTTGGACTGCTCGGCAGCCTGGGTGGCCTTCTCGGACACGATCGGTGCCACGAGGACCTGCATCAGGCGGCCTTCATCGTATTGCTTGGCGGCGCTCATGCGAACATCTCCTTGAGCTGGTCGATGGCACCCTTGGTGACGATCACCTTCTTGTAGTGCACCAGCGACACCGGGTCGGCGTAGCGCGGCTCAACGACGAGGACGTTGGGCAGGTTGCGCGAGGCCAGGTACAGGTTCTCGTCGACCTCTTCGGCGATGACCAGAACATGGTTCAGGTTCATGGCCTTGAACTTGGCGGCGAGTTGCTTGGTCTTGGGCGAATCGACCTTGACGGAGTCGACCACGGCCAGACGGCCTTCACGTGCCAGTTGCGAGAAGATGGAGGCCATGCCGGCGCGGTACATCTTCTTGTTGAGCTTCTGGGTGAAGTTCTCGTCGGGGCTGTTCGGGAAAATGCGGCCGCCCCCACGCCACAGCGGGGAGGAGGTCATACCGGCGCGAGCGTTGCCGGTGCCCTTTTGCTTGAACGGCTTCTTGGTCGAGTGGCGGACCATCTGACGGTCCTTTTGCGCACGCGTACCTTGACGGGCATTGGCCTGATACGCCACCACGAGCTGATGGATCAGTGCCTCGTTGTAATCACGACCGAACACGGTCTCGGGCACATCCAGCTTGGACGCGGCCTGGCCCTGTTCGTTCAGGAGTTCGACTTGCATCACTTGGCTCCCTTGCTGGCTGCAGCCTTGACGGCGGGACGGACGGTCACGAAGCCACCCTTGGAGCCGGGAATGGCACCCTTGATCAGCAGCAGCTGACGGGCTTCGTCCACGCGGAAGACATCCAGGTTCTGGGTCGTGACGGTTTCGTCGCCCATGTGGCCGGTCATCTTCTTGCCCGGGAACACGCGACCCGGGTCTTGTGCCATGGAGATGGAACCCGGCACGTTGTGCGAACGGCTGTTGCCGTGCGAGGCGCGCTGCGAGGAGAAATTGTGGCGCTTGATCGTGCCGGCGTAGCCCTTGCCGATCGAGGTACCCTGCACGTCGACCTTCTGGCCGGCGGCAAACAGTGCGTTGGCGGCCACGGTCGCGCCCGCCGGATACTGGGCGGCCACTTCGGGCGTCACGCGGAATTCCCGGATGATCTCGCCTGCTTCGACGCCGGCCTTGGCCAGGTGGCCCGCTTCCGGCTTGGTCACGCGAGAGGCACGACGGGCACCGAAGGTCACCTGCAGGGCATCGTAGCCGTCGTTGGCTTGGGTTTTGACTTGTGTCACGCGGTTGTTCGACACGTCGACCACCGTGACGGGCACTGCGTCCCCGTCATCGGTGAACAGGCGCATCATGCCCACCTTGCGACCCAACAACCCGAGGGAGTTGCTAAGACTCATTGTTTTCTCCGTTCCCGACTTCAATTGGCCGGGGCTGATGGTGTGCCCGCGGCATCTTGCGATGCCCCTGCAGCACGGTTGCTATGGCCGCGCAGAGGGTTCTGCGCAACCGACAAACGAAATCCCTTCAGGCATAAAGCCTGAAAAGCCCGCCAGTATAACCAGCGGGCTTTTTAAATGCAAGGCCGGCTGTCGCTGACCCTGGCCGCAGGATCACTGCAGCTTGATCTCGACATCCACGCCGGCCGGCAGGTCCAGCTTCATCAGGGCGTCAACCGTCTTGTCGGTCGGGTCGACGATGTCCATCAGGCGTTGGTGGGTGCGGATTTCGAACTGGTCGCGGCTGGTCTTGTTGACGTGCGGCGAACGCAGGATGTCGAAACGCTTCATGCGGGTCGGCAGGGGCACCGGACCCTTGACGATCGCGCCGGTGCGCTTGGCGGTGTCAACGATTTCGGCTGCCGAGGTGTCGATCAGCTTGTAGTCGAAGGCCTTGAGGCGGATGCGGATTTTTTGCTTGGAAGACATGTGGTTCTCCGGATCCGGTTACTCGATGATCTTGGCGACGACGCCGGCGCCGACGGTGCGGCCACCTTCGCGGATGGCGAAGCGCAGACCTTCTTCCATGGCGATCGGGGCAATCAGCTTGACCGTGATCGACACGTTGTCACCG
>NZ_JAQVEJ010000123.1 GCF_028698005.1 Hydrogenophaga sp.
CCGTCGGCGTCTGGCCGATCAGACCGACGGGCGCGAACGAGTGGGTGGGCGAGTAGTTGATTTTCTGCCCCAGCAAGGTGGGCAGCGAGTGGCTGCTGGTGCTGCCGAGGGTGAGCGTGTAGCCATCCGGCGCCGCCCGGGCCCCGGCCTCGGAACCGACCAGACCGGCCGCGCCCGCACGGTTGTCGATCACCACGGGCTGCCCCAGGCGCTGCCCCATCGGCTCGGCCACCAGCCGCGCCACCACATCGTTGGGACCCCCGGGTGGGAACGGCACGATGAGTTTGACCGGACGCTCGGGATAGCCGGCCCAGGCGACGCTTCCCAGTGTCAGCGCCACCCCGGCAGCCAGCCACCATTGGCCCGCCCGCACCCGCCACCTGCGGACAAGCGCCTGTCCTGATGCACGTACAAAACCCATGGCACTGACCTCCTGTTGCCGGGTGCGGCAGAGGATTTCAAAAGAGGGGCCGCACCTTGCGCAGGTTACACGAAAATATTTTATTTTTAAATATATTTTTTATTTATCTATAGAATATTTCATACCCCATGGCAACGGTGAACCACCTGGCCACCGCGGGACGCCGGCGCTGGCACCAGCGCCTCCGCCTCCATCTGGACACGGAAATGGTCCTGGGCAAGTGCCGCGTGAACCACGGTGCAGGCCGGGCGCACGTGCTCGAAAACGGCCCATTGCGCCGCGGCCACCGCCGCCAGGTCAGCCATGTCGCGCAGGTAGATGCGCAGCCGCACCACATCGCATATGTCGGCGCCCGCCTCGGCGATCGCCTGCTGGATCAGTGTCAGCACATGCCGCGCCTGCAGGCCGGCGTCGTCACCGCCCACGAGCCGCCCCTGTTCATCCACCGGCAGGGTGCCCGAGACGAACACGTGCCGCCCGACCCTGACGGCGCGCGAATACGCCAGCATCCCGGCCCAGGCCGTGCGCGCCGGCACCGCCAGGCGCCCGGGCGTCATGACCCGCCATCCACGTAGGCCGGCCGGGCAAGACCGTCGGGCACCGGGCCGTAGAGGCGCCCTTCCGGAAAATACTCCGCATGCAACTGGACCTGGCCTGCCACTGCCTCTCCCTGCGTGCGGGCGATGTAGGCCAGCAGCATGTCGATGCCCGCCGAGACGCCCGCCGACGTCCACACCGGGCCATCCTGCGTGTAGCGCTGCTCGATCACCTCGACGCCTGCCTCGCGCAGGCGGTTCACCACTTTCCAGTTGGTGCTGGCGCGGCGCCCCGCCAGCACGCCGGCGGCCAGCAGGATGAAGCTGCCCGAGCACACCGACATCAGGGTCGCGCCGGCATTGGCGCAGCGACGCACGAACGCCATCAGGTCGGTTTGCTGCATTTCGTCGAATGCGGCAAAACCGCCTGGTACCAGCAAATGGGTGAGCGCCGGCGCGCAGGAGAAGTCGGCGTCGGGCAGCACGCGCATGCCATGCGCACAGCGCACCGGATCGAGGCTGCGCGCCACCAGCAGCGGCGCTGGCCCCCCGGCATAGGTGTGCCACATGCCCAGCATTTCCCAGGGCCCCTGAAAGTCGAGCTCTTCGACCCCCGGATAGATCAGAACACCAAAGCTCATGGACGCCTCTTGCGCGCGGGAGAGGCGGCTTTGGGGGCGGCCACCGGAACGCCCAGCAACTGCATGGCCGCGGCCACCTGGGCCTCCATCAGATCGGACAGGCGCAGGCCTTTCTTGGGCCGGTACCAGACACTGGAGTACTGGAGCACCGCCAGCACATTGAAGGTCGTGACCCGTGTATTGGCGACCACGAATTCGCCACTGGCCACCCCCTCGTCAATCAGCTCCCGGAACACCTGCACCAGGGCACGCTGGCGCAGGCGCAAGGCCTCGCGACGCTCGGGCGACAGCACCTGGGTGAGGTACTGCGGGCCGTACAGGTGGGCGTTGACCAGCGAGGCCGCTCCTCCGCTGCCCAGCTCCACCTTGAGCTGCGCCTGCAGCACCCGGGCCATGCGCTCGCGCACGGTACCTTTGCCCGCAGCGGCCTTGGTGACGCTGGCGTGGAGCTGTTCGAGGATGTGATCCATGCAGGCGAAGAACAGCTCTTCCTTGGTGCGGAAGTAGTGGTACAGCGACGGACCGGTCATCTGCAGCGTATCGGCGATGTCGGCGGTCGTCGTGGCCTCGAAGCCCCGCGAAGAGAAGGCCTCCAGCGCCACCTCGATGATGCGCTGGCGCAATGCGGCGCGCTTGGCGCTGACACGCTCACTCACCATGATGCCACCCGCGCGCGGTTGTGGCCACCATGGACCGGGAATCGGATTGGTTTGGGTACTTCATCGTTCAGGGGTTGCCTTGCGAGGCAACGGAAGCGGATCCAGAAAGCGTCGGATGACATTGGCCGTTATTCTCGCCACATCCGTCGGCTCGCGCCCGTCCCCGTGCAAGGAACCGATCCAGGTCATGCTGCCCACGGCGAACACATCGCCCTGCCCCACGGGCGCCAGGACCACGTCGGAGCGGGCCTTGCGGTCTTCGAACGGCGGTATGTAGGACAGGAGCTCCTCCTTGGTGCGCAGCATGCTGGCCGCATGGCCCTCGGAGCGTGCCAGCCACCAGGTGGATGCGGGCGTGCCGAGGTCGGCATCGCTGCGATCGATTTCCCAGCCGGACGCACCACCACCCCACCAGCCGGAGCGCCCGAACGTACCGGCATCGACCCCCGCAAAGACGAAGGCCATCTCCGGTGCCGGCGCGTCGGCGCACTTGCGGTAGTGGGCTGCGCGCTCAAAGCCCTGCGCGGCCATGCCCACACCGACGATCTGCTGCGGTGCCCGCCCCAGCCGCCGCCACAAGCCCCCGTACTCGCCGGTGAACGCGCAATGGTATTCACCGGGCGCACCGATGCTGGGGCGGGTGCCGTCTTCGGCGCGCCGCACCTCGATCATCTCGGCCTCCTCGTCGCAGGCCGTGCGCCAGTAGAAGCCGTTGCCGCCCAGGTAAAGCAGCCGGCCGCCGCCGTGCAGATAACGCCACAGGCCGTCCCACATGGCGGTGCTGGTGTACTCGGGGTGGTGGCCGGTGAGCACCACGCGGTAGGGCGCCAGCGCCGCCTCTCCCAGGCGGTGCAGGTCGTGGTCGGTGATGACATCGAACGCCTGCCCTTGCGCCTGCAGCCAGTCCATCAGCCAGCTGTCGGCCACCAGCCCCCAGGGCCGGTGCCCGGGTGAAACGCTCCACAGAGGCCGCCGGCTGCCGGCCCACAGCACCCCTTGCCCGTCGGCATGCCGCTCGTAGATGGAGCGGCCATGGGCCGGGTGCAAGGCATCAAGCCTGCGCTCGGCCACGTGCTCGGCCCCGGAGATGACCGGGCCACGCATGTCCTCGGGCGCGTTGGCATAGGCCAGATAGGTGAAGGTGGGCAGCAGCACCGCGACGCGGTGGCGCGGCCGGGTGGCACCGCTGACAAAAAAGCTGACATAGACGGGCTCGGCGCCGGGTTCGTCAACGGCGTGCAGTCGGAACGCATAGCTTCCGCTGTCCAGGTCGTCGGGGACGCGCCAGCTCGTCGTCGGCACCCAGTGGGCGTCGAGCAAGGTATCGGCGTTGAAGTGCAGCGCCGAGTAATGGGCCGGAGCCCGCTGCGGGTCCTGGAACCTGCCGTCCCAGCGTACCCCTCGCACGGCGGTATAGGGGCGCTGCGGCTCGTGCAGCCGGGCGCCTCTGGCCAGATCCTGCACACTGGCGCCCTTGCCCAGACGTGCCCTGAGCAGGCAGGCACCGTCGGTGGCGCCCAGCGCCATCCGCTCCCAGGGCGCGCTCGGGCCTGCCCCACCATCGTCTTCACACGTCAGCAACCCGGCCGGCGACAGGCCCTGCACCGACGCGCGCGGCACCACCGACAACAGGTCCAGGCGCACGTCGGCGCTGGCCCGGTGGCCGGGCCGCGTGCCCAGGTACCAGTGGGACGGTCGGCCCCCAGGCATGGCACATGACTGCTGGTGCCAGGTGTCCCATGCCCCGGACACGCCATCGGGCACCACCGCGCAACACCGCGCCGTGCGGGCCTGCAGCACCGCCTGCCCCGGGCGGTCCGGATCGGGCAGCAAGTCCAGCACCAGCAGCAGCCATTCGCCGTCGGGCAGCGCAATCCTCAGGCTGTCGCCACCGGGTTGCACCGCGACGCCGAGCATGGCCACCGACCCCCTGGGCGCGTCGAGTTCGATGACGATGCCGGACCCCTGCGCATCGAGCAGCGACATCACGTGGCCTGGCGCGCCACGGGCCATGCGCTGCAGCGCCAGCACCAGACTGCCATCGCGCCAGAGCGGCAGCCGGGCACACACGGCGCCGACCTGCGCGCCGGCGAGCAAGGGCTGCACCGCCGGCCCGTGGATGCCCGACAGCGCTGCCGGCACCGCAGAGATGGATTCGGCCGGCCCGAACGGGCGTCCGTCCGGGTCGCGCTCGGCGTTGAGGCAGGCCAGGCGGACGACGTCCACCCGGGTGGCCCGCGGCAGGCTGGCGTGCAGGGCCACCGCCTGGCCCGGCGCCACCACCCACGGCACGGCGTAGCCGGCCGGGATGCCGGTCATGTCCTGCGGGGCGCTCATGCCGGCACCCCGGCCGATGGCCCCCCGGCGCTCATCAGCGTGCGCGGTTGCGCCACGTTGGTGACCGAGATCCAGTCCGCCACCAGCGCCGGCTTGGCGCGCCCTTCGATCTCCACCGTCACGTCGTACACCGCACGGTACTGCGTGGGCGAGCGCAGGCTCATCGCCTTGAGGACAAAATGGCCGCGGATGCGGTCGTCCACCAGCACCGGTGCGAGCATGCGCAGCCGGTCGAAACCATAGTTGAGCGTCGACAACTCGTCGGACGGCCGGGCCACGATGTCGTTGACCATGCGCGTGAGCAGGGACACGGTGAGGAACCCGAAAGCGAACGTCTTGCCGAACGGGCTGTGAAGCGACGCCCAGGCGGGATCGATGTGCATGCGGTCGGGGTCCTCGGTGACACGACCGAATTCGGTGATGCGCTGCTGCGGCACAGGGATCCAGCGTGAAACGCCGATTTTCTGCCCGAGCAGGGCCAGGGCGTTGCTGTCTTCGAATAGTTTGATCATGTCGTTTCCCTTTGGTTGGCAAGGTGGTGTTTGGCCGGTGTGCCGCTTGCGTTCAGCTCCGGTAGTCCGGACGCCATGGCACGTGTGGTCACGCGGTCGATCTTTCCGTTGGCCAGCAAGGGAAAGGCCTCGATGACCCGAAAGCTCTTGGGGACCTTGTAGTTGGCGAGCCGGCTGCGGCACAGTTCCGCCAGCGCCTCGCGCCCTGGCGCCCGCGTGCGCCAGGCGATGACGGCATGCACGGCCTCGCCGTAGCGCTCGTCGGGAAGGCCGACGACCACCACCTGGTCGATATCCGGATGGCTTTCGAGGACCTGCTCGATCTCGCGCGGGTAAACGTTGTACCCACCGCTCTTGATCATTTCCTTGAGCCGGCCCTGGATGGCCACGTTGCCGTCCGGGCGCTGCATGGCCAGGTCGCCGGTGTGCAGCCAGCCGTCGCTCGTGAACGCCGCCTGCGTGGCCTGCGGGTCGCCGAAGTAGCCGGCAAAGATCAGCGCGCCCCGCCCCTGGATTTCGCCCACTTCCCCCGGGGCACAGAGGCGCCCGTCCCGGTCGGCGATGCGGAACTCGAAATGGCGGTCGAAGCGGCCGACACAGTGCGCCAAGACCTCGTCGTCGGCGCCCGGGTCCGAGTAGGCAGCCGAACTCGAGGTCTCCGTTTGCCCATACTCCACGTACAGCGGCACGCCGATTTCGCGCAGTTGCCGGATGGTCCAGGCCGAAGCCGCCCCGCCCCCTATGCAGATGCTGTGCAGATGGCCCAGCGCCTTCGGGTCGAATGAGGGATCGCGCACACACTCGTGGTACATGGCGGGCACCTGCAGCCAGCAGTTCACCCGCTCGTCGCGGATCAGTTGCAAGGTTCGCGCCGCCGAAAAGCGCTGCAGGAAGACCACACTGCCGCCGCCCACCAGGGCCGCGAGCGTGAGATTCATCAGGCAACCGACATGGTTGACCGGCAGATTGCACAGGTAGCGTGGCTGCGGCGGATTGAGACGCAGGTGCTGCACCGCGGCGGCATGCAGCAGCCCGCGATGCGTCAGCATGGCCGCCTTGGGCCGCCCCGTTGTGCCCGAGGTGAAGACGATCACGGCCGTCCCGGGCAAGGCCGAACGTGTCGGCACGTCCAGCGTGTCGGACGGGGGCGGCGGAAGACGCCCGATGCGGCTCAGACCTTCGACACAACTGTCCATGCTGTCAAAGGACACCACCGGCGGCAGCGCCACCTGCCCGGCCACGGCATCGATCAGGGCCAGGAAATCCCGCCCTTCGAATGACCGCAGCGTGATGAGCAGGCGGGGCCTGACACGCCCGACGGCCTCGGCCACTTCATTGACCGTGTAACGCGGATTCAGGCCAACGTAGATGGCTCCCACCCGGCTGAGCGCCATGAGCACCAGCAGGTACTCGGGCCTGGGCGTGCTGAGCAACGCGACCCGGTCTCCCGGAGCCAGGCCGGCCGACACCAGGGCCTGCGCGGTGTGCCCGACCAACGCGTCGAAAGCCGCCCAGCTCCAGTGCCTGCCCTCGAAACTGACCGCCACGGCAGTCGGCGTGCGCCGCGCATGAACGGACAGCGCGTCATCGATGCGGCGCCATCCCGCCACGTCATTCATCAGGTCTTCGGTCTTCATAAAATTTTATTGATGATTTAATTTTTGATTGACCTATAGATTATCACGCCTTAGACTTTCCATGCAACGGGCGACGACACACGGACGTTTCCCGCCTACCCACCCACCCTGAGGAGACATGCACCATGAACACACCCACCCTGCCCACCCATGTCCCGGCAGCAAGGTTCGCCGGCATCGGCCGCCTCGTCCGTCGGACCGCTGCCTGGACCACCGCGGCCACCCTCGTGCTGTCGGCCACCCAGGCCTGGTCGCAGCACACCGTGCGCATCGCGCAGCTCGAGCCGCTGTCCGGCCCCTTTCAGAGCCAGGGCGAAACCAACGTGCGCACCCTGCAGGCCGCCGTGGATGAGTTCAACGCCCGCGAAAAAGACATCCGGTTCGAGGTGTCCGTGTTCGATGCCCAGGGCAAGGCCCAGGAAGCGTTGAACATCTTTCGCCAGGCCACCGATCGGGGCATCCGCTACTTCGCCGGCGGGGGAAGCTCGGCCATCGTCTCGGGCCTGATCGAGGCCGTGAACACCTACAACGAGCGCCACCCCGGGCGTGAGGTGCTGTACCTGAACCACCAGGCGATCGACCCCGACTTCACCGAGTCGCGCTGTTCGTTCTGGCATTTCCGGTTCGATCCGCACGTGCACATGCGCATGTTCGCGATGACCTCCTACATCACCCGCGACGCCGCCGTCAAAAGGGTGTACCTGATCAACCAGGACTACAGCTTCGGGCAGCAGGTCGAGGCCTCGGCCAAGCGCTACCTGGCCTCGATGCGGCCCGACATCGCCATCGTGGGCGAAGAACGTCACCCGATCGGCCGCACCAAGGACTTTGCACCGTATGTGGCCAAGATCAAGGCCTCGGGCGCCGACACCGTGATCACCGGCAATTTCGGCCAGGATTTGGTGTTGCTCATCAAGGCCGCCAAGGACGCCGGGCTGAACGTGCGCTTCTACACCTACTACGGCAATGCCCTGGGCGCGCCGACAGCGGTTGGCGCGGCGGGCATCGAGCGCCTGCGTCTGGTGGGCACCTGGGAGACCAATGCCATGCCTGCACGCATGAAGGCCATCTACGACAACTTCAAGGCCAAGTACCCGAAGACCGACATCTTCCACACGGGGGTGATCGAGATGGTGGGGCTGCTGGGCGAAGCGGTGCGCAAGGCCGGCACGGCCGAGCCCAAGCCGGTGGCGTTCGCGCTCGAGGGCCTGAAGACCCAGGGCGCCTTCGGCGAGGTGGAGATGCGGGCGGGCGACCACCAGCTGCTCGCGCCGCTGTTCATCCAGACCTTTGCCGCGGTGGACGGTCAGCAGGTCAGGTACGGCATCGAAGGCATGTCGCTGGGCTTCCGCACCGACGCGAAGATCGGCGCCACCGAAACCGCTCCGGTGATGGCCTGCCAGATGAAGCGCCCGGCCAGGTAAGCACCCGCGCCCAACCCCAACGGACCTGCACACGGATCACCGATGGACATCATCGCTTCGTCTTTGCTCAATGGCCTGACCTATGGCTTTCTGCTGTTCATGCTGGCGGCCGGGCTGACCCTGGTGTTCAGCCTGATGGGCATCATGAACTTTGCCCACGCCAGCCTCTACATGCTGGGCGCCTACATGGGATACGCACTGGCCAGGCCGCTGGGCTTCGCCACCGCCGTGCTGGTGGCCCCGCTGCTGGTCGGGCTGCTCGGTTGCGCGCTGGAGCGCTGGCTGCTGCGCCCCCTGCACGCCCGCGGCCATGTCGCCGAGCTTCTGTTCACCTTCGGGCTGGCTTTCCTGATCGAGGAGGCGGTCAAGCTCGTGTGGGGAGCCGGCGTGGTCGACCACCACTTTCCACCCGCGCTCGAAGGCAGCCTGTTCCAGTGGTTCGGCACCCCTTATCCGGCCTACAAGGCCTTCATGGTGGCGGTGGCCGTGGCGGCCCTGGGCAGTCTGTACCTGCTGGTGGCACGAACCCGCGTCGGCCTCATCGTCCGGGCCGCACTCACACACCCGATGATGGTCGAGAACCTGGGGCACGACACCGACCGGGTCTTCATGTGGGTGTTCGGCCTGGGCAGCGCGCTGGCGGCCCTGGCCGGTGTGATCGGCGGTGCAGCGCTGACCACCGAACCCTCGATGGCCACGCAACTGGGCACCATTGTCTTCGTGGTGGTCGTCATCGGTGGCCTCGGCTCGATCCAGGGCGCCTTTCTGGCCGCCCTGCTCATCGGCATGCTGCAGACCCTGCTGATCGCCGTGGACCTGCGCCTGGGCCAGGCCATCGGCATGCTGGCGCGGTACGCGCCGGCCGTGCTCGCCG
>NZ_JAQVEJ010000124.1 GCF_028698005.1 Hydrogenophaga sp.
GCGACCAGGTGGCCCTTCTTCTTCAGGTCCTCGATGAACTGGATCGGGCCACGCTTGCCGTCCTCCTCGGGCTTGAACGCCGCGTCGGGACGGGTGTTCTTGAGCATCGCCAGGTAGTGCAGCGGGATGTCCGGACGGCTCCAGGCATCGGGTGCCGGCGACAGGTCATCGGTGTTGGTTTCGCCGGGCACCTTGAACACGGTGACGGTGATCTTCTTCTCGACTTCCGGACGCGAGGTGAACCACTCGGCGTCGGCCCAGCTCTGCATCACTTCCTGCGCCTTGGCGTTGCCGGCCTTGGCCTTGGCAGCGACATCGTTGAAGAAGTCGAACATCAGCAGCGTCTTCTTCAGCGCCTCGGCAGCCACACCGGCCACCTCGGCGTCGTCCAGCAGCTCGATCAGCGGGTGCACGTTGTAGCCGCCGACCATGGTGCCCAGCAGCTCGGTGGCCTTGGCCTTGGAGATCAGGCCGACCTGGATGTCGCCGTGCGCCACGGCGGCCAGGAAGCTGGCCTTGACCTTGGCGGCATCGTCCACACCCGGGGGCACGCGATGGGTCAGCAGGTCGAGCAGGAATTGCTCTTCGCCCGCGGGCGGGTTCTTGATCAGCTCGATCAGTTCGGCGACCTGCTTGGCATCCAGCGGCAGCGGCGGGATGCCCAGGGCAGCACGCTCAGCGGCGTGGGCGCGGTAGTCGGTCAGGAAGGTCGACATGGCGTTCTCCGGTGGGGTCAGTTGTGTTGGGTTGAATTCATGCAGGCAGCCAGGCGCGCACGCTCTCGGGCAGCGGATGCCCGATGCGGTGCGCACGCTCGATCACCTGCCAGTAATAGCGGTAGCTGGCCCGGTCGTGCAGACGGCCTTCGTGCTGGACCGGGGCCCAGTCTTCGGCCACCGCGCGCTCAATGATGGCCAGCGCCGTCGCGACCTCGGCCTCGGCCGGCGCAAAGGCGGCCAGGATGGGACGGATCTGGTCGGGGTGGATGCTCCACATGCGCGTGTAGCCCAGCTCGGTCACGGCGCGACGCGCAGCCGCCTCCAGGGCCGGCAGATCCCGGAACTCGGTCACCACGTTGTGCGACGGCACCTTGCCATGCGCATGGCAGGCCGCGGCCATCTCGATCTTGGCACGCAGCACATGCGGATGGCTGAACTGGCCGGCCAGCGTCATGGCCGACGCGGGAATGGCGCCGCCATGGGCGGAGACGAAATCCATCAGGCCGAAGCTCAGGGACTGCACCCGGGGATGGGCTGCGATCTCGAACGCCCGGTGGATCGCCGCGGGCGACTCGATCAGCACCTGCAGCGGCAAGTCCGTGGCACCGGCCGCATCCATGGCGGCCACGGCGCGCGCCACATCGGCCACCGATTCGACCTTGGGCACCATCAGGTGGCACAGCCGCCGGCCTGCGCGGCCGGCGATCGTGGCCACGTCGGCGTCGAAATGGGGATGGTCGACGGGATGCACGCGCACGGCCACGCGGGCGCTACCGGGGGCCGCCAGGGCCAGCTCGGTCACCAGCGCGGCGTGCTCGGCCTCGCCGCCCACCGGCGCGCCGTCTTCGCAGTCGAGCGTGACGTCGAAGACACAGGTGCCGAACTCGGCCGTCATCTCGGCCTGCAACTGCAGGCTCTTGCGCATCCGCGCCTCGACCCCGCTGTAGTGGTCGCAGACCGGCAGCGCGAACGCGCCGGCCTGGGCACCCAGCAGGATGTCACGGGGGTGGGTTTTCACGGATGGGTTACCAAACGGTTACCGGCTCGGCGCGCACGTCCGATCACAGCAGGTGCTTGACGCCGTCCTGCTCGGCCTGCAGCTCGGCCAGGGTCTTGTCGATGCACTCCTGCGAGAAGGCGTCGATCTCCAGTCCTTCGACGATCTTGTACTTGCCGTTCTCGGTGGTGACGGGGAAGCCGAACACCACGTCCTTGGGAATGCCGTATTCACCGTTGGACGGCACGCCCATGGTGACCCACTCGCCATTGGAGCCCAGGGCCCAGTCGCGCATGTGGTCGATGGCGGCGTTGGCCGCCGATGCGGCCGAGGACAGGCCACGGGCGGCAATGATGGCGGCGCCGCGCTTGCCCACGGTGGGCAGGAACACGTCCTTGTTCCAGGCCTGGTCGTTGATGGCGTCCTTGACCGACTTGCCATCGACGGTGGCAAAGCGGTAGTCGGCGTACATGGTGGGCGAGTGGTTGCCCCAGACGGTCAGCTTCTTGATGTCGCCGACCTTGAAGCCACCCTTGGCGGCCAGTTGCGAGGCCGCGCGGTTGTGGTCCAGGCGCAGCATGGCGGTGAAGTTCTCGCGCGGCAGATCGGGGGCCGACTTCATGGCGATGTAGGCGTTGGTGTTGGCGGGATTGCCCACCACCAGCACCTTCACATCGCGCGAGGCCACGGCGTTCAGGGCCTTGCCCTGGGCGGTGAAGATCTGGGCGTTGGCAGCCAGCAGGTCGGCGCGCTCCATGCCGGGGCCGCGCGGGCGGGCACCCACCAGCAGGGCGTAGTCGGTATCCTTGAAGGCGGTCATCGGGTCGGCGTGGGCCTCGATGCCGGCCAGCAGCGGGAAGGCGCAGTCTTCGAGTTCCATGATCACGCCCTTGAGCGCGTTCTGGGCCTTCTCGTCGGGGATTTCCAGCAGTTGCAGGATCACGGGCTGATCCTTGCCCAGCATCTCGCCGGAAGCGATGCGGAACAGCAGGGCGTAACCGATCTGGCCAGCGGCGCCGGTGACGGCGACTCGGACGGGCTTCTTGCTCATGTAGATAACTCCAGTAGGACGTGGTGAAGGTGATGTTCAGCGCGGAGCCGCACCAGGCACGGTCTCCGGGAGACGGCCCCGAGCACCCGGGTTATCCCCGAATGACAGCAGCCAGATCAACCTGCAAGTGTACCCGTCCTGTAACCACCCAGTCAATTTGTCTTATGTCTTATATAAGATATGATTGGAACCAACGTGGATGACGGACGCGCGCGGCCGGTCCGCGGGCCCATGACCATGTCCCACAACACCTCCAACCCCGCAGAACAGGCGGCCCTCGACAGCCTCACCGCCTCCGACGCCCTGGCCGGCGGCGAAGGCGTGGCCGCCCCGTCGGTGACGCCGGCCTTCAGCCCGCTGTACCAGCAGATCAAGACCCTGATCCTGCGCAGCCTCCAGGCCGGCGAATGGAAGCCCGGCGACATGATCCCCAGCGAACTGGAACTGGCGGCGCGCTACCGCGTCAGCCAGGGCACCGTGCGCAAGGCCATCGATGCACTGGCGGCGGACAACCTGCTCGTGCGGCGCCAGGGCAAAGGCACCTTCGTGGCCACCCACGCCGAGCAGCACATCCAGTACCGCTTCCTGCGGCTGCTGCCCGACCAGGGCACGCTGGCCTCGCAGGGTCCGGCCGAGCGCGACATCATCGAATGCCGGCGCCTGCGCGCGCCGGCCGAAATCGCGCGTCAGCTCAATCTGCGCACCGGAGACCCGGTGCTGCAGGCGCGACGCGTGCTCTCGTTCGCGGGCAGCCCGGCCATCCTCGAAGACCTGTGGCTGCCCGGGTCCTCCTTCAGGGGTCTGACCCAGGAAACGCTGGCCACCAACAAGGGGCCGATGTACGCCCTGTTCGAAACCGAGTTCGGTGTGCGCATGGTGCGCGCGGTGGAAAAACTCAAAGCCGTGGCCGCCGACGCCGCCGCGGCCGCCTTGCTCGGTGTGCCAGTCGGGCACCCCCTGCTGAGTGTCGAGCGACTGGCCTACACCTACAACGACGTCCCCATGGAACTGCGCCGCGGTCTGTACCGCACGGAATCGCGGCATTATCACAACGATCTGAGCTAAGGAAAAAGACCCCATTTCCCCCTTCCACGGGCGCCCATGTCCGAAGATTCTGTGCAGAGTCGGTCCGGAGCATGGTGCATTGCAATAGAATTTGCCGGCCCGTGGCTCGAGTTACCAACGAGTTACACCCTTCCCACCCTGCCTCCGCACACCGGAAGAAAGCCCCACTATGTCTGAACTGACCCGAAAGCGGCCCGAGTACCGCAACATCCATGCGTTCAAGGATCTGCCGTCGTATCGCTGGCCAATGGCCGCGCTCGTCTCCGGCATGCACCGCATCAGCGGGCTGCTCATGTTCCTTCTCCTGCCTCTGATCGTCTGGCTGTTCGACACCTCGGTGTCTTCCGAGATCTCCCACGAGGTGTTCCAGTCGGCCTTCAGCGCCGGCATCGGCTTCGCGCCGGGCTGGTTCGTCAAGCTGGTGGTGCTGGTCCTCATCTGGTCCTATCTGCATCACCTCTTCGCCGGCCTGCGCTTCCTGCTGCTGGACGTGAACCACAAGGCAGTGAGCAAGGAATTTGGCAAATCCTCTGCCATTGCCACACTGGTTGTGAGCATCGGCCTGACGCTGATCCTCGGCGCCAAGCTGTTCGGCCTGTACTGATCCCCCCGCGTCGGAAGGAAACATACCCATGTCCGTCAATTACGGTTCCAAGCGTCTCGTCAGCGGCGCGCACTACGGCCTGCGCGACTGGCTGGCCCAGCGCGTCACCGGCGCCCTGTTCGCGCTGTTCACCCTGATCGTCCTGGCCAAGGTCCTGCTGGTCAGTGGTCCCCTCGGCTACGAAGGCTGGGCGGCCATCTTCGCACCGCAGTGGATGAAGGCCCTGACCTTCGCCTGCTTCCTGGCCATTGCCTACCACATCTGGGTCGGCGTGCGCGACATCTGGATGGACTACGTCCGCCCCGCCGGCACCCGCCTGGCACTGCACATCTTCACCATCGTCTGGCTCGTTGCCTGCCTGGGCTGGGCTGTCCAAGTTCTCTGGAGGCTCTGACCCCATGACCACCAACGCATCTCTTTCCAAGCGCAAGTTCGACGTTGTCATCATCGGTGCCGGTGGCTCCGGCATGCGCGCCTCGCTGCAACTGGCCCGCGCCGGCCTCAAGGTCGCCGTGCTGTCCAAGGTCTTCCCCACCCGCTCGCACACGGTGGCCGCACAAGGTGGCGTCTCCGCCTCCCTGGGCAACATGAGCGAGGACAGCTGGGAATACCACTTCTACGACACCGTCAAGGGCTCCGACTGGCTGGGTGACCAGGACGCCATCGAGTTCATGTGCCGCGAGGCGCCGAAGGTCGTGTACGAACTCGAGCACTTCGGCATGCCGTTCGACCGCAACCCGGACGGCACCATCTACCAGCGTCCGTTCGGTGGTCACACCGCCAACTACGGCGAAAAGCCCGTGCAACGCGCCTGCGCCGCGGCCGACCGCACGGGCCACGCCATGCTGCACACGCTGTACCAGGCCAATGTGTCGGCCCATACCACCTTCTTCGTCGAGTGGATGGCACTGGACCTGATCCGCGACGCCGACGGCGATGTCGTCGGTGTGACCGCGCTCGAGATGGAAACCGGTGACACCTACGTGCTGCAGGCCAAGACGGTGCTGCTGGCCACGGGCGGCGCCGGTCGCATCTTCCAGTCGTCCACGAACGCCTTCATCAACACCGGCGACGGCCTGGGCATGGCCGCGCGTGCCGGCATCGCGCTGCAGGACATGGAGTTCTGGCAGTTCCACCCCACCGGCGTGGCCGGCGCGGGCGTGCTGCTGACCGAAGGCTGCCGCGGTGAAGGCGCCATCCTGCTCAACAGCCAGGGCGAGCGCTTCATGGAGCGCTATGCCCCCACCCTGAAGGATCTGGCGCCGCGCGATTTCGTCTCGCGCTGCATGGGCCAGGAAATCCTGGAAGGCCGTGGCTGCGGTCCCAACAAGGACTACATCCACATGAAGCTGGACCACCTCGGCGCCGAGACCATCCGCAAGCGCCTGCCCTCCGTGGAAGAGATCGGTCACAACTTCGCCAACGTCGACATCACCAAGGAACCGATCCCGGTCGTGCCCACCATCCACTACCAGATGGGCGGCATCCCGACCAACATCCATGGTCAGGTGGTGGAGTACGTCAACGGTCAGGATCGCCCCGTCGGCGGCCTGTACGCCGTGGGCGAGTGCTCCTGCGTGTCGGTGCACGGCGCCAACCGCCTGGGCACCAACTCGCTGCTGGACCTGCTGGTCTTCGGCAAGGCCGCCGGCAACCACATCATCGCCAACGTCGATCCCCAGCAGGAGCCCAAGCCGCTGCCCGCCGACGCAGCCGACGCCACGCTGGCACGCCTGGCACGCCTGGACAGCAACAAGAACGGCGAATACTGCCAGGACATCGCCAACGACATGCGCGCCATCATGCAGGCACACGCCGGTGTGTTCCGCAGCCAGGAGTCGATGAACGAAGGCGTCAAGAAGATTGCCGCCTTGCGCGAGCGCATCGGCAACATCGGTCTGAAGGACAACTCCAAGGTCTTCAACATGGCCCGCATCGAGGCCCTGGAAGTCGAGAACCTGATGGAAGTCGCCCAGGCCACGATGGAAAGCGCCGCCGCCCGCAAGGAGTGCCGTGGCGCGCACCTGGTGCGTGACTACGAGCACGACGTCAACCACCCGACCTGCCCGCTGGGCCGCAATGACGCCGAGTGGATGAAGCACACCCTCTGGTACAAGGACGGCAACCGCCTGGACTACAAGCCCGTGCGCACGAAGCCCCTGACGGCCGAGACCGTGCCGCCGAAGCCCCGTACTTTCTGACCGGAACGCGCGAAAAAAAGGAACCCGAGAAATGGCACAACGCACTTTCAAGATCTACCGCTACGATCCGGACAAGGATGCCAAGCCCTACATGCAGACCATCCAGGTCGAGCTGGACGGCACCGAACGCATGTTGCTGGACGCTCTGGTCAAGCTCAAGGCCGTCGACCCCACGCTGTCGTTCCGCCGCTCCTGCCGCGAGGGCGTGTGCGGCTCCGACGCCATGAACATCAATGGCAAGAATGGCCTCGCCTGCCTGACCAACCTGAACAGCCTCAAGGGCGACATCGTGCTCAAGCCGCTGCCCGGCCTGCCGGTGGTGCGCGACCTGATCGTCGACATGACGCTGTTCTTCAAGCAGTACCACAGCATCAAGCCCTACCTCATCAGCGACTCACCGGCGCCCGAGCGCGAGCGCCTGCAATCGCCCGAGGAGCGCGAAGAGCTCAACGGTCTGTATGAGTGCATCCTGTGCGCCAGTTGCTCCACGAGTTGCCCGAGCTTCTGGTGGAACCCCGACAAGTTCGTCGGACCCGCCGGCCTGCTGCAGGCCTACCGGTTCATCGCCGACAGCCGCGACGATGCCACCAGCGCGCGCCTGGACAACCTCGAAGACCCCTACCGCCTGTTCCGTTGCCACACCATCATGAACTGCGTCGATGTCTGCCCGAAGGGACTGAACCCGACCCGTGCGATCGGCAAGATCAAGGAACTGATGGCCCGTCGCGCGGTCTGACCGCTCCCAGGCCCTGAATCCCATGAACGACACCTCCATGGCCAGCCCCGACGTGCCACTCGACGGGCGCGAACTGAGCAAGCTCAAGTGGCGGTGTCGCCGTGGACTGCTCGAGAACGACCTGTTCATCGAGTGTTTCTTCGCCAGGCACGAATCTGGCTTGACTGTCCGGCAAGCCAACGCCCTCAAGGTGCTGATGGACCTCTCCGACAACGATCTGCTCGATCTGTTGCTCGGCCGCAAGTCCCCTGAAGGCAATCTGGCCAGCCCGGACGTCGTGCAGGTGCTGGGCCTGCTTCGCACCGCCCGCCACCCCCATTGAGTCATCCCCCGGAAGGAATCCGTACATGAAACTCGCCGATTACAAAGCCACCCTGTCGTTCTCCAACGGCAGCCCCAGCGTCGAGATGCCGGTCTATCACGGCAGCATTGGCCCGGATGTCATCGACATCCGCAAGCTGTACGCCCAGACCGACATGTTCACCTATGACCCGGGCTTCCTGTCCACGGCTTCGTGCCAGTCGGCGATCACCTACATCGACGGCGACAAGGGCGAACTGCTGTACCGCGGCTACCCGATCGAGCAACTGGCCACCAAGTGCGACTACCTCGACACCTGCTACCTGCTGCTCAACGGCGAGCTGCCCAGCGAGTCGCAACGCACCGACTTCCATCAGCTCGTGACCAAGCACACCATGGTCAACGAGCAGATGCAGTTCTTCCTGCGCGGTTTCCGCCGTGACGCCCACCCGATGGCCGTCCTGACGGGCCTGGTCGGCGCGCTGTCGGCCTTCTACCACGACAGCACCGACATCAACAACCCGCACCACCGCGAGATCGCGGCGATCCGACTGATCGCCAAGATGCCGACGCTGGTGGCCATGGCCTACAAGTACGGCATCGGCCAGCCCTACATGTATCCGCGCAACGACCTGTCCTACGCGGGCAACTTCCTGCGCATGATGTTCGGCACGCCCTGCGAGGACTACAAGGTCAACCCGGTGCTCGAGCGCGCGCTGGACCGCATCTTCATCCTGCACGCCGACCACGAGCAAAACGCCTCCACCTCCACCGTGCGCCTGTGCGGTTCCTCCGGCACCAACCCGTTCGCCGCCATCGCGGCCGGTGTGGCCTGCCTGTGGGGCCCCTCGCACGGCGGCGCCAACGAGGCCTGCCTGAACATGCTCGAAGAGATCCAGGCCAGCGGCGGCGTGGCCAAGGTCGGCGAGTTCATGGAAAAGGTCAAGGACAAGAACAGCGGCGTCAAGCTGATGGGCTTCGGCCACCGCGTGTACAAGAACTACGATCCGCGCGCCAAGCTGATGCAGGAAACCTGCAACGAAGTGCTGGCCGAGCTGGGCCTGGAAAACGACCCGCTGTTCGCCCTGGCCAAGAAGCTGGAAAAGATCGCCCTGGAGGACGACTACTTTGTGCAGCGCAAGCTGTACCCGAACGTCGACTTCTACTCCGGTATCGTGCAGCGCGCCATCGGCATCCCGGTCAGCCTGTTCACCGGCATCTTCGCGCTGGCCCGCACCGTCGGCTGGATCGCCCAGCTCAACGAGATGCTGGCCGACCCCGAGTACAAGATCGG